>NZ_JAKEIO010000059.1 GCF_021474405.1 [Streptosporangium] indianense
GGGGCGCGCGGGTGGGGCACCCGTGCTCCAGGGGGGGCCGGTTGGTTTTGGGGGGCGGGGGGGCGGGGGGGGGGGGGGAGGGGGGGGGGGGGGGGGGGCCATTGGTGACCGGGCTGCCCGGGGCGGGGGCGGGTCGGCGGGGGTCCGGTGGGGCCGGGGGAGGGACGGGGGTGGGTGGCTCCGGCGGCGACGAGGTTGCGGAGAGAGGTGCCCGCGACCGCGGTTGTGGTGCTGGTGGCCGTCCGCCTGGGGTGGTGTCCGACTCGGGCGCGGGCGACGGCTTCGGACTCGTCGCGGCCTTCTCCTCCACAACGGGCTTGCGCTCGGGACGCGGTGTCGGGGACGGGAACGCCACCGGTCGCAGTGCCGTCTCCAGTGCGTCGAGGTCCGGACGCGCCGAGGGTTCCTTCGCCAGGAGGGACGTCAGGATGGTTCGCAACGGGCCTGAGGCGACGGGCAGTTCGGGCTCCTCGTACAGGACCGCGTGCAGGGTCGCCAGCGTGGTGTCGCGGGAGAACGGGGAGCGGCCGCCCAGGGCCGCGCAGAGGGTCGCGCCCAGGGACCAGATGTCGGACGGCGGCCCTTGGGGGCGGCCGGAGATGCGCTCGGGGGCCATGTAGTCGGGCGAGCCGACGAGCATGCCGACCATGGTGAGCGCCTTCGCGTCCTGGATCGCCGCGATGCCGAAGTCCGTGAGGACGACGCGCCGTGCGGGGCCGGAACCGTTGGCGTCGGCGCGTCCGGATCCGGCCACCCCGCCCGTGTGCTCGACGAGTACGTTCCCGGGCTTGATGTCGCGGTGCAGGACGCCTCGTTCGTGCACCTGCCGCAGCGCCGCGACCAGACCGAGGCCGATGCGGGCCGTGTTGCCGGGGCTCAGCGGCCCGGCCTCCGCGAGGATCCGTTCGAGGGAGCGGCCCGCCACCAACTCCATGACGATCCACAGGCGTTCACCCTCGTCGACCACGTCGTAGATCCGTACGACGTTGGGGTGGTCGATCCGGGCCGTCGCCCTGGCCTCGCGCAGGGTGCGTTCACGGCGGGTCCTGCTGTCCTCCGCGTCGAGTCCGTCGATCCGCATTTCCTTGACGGCGACCTGCCGGTCGAGAATTTCGTCGGCGGCTCGCCACACCCGCCCCATTCCCCCCTGGCCGATACTCTCGACCAACCGATAGCGTCCCGTCACCAATATCCCTGGAACACCGCCGCTGTTCGCATTTCCCGGCAATCCGCTGCACCCCCTCCGCGCCCCCGCGACCGACTCCAGTGAAACACAACGGTCACACTTCGCGCCGTACCAGGATAGTGCGGCGAAATCTTGTGGTACCTCTTTCAGTGCTGCGAATTCAGGCGCAGCCCAGGGGGACGCAAGGGGGACGAACATGAGTTCTCGTCGTACGACGGTGGTCACGGGATCGCTGGTCATGGCATCTTTCTCGGCGGTGTTGATCCTTTCCGGAACGGCCGGCGCGGAGGATGAAGGGCCCGCGAGCAGCAAGGGGGGAAAGGTGGTCGACGCCGCCCCGGCAGGGGTGAAGCTGACCACGACACTGCCCGGGAAGATCTCGGTCGACAATGGTTCCGAAAAGACGGCGATTACCGCCACGGTGAAGAACGAGGGGAGCAAGGACAGCGGGAAGATCAGGCTGTTGGTCGTCGGTTTCGACGGGCTTGTCGTCAAGAACGTCGAGGGGTGTTCGGCGATACCCGAGAAGGGACTTCCCGAGGGTTCGAACAGCGGATTCGCATGCCCGGTCGACCATCTCGCCGCGGGTGCCTCGAAGTCGTACGCCGTCGACGCGACGTTCGACCTCGGCAAGACCGGGAAGATCTGTCTGCCCGTGCAGACGGGCGACGGGAAGAAGACCTTCTGGCAGCAGGGCCCGGTGCCGTTCGGCACGAGCAACCCGTCGCCGGACGCCCCTGCGACGCCCCTGCTGCTAGGCACCGACAACGAACCGGCGGGGCCGGGCGGCAAGGAGCTGCCGAAGACCGGTCCGGCCCGTGATCTGCTCCCGCTGGGTGCGACCGGGGCGTCGCTGCTCGCGGCGGGCGTGGCCGGAATGTGGTGGTCGCAACGGCGACGGCCGGGGGCTGTGGAGGGCTGAACCGGCCCCTGCCGCGTCTCGGGTACGCGAAGAGGCCCGCCGGGAGCAGCGTGCCCCCGGCGGGCCTCTCGGCAACGCCTGTGGTGAATGCGGGTGCGGTCGGCGCTTGAAGGCCCGTCGCGTCAGCGCTTGTTCGCGAACTTCCATGCCGTCGGCAGGACGCCCATCGCGAGCGCCGCCTTGACCGCGTCGCCGATGAGGAACGGCGTGAGGCCGGCCGCGATCGCTGCGGTGGCGGACATACCGGTGGCGAGGGCCAGGTAGGGCACGCCGACGGCGTAGATGATCGCCTCGCCGATCAGCATCGCGCCGGCCGTGCGCAGCACCGAGCGGTCGGCGCCGCGGCGGGCCAGGGCTCCGACGACGGTGGAGGCGAGGATCATGCCGAGGATGTAGCCGAAGGAGGGCGCGGCACCGGAGGAGGCGCCGGCGAACCACGGCACACCCGCCAGGCCCGCCAGGGCGTACAGGGCGAGCGCGAGGAAGCCGCGGCCGGCGCCGAGGGACGTGCCGACGAGCAGCGCGGCGAAGGTCTGGCCGGTCACCGGCACCGGGGAGCCCGGCACGGGCACGGAGAGCTGGGCGGCGAGACCGGTGAGCGCGGCGCCGCCGAGCACGAGGGCCGCGTCCCGGACACGGGAGGCAGGGAGCAGGTCGGCGAGGACCTGTCCGGTGGCGGGTGTGGCGGCAGCGGTGCTCATGGGGACTCCGCGAGGGTGAGGGCCGGTGGGACACGGTGACGCTATCCCAGCGCCCTCGCCCTGATCACCGTCAGCCGTCCACAAAGGCGTGGACCGGCGGTTGGTCGCTTCCGAACAAAGGATGCCGGTTACACCGAGGACGGGGTGATGCCGGTCACGGTGGTGAGATGGCACGTGCCACGGGAGCCCGGCCGAAGGGTGTCTGTAGGTTTCCCCCAAAGGCACCGCGTACGCCGTCTCGCCCGTCGGTCGCCGTCTGGGCAGCCCGGGGCCGTTTTGCTAGCGTCGCTGACATGGTTGCCCAGGCCCGGTACTTCTCGTCGCGTCGCTACGTCGACCTGCGACGCCAGGGCACGGCCACCTGTCGCCGGCCTCTGTGAGGCGGGGCGGAGGGATCCGGTCCGCCGATCGAGACGACACCGTGTCGGACCGGCCTCCAGGAAGACTCCCATGCCCCGTACCGCGGCTCCCCTTCTGCCGTCCCCCATTTCCCGTGTCGCCGACAGCGACCGGCGCCGCACCAGCGCGAGCGTCGTCCTGCGGTCCGTGCTGGAGCACGGGCCGGTCGCGCGCAGCACCATCGCCCGGCTGACGGGCCTGTCGCCGGCGTCGGTGACCGACTACTGCTCGCGGTTCGCCGAGTTGGGACTCATCCGCGAGTCGGCCGTGCTGCGGCGCTCCAGGGGGGTGGGCCGGCCGCATCTGCCGGTCGATCTGGACGACTCCCGGTTCGTGGTGGGCGGCGTGCACGTGGCGGTGCCGTACACCACGGTCGCGCTGCTGGATCTGCGCGGCCGTGTGGTGGCCCTGCGCGAGGTGAAGCACTCGGGCACCGAGCCGGGGCGGGTGCTGGGCCGGGCGGCGGACGCCCTGGCGGCGCTGCTCGCCGGTCTTCCGGGCGGCACGGCGCTCGGGGTCGGGTTCGCCGCGGGCGGCTGGGTGGACCGGGACTCGGGCACCGTCGTGGAGCATCCGCTGCTGGGCTGGCGCGAGGTGCCGGTGCGGGAGGTGCTCGGGGCGCGCACCGGGCTGCCGGTCCATGTGGACGGGCACGCGCGGGCGTTGGTGAACGCGGAGCGGCTCTTCGGGCAGGCGCGGGGCAGCCGCAGTGTGCTGCACCTGTTCGCGGGCAACGTGGTCGACGCGGCGTTCGCCACCCATGACGAGGTGCACCACGGGCCGCGCTCCCAGGCCGGGTCCATCGCCCACCTGCCGGTGCCGGGCGGCACGGAGCCGTGCGGCTGCGGCCGGACGGGGTGCCTGCAGGCCGAGTTGAGCGAGCGCACCCTGTGCGTGCGGGCTCGTGAGGCGGGGGTCTGCGACGCGGCGAACCCGATGCATGTGGTCGCCGCGGCCGCGGCCGGTGACCCGGTGGCCGCCGAGCTGCTGCGGGAGCGGTCGCGGCGGACGGGGCGTGCCGTGGGCCTGCTGCTCGACGTGCTCAACCCCGAGCAGGTGGTGGTGACGGAGATCGGGGCCATGCACCGCGAGGACTGTCTGGCCGCGCTGCGGGAAGAGGTCGGGGCGGAGCGCGCCGCGACCGTCTCGCCGATCGCTTTCCCGGATTCCGTGCTGGCCGTGGCCGGTGGTGCGGTGGCGCTCGACGTTCTCTACCGGGATCCGCTGGCAGCGTCACCTGAGGCTATTTAATTCAGAAACTCGGAATGTTGACAGGTAGGGCCGATGGCCAGGAACATCCTGTTCATGACCCCGCTCACGAGCTGTCGCACTCTCTGTTGCTGACCCGTTGACGCGCCCTGGCGCCCGTTCGCGGAGCGCCTTCTCCTTCCTTTGTGACATTCGCGTGAATTCCTTGTCCGGCTTCTTTCCGCCGTGAATTCCGCGTGCTGTGCCGCCTTCCATACCCAGGGAGTACTCCCATGCCCTCGCCCTCCGTTGCCGGTGTCGACCGGCGCCTGTTCCTGACCTCGATGCTCGGTGTGACGGCCGCGGCAGCCGGCCTGAGCGGCTGCGCGGACAACAGCGCCGCGGCCGAGACGGCGTCCGACGCCCCTCTGGCCTCCAAGGTTCCCGCGGGGACGAGCCTGAAGATCGCGTCGTTCCAGGGCGCGCAGCAGCTGCAGTTCAAGCTGGCCGGGTTCCGTGATCTGCCGTTCAAGGTGTCCAACTGGCTGAACATCGGCGCGGGACCCGATGTCATCAACGCCTTCCGCGCGAAGTCCCTGGACGTCGCGAACAACGCGGGGATCCCGCCGATCCAGGCGCACTATCAGGGCTTCGACGCGAAGATCGTGGCGATCAACATCACCCGCAAGCCCAACTACGTCTTCGCCACCAAGCCCGGCAGCGACATCCGCAGGGTCTCGGAGTTCCGGGGCAAGCGGCTGGCCTTCTCCCAGGGGCAGGCGCAGGGTGTCGTCCTGCTGCGGGCGCTGAAGAAGGCCGGGCTGAAGTACGACGACGTGGAGCTGGTGCCGCTGACCAGCAACCAGTTCCTCACCGCCCTGCAGTCCGGGCAGGTGGACATCGCGCCGCTCGCCAACAGCCAGGCGCCCGCCTATCTGGCGCAGTACAAGTCCGCGCGCACGATCACCACGGACGTGGTGGACCTGCTGAACCTGCTGTGGGCTCCGGTCTCGGTGCTGAACGACCGGGCGAAGGCCGCCGCGATCGCCGCGTACGTGCCGTACTGGGCGAAGGGCCAGGTGTGGACGTACGAGCACCCCGACGAGTGGAACGAGCAGTTCTACGTCGGGACGCAGAACCTGACGCTCCCCCAGGCGAAGGCCATCACCGCGCTGGCCAACAAGCCGCTGTTCCCGCCCAGCTGGGACGAGGCCATCCGGTGGGAGCAGGAGACGGCCGATCTGCTCGCGGAGGGCGGCTTCGTGAAGAAGTTCGACGTCTCCGAGCTCTTCGACCACCGCTTCGAGTCCCTCGCGGCCAGGGCCGTGCCCGCGGCGTACCGGAGGTGACCGCCGTGACCACGACGACCCACCAGACCACGAAGGCGCCCGCACCGCTCGCCCCGGTGGAGGGGACGCACCAGGTGCGCAGGCGCCGGCGGCTGGCCCCGGGCAGGCGGCTGCCCGCCGCCCGGCTCGTCGGGCCCGTCGCCGTCCTCGCGCTGTGGAGCGTCGCCTCCGCCGCCGGGCTGCTCGACCCGGGCGCGATTCCCGCTCCCTGGACGGTGCTGGAGACCGGCAGCCGCCTGTGGGGCGCGGGCACGCTGCCGGACGACATCCTGACCTCGCTGCAGCGCGCGGCCACCGGCTTCTCGATCGGTCTGGCCGTGGGCATCCTGCTCGCGCTGGCGTCCGGGCTGACCAGGACCGGGGAGGCGCTGATCGACGGGACGGTCAACCTCAACCGGGCCATCCCCACCCTGGGTCTGATCCCGCTGTTCATCCTCTGGCTGGGCATCGGCGAGACCTTCAAGATCGCCATCATCGCGATCGTCGTCTACATCCCGATCTACCTGAACACGCACGCCGCGCTGTCCGGCATCGACAGCCGCTTCGTCGAACTCGCCGAGGTGCAGGGCCTGTCGAAGCTCCAGTTCATCCGGCAGGTCGTGATCCCCGGCGCCCTGCCCGGCTTCTTCGTCGGGCTGCGGCTCGGGGTCACCGGCTCCTGGCTGGGCCTGGTGGTGCTGGAGCAGATCAACGCCACCAGCGGCCTCGGTTACATGATGTTCCAGGCGCAGAACTACGGCCAGACGGACGTCATCCTCGTCGGCCTGGTCGTCTACGGCGTCTTCGGCCTCATCTCCGACAGCGCGGTCCGTCTCATCGAACGGAGGGTGCTGTCATGGCGCCGCACACTGAGCAGCTGACCCGGCCCGCCGTCCAACTGAGGGGTCTGACCCGGTCCTTCGAAGGGCGGACGGTCCTCGACGGCATCGACCTCGATCTGCCCGCCGGGCAGCTGACGGCCCTGCTCGGGCACAGCGGCTCCGGCAAGAGCACGCTGCTGCGGGCCATCGCCGGACTCGACCACGGCGTCACCGGCAGCGGGCAGCTCACGGCGCCCGAACGGGTGTCGGTGGTCTTCCAGGACTCCCGGCTGCTGCCCTGGCGGCGGGTCCTCGACAACGTGCTGCTCGGCGCGGAGGGCAAGGACGCCGGCCGCAAGGGCCGGGAAGCCCTGGAGGAGGTGGGTCTGAAGGGCCGCGAGCGGGCCTGGCCCGGCCAGCTGTCCGGCGGCGAGGCCCAGCGCGCCGCCCTGGCCCGGTCCCTGGTGCGCGAACCGGAACTGCTGCTGGCCGACGAGCCGTTCGGGGCGCTGGACGCGCTCACCCGGATCCGGATGCACGGGCTGCTCAGGGAGCTGTGGGAGCGCCACCGGCCGTCGGTGCTGCTGGTCACCCATGACGTGGACGAGGCGATCGTGCTCGCCGACCGGGTGCTCGTCCTGGAGAAGGGCCGGATCGGCCTCGACCTCACCATCGACCGTGCGCACCCGCGGTCGTACCGCGACCCCCTGCTCGGCGAGTACCGGGAGCGGCTGCTGGCCGCGCTCGGTGTCACGGAGGACCACCGATGACCCGCAGACAACTGCACCTCAACGCGTTCCTGATGAACACCGGCCACCACGAGGCGTCGTGGCGGCTGCCGGAGAGCGACCCGCACGCGCACGTGGACCTGGCCCACTATGTGCGGCTCGCCCGGATCGCCGAACGCGGCACCTTCGACTCGCTGTTCCTCGCCGACGGCCCGCAGCTGTGGAACAACCTCGCACAGCGGCCCGCCGGGGCGCTGGAGCCGATCACACTGCTGACCGCGCTGGCGACGGCGACCGAGCACATCGGCCTGATCGCCACGGCGTCCACGTCGTACAACTCGCCGTACAACCTGGCCCGCAAGTTCGCCACGCTGGACCACATCAGCGGTGGCCGGGCGGGCTGGAACATCGTCACGACCGCCGGTGCCGAGGCCGCCCGGAACTTCGGTCTGGACGCCGAACCGGCGCACGCGGAACGGTACGCGCGGGCCGCGGAGTTCCTCGATGTGGCGCTGAAGCTGTGGGACAGCTGGGAGGACGACGCGATCGTCGCCGACAAGGCGGCGGGCGTGTGGGGCGACGACGCGAAGATCCACCCGCCCCGGCACCAGGGCCGGTTCTTCAGCGTCGAGGGCGCGCTCAACGTGCCCCGCTCGCCCCAGGGTTACCCGCTGCTCGTGCAGGCCGGCTCCTCCGAGGACGGCAAGCGGTTCGCGGCCCGCTACGCGGAGGCGGTGTTCACCGCGCAGCAGACCATCGAGGACGCGCGGGCCTTCTACGCCGACCTCAAGGCCCGGACGGTCGCGGCCGGCCGGGACGCCGACCACATCAAGGTGCTGCCGGGCATCGTCCCGGTGATCGGCTCCACGGAGGCCGAGGCCCGGGCGAACGAGCGGCTCCTGGAGGACCACATCGTGCACGCGCACGGCGTGGACCGTCTGGAGCGGCTGCTGCACCTCGACCCGGGCACCCTGGAGCTGGACGGCCCGCTGCCCTCCGACCTGCCGCCGGAGAGCGCCATCGAGGGCGCCAAGAGCCGCTACACGCTCGTCGTCGAGCTGGCCCGGCGCGACCGGCTCACCGTGCGGCAGCTGATCGGGCGGCTGGGCGGCGGGCGCGGGCACCTCACCTTCGCCGGGACGCCCGAGCAGGTCGCCGACACCATCGGGCTGTGGTTCGCCTCGGGCGCCGCGGACGGCTTCAACATCATGCCCGCGGTGCTGCCGTCCGGCCTGGAGGCCTTCGTGGACCACGTCGTCCCGATCCTGCGCACCCGTGGGCTGCTGCGCACCGAGTACGGCACCGCCCGCCGCACCCTGCGCGAGCGCTACGGCCTCCCGCGTCCCGCCAACCAGCACGTCGTCGCCCCCGCCCTCGTCTGACCCTCTTCCGGTTCTTCCGAAAGGAACCCGTCATGGCCATCGAGATCCACAAGGTCACCGCGCACATCGGCGCCCGCGTCGAGGGCGTCGACATCACCCCGCCGCTCGATCAGGAGACCTCCACCGCCCTGAGGGAGGCGCTCAACGCCCACAAGGCCCTCGTCTTCGACGCGCGGGGGCTCGACGACGCCGGCCAGCAGGCCTTCGTCCGCCACTTCGGCGACATCACCACCGCCCACCCGACGGTGTCGGCGGTGGACGGCGCCCCGAACGTGCTGCCCGTCGACAGTGAGGGCGGCGGCCGGGCCGCCAACCACTGGCACACCGACGTCACGTTCGTCCTCAACCCGCCGCAGGCCACCAGCCTGCGCAGCATCACCGTCCCGCCCTACGGAGGCGAGACGCTGATCGCCAGCTCGGCCGCCGCCTACCGCAACCTGCCGGAGTCGCTGCGCAGCCTCGCCGACAGCCTGTGGGCCGAGCACACCAACGACTACGACTACGCCGTCCCGGAGGAGGAGGTCGACGAGGAGCAGTCCGCCCGGCGCGCCCAGTTCACGTCGATCAAGTACCGCACGGTCCACCCGGTGGTCCGGGTCCACCCGCTGACCGGTGAGCGCGGGCTGTTCATCGGCGGGTTCGCCCAGCGGATCGTGGGCCTGTCCCCCGGCGAGTCCCGCAAGATCCTCGATCTGCTCCAGGCGTACGTCACCCGGCCGGAGAACGTCCTGCGCCACCGCTGGTCGCCGGACCAGCTCGTCCTGTTCGACAACCGCATCACCCAGCACTACGCCGTCGACAACTACGACGGCCGGCCGCGGCGCCTGCACCGGGTGACCGTCGCCGGGGACGTCCCCGTGGGCATCGAGGGCAAGGAGAGCTACTCCATCGAGGGCGACGCCTCGCACTACACACCGGTCGCCGCCTGAGCACGCAGAGCGATGTGACCGTCCACATGCTGGGATGCCTCTCCGCTCCGGCGGGGAGGCATCCGAGACTGGCGGCGTTTTTGCCCTCGTACGCCCCTCACGCCTAGGACGAGCCGCGCCCATGCCCAGCACCACCACGGGGACGCCGCCCAGCGCGGACGACGTCTCCCTCTCCCACGGCCTGAAGCAGCGCCACCTGTCGATGATCGCCCTCGGCGGGGTGATCGGGGCCGGTCTGTTCGTCGGTTCCGGCGCCGGTATCGCCGCGGCCGGTCCGTCGATCGTGGTCGCCTACGCCCTCTCCGGCGCCCTCGTCATGCTGGTGATGAGGATGCTCGGCGAGATGTCGGCCGCGTATCCGTCGTCGGGGTCCTTCTCGGCGCACGCCGAGCGGGCGATCGGCCCCTGGGCGGGCTTCACGGCCGGCTGGTCCTTCTGGGTGCTGCTCTGCACGGCCGTCGGCCTGGAGGGCATCGGCGCCGCGAAGATCGTCAGCGGCTGGCTGCCCGGCACCCCGGAGTGGGCGTGGGTGGCGCTGTTCATGGTCGTCTTCTGCGGCACGAACCTGGCCGCCGTGAAGAACTTCGGCGAGTTCGAGTTCTGGTTCGCGGCGCTGAAGGTCGGCGCGATCACCCTGTTCCTGGTGCTCGGCGTCCTGGCGATCGCCGGCGTCCTGCCCGGCACGGACTCGCCGGGCGCGAGCCACCTCACCGACTTCCTGCCGAACGGCGGTGAGGGCCTGGTCATCGGCCTGCTCGCCTCCGTCTTCGCCTACGGCGGCCTGGAGACGGTCACCATCGCCGCCGCCGAGTCGGAGAACCCCGTCCAGGGCGTCGCGAGCGCGGTCCGCACGGCGATGTGGCGCATCGCGCTGTTCTACATCGGCTCGATGGCCGTCATCGTCACGCTGGTCCCCTGGGACTCCCAGGCGGTCGTCGAGAAGGGCCCGTACGTCGCCGCCCTCGACGAGCTCGGCATCCCGGGCGCCGGGCAGCTGATGAACGTGGTCGTCCTGGTGGCGCTGCTGTCCGCCATGAACGCCAACATCTACGGCGCCTCCCGCATCGCCTACTCGCTGGTGGAGCGCGGGCAGGGCCCGAAGGGGCTCGGCCGGGTCTCGGGCGGGGTGCCGCGGACCGCCGTGCTGGCGTCCTCCGTCTTCGGGTTCCTGTGCGTGCTGCTGAGCTACTGGCGGCCCGACGACGTCTTCGCCTGGCTGCTGAACATGATCGGCGCGGTGATCCTGGTCGTCTGGATCTTCATCGCCGTCTCGCAGCTGCGCCTGCGCCGCCGCCTGGAGCGCGAGGCACCCGAGAAGCTGGCCGTGCGCATGTGGGCGTTCCCCTGGCTGACCTGGGTCGCCCTGGCCGGCATGGCCGCGGTCTTCGTCCTGATGGCCCGGGAGCCGGACACACGGGTGCAGCTGTACTCGACGGGCGGGATGATCCTGGCCCTGGCGGCGGTCGGGTACGCGTGGCAGAAGGCCCGCGCCCGGCGGTAGGAAGCCCATCGCCGAAGGCCCCCGCGACACGCGGGGGCCTTTCGCGTGCCCGGACCACCCACCCGCGCCCTCCTGCTGCTAGCGTGCAGTTGCAAGCTAGTTGCAATAAGGTCCGGAAGGGATCCCGCCCATGTCCGTCTACACGTTGCCTGAACTGCCTTACGACTACTCCGCGCTCGCCCCCGTGATCAGCCCCGAGATCATCGAGCTGCATCACGACAAGCACCACGCCGCCTATGTGAAGGGCGCCAACGACACGCTGGAGCAGCTGGCCGAGGCGCGGGACAAGGAGGCGTGGGGGGCGATCAACGGGCTGGAGAAGAACCTGGCCTTCCACCTGTCCGGGCACATCCTGCACAGCGTCTACTGGCAGAACATGACCGGCCCGAAGGACGGTGGCGGGGAGCCGCTCGCGCAGGACGGGGTGGGTGAGCTCGCGGACGCGATCACCGAGTCCTTCGGGTCCTTCGCGCGGTTCAAGGCGCAGTTGTCCAAGGCGTCGGCCACCACACAGGGTTCGGGCTGGGGCGTGCTCGCCCACGAGCCGCTGAGCGGGCGGCTGATCGTGGAGCAGGTCTACGACCACCAGGGCAACGTCGGACAGGGCGCCACCCCGCTCCTCGTCTTCGACGCCTGGGAGCACGCCTTCTACCTGCAGTACCGCAATCAGAAGGTCGACTTCATCGAGGCGATGTGGCAGGTCGTCAACTGGCAGGACGTGGCCCGGCGGCACCAGGCCGCCACGTCCCGCGCGGACGTGCTGCTGCCGGCCCCCTGAGGCCGTGAAGCGTCCTGCCTCGTGATCGTCTTCTCCCCCTTCACGGCGGCAGGCGGAAAGAAGGAGACCCCCGCGAGGACGTGACTCGCGGGGGTCTTCCCGTGTGCGGGGCTCCGGGCGGCCCAGGCCGCCGCGGTGGGCCAGGCCGCCGCGTTGGGCCCTCTCGTGCTACGGCACATCGCTCTCGCACGGCACATTGAGTGAGAGGAGTGCGGCGGAACCGTCGGGGTTCATGCGCAGTTCACTGATCGCCGCGTTGCGCAGCCGCGGGAGCACTCTGCGGTACTCGCGCACCGGGATCGACAGCAGGGTGCACAGCACCAGCCGCAGCAGGGTGTTGTGGGCGACGACCAGGACGCGTCCGCCGGGGTGGGCGGCGGCGATGTCCCGCAGGGCGCGCACGCCCCGGCCCGCCGCGGCCCTCGGGTCCTCGGCGCCGGGGAAGGAGTGCTCCACCGGGTCGGCCCGGTAGGCCGCGGCCCACTCGGGGTCCTCGGCCTCGAACTCGGCGAGGGTCCGGCCCTCCAGCACACCGAAGTCGCATTCGCGCAGGTGGGGTTCGCTCTGCGGGGTGAGACCGAGGGCGCGGCAGGCGGGCTCGGCGGTGGCGACGGCCCGGGACAGCGGGGACGTCCAGATCGCGTCGACGGGGTGGGCGGCCGCCCACCGGCCGAGGGCGTCGGCCTGGGCGCGGCCGGTGTCGGTGAGGCCGATGTCGCTGATGCCGGCGTAGCGGTTCTCGGCGTGCCAGACGGTCTGCCCGTGGCGGACCAGCAGGAGGGTCGTACTCATGAGGCGGAAGTATCCCGGTTCAGCCGGCTGTGCGCGTGCGCGGCGACCGGGCCGGGCAGCCAGCCGCGGTCCCGCAGGGCGTCCACCAGACGCGCGTACTGCTCGGCGAAGACCGCCGTGCGCCCGGGGCGGGGGTCGACGACGGTGCGGACGCGGACCATGCGCGCGGTGACGTCCGCGAGCGCGCCGGCGCCCCGCACCCCGTACGCGGCCAGCGCCGCCATGCCGAGGGCCGGTTCGGTCTGCTCGGGGACGCGGGCCGGGCGGCCCAGGATGTCGGCACGCAGCTGGTTCCAGTAGGGGCTGCGGGCGCCGCCGCCGGTGAAGGTGAGCGGGCCGTCCAGGGGTGCGCCGAGGTGGTGCAGATAGTCCAGGCACAGGCGTTCGGCGAAGCCGACGCCCTGGAGCAGCGCGGCCCACAGGTCGGCGTCGCCGGTGGGGTCGCCCAGAACGAGCGGGACCGCCTCCGGCGCCCGGAACGGGAACCGCTCCCCCGGTGAGACGAGGGGGTAGGCGATCGCGCGCGACGGCTCGAACGCCCCGGCCCGCGCGTCCATGGCGGCCGGGTCGGCCTCCGGGAAGTGCGCGGCGAGCGCCCCCGCCCCGACGCTCGACGCCCCGCCGGGCAGCCAGGTGCCGTCCGGTGCGCGGTGGTTGTAGACCACGCCTGTGGGGTCGCGGACGGGGTCGCGGGCGGCGCCCTTCAGCACGAGGGTGGTGCCGAGCACGGAGTTCCAGGCGCCGGGCCGCAGCGCACCGGAGGCGATCTGCGCCGCGCAGCCGTCGGTCATCCCGGCGAGCACCGGCGTGCCGGCGGGGATGCCGGTGGCGTCGGCGGCGGCCGGGACGACCTCGCCTAGACGGGTCCCCGGGCGGACGACACCGGGGAACAGGCCGTCGGGCACGCCCAGTTCGGCCAGGGCGGCGGCCGGCCAGCGGTCGCCCTCGACGTCGTAGCCCGTCTTCAGGGCGTGGCTGGAGTCGGCCGGGGGCGGCTCGCCGGTGAGGCGGGAGACGATCAGGTCGGGCTGGTGCGTCAGGCGCAGCGAGCTGCCGCCGTACTCGCCGAGCAGCCACAGTGCCTTCGGCAGCGCCCAGGTGTCCTGGACCGCGAGCCCCGCATGGCGGGCCCGTGCGGCCTCGGTCTTCGCCCGCGCGTCGTCGTACATCAGCGCGGGGCTCACGGGCCGGCCGGACCCGTCGGTCAGCAGGACCGTGCCGGACGTGCCGCACACCGCGAGTCCGCCGACCGGCAGGCCCGGGGGCGCCGAGCCGAGGGCGGCCCTCGACGCCTCGCACAGCGCCGCCCACCACCGCAGCGGGTCCTGCTCGTGCCGCGCTCCGTTCCGCCGCCCGGTCAGCGGGGCCGAGCCGCGGCCGAGGACGGTTCCGTCGGCGGTGACCAGCAGCACGCGGACGCTCTGCGTGCCCAGGTCGACGCCCAGCCAGCCCGCACCCTCGCCCTCGCCCTCGCCCTCGCCGGCACCGTCGCCCACCATCCGGAACCTCCCACACCGTCGCAGCCGGATCTGTGAACTTCTCACTGTGCCCCGATATTTTCCCCTGCGCGAGGGATTGACGCCCAACTTCAGCCGTTCCACCCTCTGTTAACGAGTCGACTCGACGTGTTAACCAGCTTCCAGGTGGAGGTACGGATGGACACGCACGTGCACGACCGCCGGAGGTTCCTCGCGCTCGCCGCCGGGGCTGCCGCGGCACCCCTGCTCACGGCCTGTGGCGCCGGGTTCGGCGGGGACGACGGCAAGAGCGACGGGTCCGCCGCGGACGACGTCACCGGCTCCTTCGACTGGAAGCGGGAGAAGGGCACCACCGTCAAGGCCCTGCTCAACAAGCACCCGTACACGGACGCGCTCATCGCCGACCTGAAGTCCTTCACCGCGAAGACCGGCATCGAGGTCGAGTACGACGTCTTCCCCGAGGACAACTACTTCGACAAGCTCACCGTGGACCTGTCCAGCGGGCGTGCCTCCTACGACGTCTTCATGCTCGGCGCGTACATGGTGTGGCAGTACGGGCCGCCGGGCTGGCTGGAGGACCTCGGGCCCTGGATGCGCAACTCCGCGGCGACGGGCGCCGAATGGGACCAGGCGGACTTCTTCCCGAACCTGCTCCGGGCCGACCAGTGGTCCCTGAAGGCGGGCGCGCCGCTCGGCCGGGGCGGGCAGTACGCGCTGCCGTGGGGCTGGGAGACCAACGTCGTCGCGTACAACACCGAGGTGTTCCGCAAGCTCGGCCTGAAACCGGCCGAGTCCTTCGACGAGCTGACCGAACTCGCCGGGACCATCACACAGCGGGCGCCGGGCGCGGGCTTCGACGGCATGTACGGCATCGCCGTACGCGGGTCCCGCAGCTGGGCCACCATCCATCCCGGCTTCATGACGATGTACGCCCGCAACGGACTGCGGGACTTCACGGTCGACGGCGGGAAGCTCACCCCCGCCATGAACAGCTCCGACGCCGTCGCCTTCACCGAGGACTGGGCCGGCATGGTCAAGCGGGGCGGGCCGCCGTCCTGGACGTCGTACACCTGGTACCAGTGCTCCAGCGACCTCGGCGCGAAGAAGGCGGGGATGCTGTTCGACGCCGACACGGCCGCCTACTTCCAGGCGGTGAAGGGCGCGAGCCCCGCCTCCGGGAAGATCGCCTTCCACCCCGGGCCGAAGGGGCGGGACGGCTCGCTCGCCACCAACATGTGGATCTGGTCGCTCGGCATGAACGCCAAGAGCAAGAAGAAGAGCGCCAGTTGGCTGTTCCTGCAGTGGGCGACCGGCAAGGAGCACCTGCGCAAGAGCGCCGTCACCCACAACCACATCGACCCGGTGCGCAAGTCGGTCGCGGACGACGCCGCGTACAAGGACAAGATGCGGCACCTGCCGGGCTTCCTGGAGACCTTCGAGACGGTCGTCGACCAGACGAAGATCCAGTTCACCCCGCAGGCGCAGTTCTTCGACGCGACGACCAGCTGGGCGGCGGCCCTCCAGGAGATCTACGGGGGCAAGGGAGCGAGGTCCGTCCTGGACGGGCTGGCGGACGACCTCGCCGGCAAGGTGGGCTAGCCATGCGGCTCGCGCTGCGGCCGTATCTCCTGATCGTCCCGGCCCTGCTGCTGACCTGCGGGATCCTCTACCCGTTCGGACTCGGCCTGTACTACACGCTGTTCGACTTCTCGGCGAGCAAACCGCAGCCGGACATGGTGCGGTTCGAGAACTACACGACCGTCTTCACACAGGAGGCGTTCTGGAACTCGGCGTGGGTGACCGTGCTGTACGCGGTCGGGGCGGCCCTCGCCGAGACCGTGCTCGGCGTGGCCGTCGCCCTGCTGCTGCACCGGTCGACGATCGTCGGCCGGATCCTGGAGAAAATCCTGATCCTGCCGCTGATGATCGCCCCGGTGATCGCGGCGATCATCTGGAAGCTGATGCTCCAGCCTTCGGTGGGGGTGGTCAACCACCTGCTGCGCCCCTTCGGGCTGGGCGGCGTGCAGTGGACCGACACCCCGACGGGCGCGCTGCTGTCGTCGATCGCGGTGGACGTGTGGGTCTACACCCCGTTCGTGGCGATCCTCGCCCTGGCCGGGCTGCGGTCGCTGCCCGCCTCCCCGTTCGAGGCGGCGGCCGTGGACGGCGCGGGGTGGTGGTACACCTTCCGGCGGCTGACCCTGCCGATGCTGTGGCCGTACGTGCTGGTCGCGGTGATCTTCCGGTTCATGGACTCGCTGAAGGTGTTCGACATCATCTACGCCCTGACCGAGGGCGGGCCGGGTGACGCGACGGTCGTCCTGCAGATCCGGGCGTATCTGGAGGCCATCCGCTTCCAGCGCTACTCCTTCGGGATCTCCTACACGATCGTGCTGTGGGCGGTGGTGTACCTGGCCGCGATGGTGCTGGTGAAGCACCTGGGGAAGATCCAGCGGAAGGCCGCGGAGGTCACCACATGAGGAAACGTGCCCTGGGATGGCTGGGGGACGCCGCCCTGATCCTCTACTTCGTGTTCGCGCTGTTCCCGATCGCCTGGATGGTGATCCTGTCCCTGAAACCGGCCGACCAGCTCTTCTCCACGTACTTCTCCTTCTCCCCCACCCTCGACGGCTACCGGACGGTCCTCGGCGACAGCGAGGGCATCCCGTTCGTGCGGTTCTTCGTCAACAGCCTGGTGGTGTCGGTGGGGGCGGTCGCGCTGTCGCTGGTGGTGGGCCTGCCGGCGGCGTACGCCTCGGCCCGGTGGCGGTTCAAGGGCTCCGAGAACCTGATGTTCACACTGCTGTCGTTCCGCTTCGCCCCCGAACTGACGGTGATCATCCCCCTGTTCGTGCTCTACCAGAAGCTCGGACTGTTCGACACGTACGTGGGCATGGTGTGGGTGCTGCAACTCGTCACGCTGCCGCTGATCGTGTGGATCATGCGGTCCTACTTCGCCGACCTCACCCCCGAGCTGGAGCAGGCGGCCCTCCTGGACGGCTACACCCGTAAGCAGGCGTTCTTCAAGGTGGCCCTGCCGCTGGTCAAGCCGGGCATCGCGGCGGTGTCGCTGCTGGCCTTCATCTTCGCCTGGAACAACTTCGTGTTCCCGCTGATCCTCACCTCCAACGAGGCCCAGACGGTGACCGTGGGCGCCCTGTCCTTCCTCGGCGGTGACCGGCCCAAGTACAACCTCACGGCGGCCGCCGCGCTGGTGTCCGTCGTACCGCCGCTGCTGCTGGCGCTGACGATCCAGCGGTATCTGGTGCGGGGCCTTTCGTTCGGGGCGGTGAAATCTTGATCCGGCTCAGCGGCATCCGGAAGGCGTACGGGAGGACCGTCGCGCTCGACGGGCTCGAACTGGAGATCCGGGACGGCGAGTTCTTCTGCCTCCTCGGCCCCTCCGGCGCGGGCAAGACGACCACGCTGAAGACCGTCGCCGGGCTCGAACAGCCGGACTCCGGCACGGTCGAGCTCGACGGCGAGGACATGCGGGGCGTCGAGCCGTACGACCGGGGGGTGGCGATGTGCTTCGAGAGCTACGCCCTCTACCCGCACCGCTCCGCCTACGACAACCTGGCCTCGCCGCTGCGCTCGCCCCGCTACCGGCTGCCCGCCGCCGAGGCCCGGCAGCGGATCGGCGCGATCGCCGAACTGCTGGGCATCTCCGCGCTGCTGGACCGGCCCGTGGGCCGGTTGTCCAACGGCCAGCGGCAGCGGGTCGCCCTCGGCCGGGTGCTGGTCCGCCCGGCCCGGGCCTTCCTGCTCGACGAGCCCCTCTCCCACCTCGACGCCAAGCTGCGCCAGCAGATGCGGGCCGAGCTGAAGGCGATCGGGGCCGTGCAGCACACCACCACCCTGTACGTCACCCACGACTCGGTCGAGGCGCTGGCTCTCGGCGACCGGATCGGGGTCATCCGGGAGGGTCGCATCGTGCAGACGGGCACGCGGGAGGAGATCTGGTACCAGCCGTACGACACGGAGGTCGCGCGGGCCTTCGGCCGGCCCCGGATCAACCTGCTGCCGGGCGTGGTGACGGAGAGCGGGGTCGCCGCGGACGGCGGTGTCCTGCTGCCGGTCCGCGCGCGGGCCGCCCCCGGCACGGATGTCCTGGTCGGGCTGCGGCCCCGGGACATCACCCTGCACGGCGAGGGCCACGCACTGACGGGAACCGTGTACGTCACCGAGGTGCTCGGCCGGTCCGTCGAGGTGACCGTCCGGCTCGGGACCGGCGAGCAGCGGGTGTCGCTCGTGGCCCCCCGGGCGGACGCGGCGCGCCTTCGTCCGGACGATCCGGTACGGCTCGTGGTCCGGCCTGAGAACCTGCTGCTGTTCGAGGCCGACCGGCCGGAGCGACCGGGACGACGGATAGAGACAGAGTCATGAGCAGCAGCAGTGGTGGACAGCAGGGGCCCGCGGCGCGCCAGGCCGCCATGGCCGAGCAGGTGCTGGCCGACGGTTCGGCGACGGCGGCGGAGCTCGCCGAGCGGTTCGGGGTGAGCCTGATGACCATCCACCGGGACCTCGACGAGCTCGAACGGCAGGGCATCGTACGGAAGTTCCGTGGCGGGGTGACCGCGCAGCCGTCGGGGGTCTTCGAGTCGAACGTGCAGTACCGGCTGAAGACCATGCGGGCCGAGAAGGCAGCCGTCGCCGAGCACGCGCTGCGCATGGTGGAGCCCGGCATGGCGATCCTGCTGGACGACTCCACGTCCACGCTGGAGATAGCCAGGCGGCTGCGCACGGCCGAGGTCACTCCGCTGACGGTCGTGACCAACTTCCTGGAGGCCATCAACCTCCTGTCCGGCCAGCGGGGCATCCACCTGATGGCGCTCGGCGGCGACTACGACCCGCTGCACTCCTCGTTCCTCGGGGTGTCCTGCGTGGAGGCGGTCGAGCAGCTCCGGGTGGACGTGTGCTTCGCGTCGACGTCGGCCGTGCAGGGGGGCTACGCCTACCACCAGGAGCAGCACATCGTGTCGGTGAAGCGGGCGATGCTCGACGCGGCGGCACGCAACGTCCTGCTGATCGACCACACCAAGCTCGGCCGGGTCGCCCTGCACCGGGTCGTCCCGCTGTCCCGCTTCGACACGGTCCTCGTCGACGACGGGGCGTCGCCGGAGGCACTGCGGGACCTGGACGAGCACAAGGTCCGTTACGAGGTGTGCGGCACGCCTGCTCGTGAGCCGTAGGGCGCGCCGGTGCCGAGGGTGCGAGCACGCGGAGGCCCGGAGGGACGAGCACGTTCGCGGCCTCGGCACCGGCTGAAGGCGCCCTGGAGGCGAACGAGCCATGAAAGGGGACGGCCATGACGGGAACGGGACTGGAGCTGTGTGAGCTGCGCAAGACCTACACCGCGCGGGGCCGGCCGGCGGTGGACGCCGTCCGCGGCATCGACCTGAGCCTGCGCTCCGGGGAGCTGCTGGGACTGCTCGGCCCCTCCGGCTGCGGCAAGTCGACCACGTTACGGATGATCGCCGGCCTGGAGTCCGTCACCGGCGGGGACATCCTGGTCGGCGGGACCTCGGTCGTGGAACGGCCCGCCCGGCAGCGGAACATCGGGGTCGCCTTCGAGAACTACGCCCTCTATCCGCCGCTGTCCGTCGCGGAGAACCTGGCGTTCGGCCTGAAGGCCCGGCGCAGGGCCGCCCGGGGGTCCAAGGGGGACGTCGAGCGCAGGGTGAAGGACATCGCCGAGCGGGTCGGTCTGACCGGCCTCCTCGACGCCCGCCCGGCCGGTCTCTCCAGCGGCCAGAAGCAGCGGGTGTCGCTGGCCCGGGCCCTGATCCGGGAACCGGACGTGCTGCTCCTCGACGAGCCGCTCTCCCACCTGGACGCGGCCCAGCGCGACACCACCCGCCGTGAACTCAAGCGCATCCAGAAGGACCTGGGCCACACCACGATCCTGGTCACCCACGACCAGGAGGAGGCCCTCTCCCTCGCCGACCGGATCGCCGTGATGAGGGACGGCGTCATCCAGCAGCTCGGCACCCCCTACGAGATCTACGACAGCCCGGCCAACGTGTTCGTCGCGGACTTCGTCGGCGAACCCGCGATCACCCTGCTGCCCGGCATCTCCGGCGGCGACGGCCACGCCCGTCTCTCCGAAGCGGTGCGCATCGCGCTGCCCGTGCGGGTGGAACGGGGGCGGGAGGTGGTGGTCGGGATCCGGCCCGAGGACGTCCGGCTCACCGGGGAGGGCGGTCTGCCCGCCCGGGTCGTCGCCCACGAACCGCTTCTGGAGTCGGGCCTGGCGACCCTCGCCCTGGACGGGGTCGAACGGCCGCTGGTCGTCCTCACCGACCCCGAGGTACGACTCGCCCACGACGAACGGGTCCGGGTCGCCGCGGATCCACAGCACACCCATGTCTTCGACGCCGAGACGGGAGACTCCCTGCGATGACTGCCGGAAACAGTGTGCGGGTGGTGGCCGCCGGTGACCACTTCGTCCTGCCGTCGCTGATCGCGCGTGCGGTGCGGCACGAGGTGGCGCGCGCCGACGTGACGGAACTGAGGCTCGGCTGGCCGCTGGAGCCGTTCGGGCCGGTCGCCGAGGTGCAGGAGGCCAGTGACGCCGAGGACGCGGTGATCGAGGCGCTGGCCGGGGCGGAGGTCCTGGTCACGCAGATGGGCCCGGTCACCGAGAAGGTCCTCGCCGCCTGCCCGGAGCTGAAGCTGGTCGTGGTCTGCCGGGGAGGGCCGGTCAACGTCAACCTGGACGCGGCGAAGAACCGTGGCGTGCGGGTCTGCTTCGCGCCGGGCCGCAACGCCGCCGCCACCGCCGAGTTCACCGTCGGGATGATGCTGGCCGCCCTGCGCCGCATCCCCCAGGCCCACGATCCGCTCGCCCGGCGCGGCAGTTGGGAGGGGGCGACGTACTACACGTACGAGCACAGCGGCCTGGAGCTGGAGGACCTGCCCGTCGGTCTGGTCGGGTACGGGGCGGTCGGCAGCCGGGTCGCACGCGTGCTGTGCGCGTTCGGGGCGCGGGTGATGGTGCACGACCCGTATGTGCACGGCGAGATCCACGGTCTGCGGATGGCCTCGCTGGACGAACTCCTCGGCCGCTCGCAGGTGATCACCCTGCACGCCCGGCTCACGCCCGAGACGCGGGGTCTGATCGGCGCCCGGGAGCTGGCGCTGCTGCCGTCCGGCGCGGTGGTGGTGAACGTGGCCCGGGGGCCGCTGCTGGACGAGGGCGCGCTGTGCGACGCGCTGGTGAGCGGCCGGGTGTCGGCGGCGGCACTCGACACCTACGAGCGGGAGCCGCTGCCGCCCGATTCCCGGCTGCTGCAACTCGCCGACCGTGTGGTCCTCACCCCTCACCTGGGCGGGGCGTCGCGGGCGGTCGCGGAGAAGGCCGCCCGGATCGCCGCCGGAGAGGTGGGCCGCTGGGTGCGCGGGGAGCCGCTCGCGCACTGTCTGACCTGAGGACCGGGAGGAGAGCCGCATGTACGTGGGGATCGATGTGGGGACTTCCGTGGTCAAGGCGGCGGCCTTCGACGCCACGGGCCGCCAACTGGCCGTGGAGTCCCGCCCGGTGGGCCTGACCCTGCGGGACGGTGTCGTCGAGCAGGACATGGAGGAGGTGTACGGGGAGGTCGTCGCGGTGCTCGGGGCGCTGACCTCCGCCGTGGCCGAGCCCGTCGAGCTGGCCGGGCTCACCGGGCAGGGCGACGGGGTGTGGCTGGTCGACGACGAGGGCCGGCCGGTGCGCCCCGCCGCCTCGTGGATGGACGGGCGGGCGCACGAGCTGGTCGACCGGTGGCTGGCGGACGGCACGTTCGAGACGGTGTTCCGGCGCACGGGCAGCGCGATGTTCCCCGGCTGCCCGGGCCCCCTGCTGGCATGGCTGGATGGTCGTGAACCGGAGGCGCTGGACGCCGCGACGGCCGCCCTGTACTGCAAGGACATGGTGTTCCAGCGGCTGACGGGAGCCGCGGCGACGACGGATGTGTCGGACGCGTCGATGCCGTTCCTCGACCCGCGGACCCGGACGTACGACGACCGGGTCGTGGAACTGCTGGGCCTGACCCACCGGCGCGGTCTGCTCGCCCCGGTCAGTGACCCGGTCGCGACCGCCGAGACGCGGGGCGAGGGCCTGCCGTCCGGGACCCGGATCGCGAACGGGCCGTACGACCTGCCGGCCTGCGCGCTGGGCGCCGGGGTGACGTCCCCGGGCGACGGTCTGCTGATCGTCGGCACGTGTCTGGCCAGTCTGGTCGCCACCACAGAACTGGACCTGAGCGGTGAGCCGGCGGGTCTGTACATCTCCACCGACCGGCCCGGGCACTGGCTGCGCGCCATGCCCGCCATGGTCGGCACGGCGGCGCTGGACTGGGTGCTGTCGACGACCGGGGTGCGGCACGAGGAGGTGGACGGTCTGCTGGCCGGGACCCCGCCGGGCGCGCACGGCGTCCGGGTACTGCCGTACTTCGCGCCCTCCGGCGAACGCGCCCCCTTCGTCGAGCCTCGGCTGCGGGCCGAACTCATGGGCATCTCCCTGGAGTCGACCCGGGGCGATCTGGTCCGCGCCACCTGTGAGGGCATCGGGTACGCGGCCCGGCACTGCCTGGAGGCGGCGGGCCTCACCGGGAGTCTGGCCGTGTGCGGCGGCGGCACCCGCAGCTCCGCCTGGACGCGGCTGCTGGCCGATGTGCTGGGCCGGCCGCTGCGGGTGGTCGAGGGCGAGGTGGGCGCTCGGGGGGCGGTCCTGGCGGCGGCCGAGCGGTACGGGGTCGGGCTGGACGCGGTGGCCTGGACGAAGCCGACGGCGGTCGTCGAGCCGGACCCGGAGCGGGCCGCCTTCTACACGAGGGGGTACGCGGAGCACCTGGACCGGCTGTCTCAGGCCCGGGACCGGGCCCGCCAGTGAACCCGCCTTCCGGGAAGGGGAGTTGCATGCAGCTCGGACGGAGATCCCTCCTGCTCGCGGCGGCCGCGGGAACCGCCACGGCCACCACGGCGAGCGCAGCGCCCGGCAGGAGCGACGGCCCCGTGGTCATCGGTCACCGCGGCGCGGCCGGCTGGCGCCCGGAGCACACGGCGCCCTCGTACACCTACGCGGTGCAGACGGGTGCCGACTGGATCGAGCCGGATCTGGTGCCGACGAAGGACCACGTGCTGGTGGTCCGGCACGAGAACGAGATCTCCCGGACGACCGACGTGGACCGGCACCCGGAGTTCGCGGACCGCCGTACGACGAAGACGGTCGACGGGCGGCCGGTCACCGGCTGGTTCACGGAGGACTTCACCCTGGCCGAACTGAAGACGCTGCGGGCGGTGGAGCGGCTGCCCGCGGTCCGCAACCGCAACACCGTGTTCGACGGGCGCGCGGAGGTGATGACGTTCCAGGAGGTCGTGGACCTGGCACGGCGGCTGTCGCGGGAGCACGGCCGGACGGTCGCGGTGTTCCCGGAGACCAAGCATCCGACGTACTTCCGCTCGATCGGCCTGCCGCTGGAGCCGAAGCTGGCCGCGGCGGTCCGCCGCAACCGGCTCGGCCGGCGCGAGTGCGTGGTGCAGTCCTTCGAGCCGACGAGCCTGCAGCGCATGACGGGCCTGGGGGTACCGCTGTGGCAGGCGCTGGGGACGACGGGCGGACCCTACGACCTGCCCTCGACGACGTACCGGGACATGATGACGCCGGAGGGCCTGAGGGGAATCGCGCGGTACGCGGAATGGATCGGGCCGGACAAGTCGTCGCTGGTCGGCACCTCGCTGGTCGCGGACGCGCACGCGGCGGGGCTGCGGATCGGCCCGTACACCTTCCGCGCGGAGAACCAGTTCCTGCCGGAGCGGTTCCGGCGCGGGAGCGGATCGAACGATTTCGGGGACGCGTTCGCCGAATACGCGCTGTACTACCACATGGGGGTCGATGCGGTCGTCACCGACTTCCCGGACCTGGCGGTGATCGCGAGGAGGGGCTGATGACGGTGAGCCGGGCGTGCCGGACCTGCGGCAGCATGCAGGAGTTCCGGATGTTCAACGCCGCCGAGCGGGCGGCGGTCCGGGCGGAGAAGGGGGCCGGGCACTTCGTGGACGACTACTGGCGCTGCACGGCCGTCGGCTGCCGGTGGTACCAGCGCTACCTCAACCGCGGCGAGGACGGCCTGCTCCCGGAGGAGCTGAAGATCCAGGCCGTCCCCGCCGAGTGAGCCCTACAGGTTGGAGAAGTCCGGGCCCTTGGTGCGGGTGCGCTTGATCTCGTAGAAGCCGGGGACCGAGGCCACGGCGAGGGTGCCGTCCCAGAGGCGGCCGGCTTCCTCGCCCTGCGGGGCCGGGGTGACGACGGGGCCGAAGAAGGCGATCTGCTCGCCGTCGGCTCCGGGCACGGCGATGACCGGGGTGCCGACGTCCTGCCCGACCTTCTCGATGCCCTCCTTGTGGGAGGCGCGCAGCTCCGCCTCGTACGGGGTGGAGTCCCAGTGCTCCAGGAGGGACTCGGGCAGGCCGACGTCCTTCAGGGCGGCGGCGACGGTCTCCTTGCCGGGGCCCTCGGCCCGGTTGTGGATGCGGGTGCCGAGCGCGGTGTACAGGTCGCCGAGCACCTCGGGGCCGTGCTCCTGCTGCGCCGCTATGACGACCCGGACGGGGCCCCACGCCTTGGTCTCCAGCAGCTCGCGGTACTCCTCGGGCAGCTCGTCGAGCCTGTTCTCGTTCAGGACGGCGAGGCTCATGAGGTGCCAGCAGACCTCGATGTCCCTGACCTTCTCCACCTCCAGCACCCAGCGGGAGGTCATCCAGGCCCAGGGGCACAGCGGGTCGAACCAGAAGTCGACGGGGGTCTTGTCCGACATGTCTCTCCTCGGGAGGCAACCGTTTCTCCGGCAACGCCGGTATGCGCTCGCCTCATTCCCGGCTGCCCCGTGTCAGGTGCGCGTGGCAGGATCGGTCCTGTTCAGCCGTACCCCACGACAACCGAGGAGTGCCGCCCGTGCCCGGTGAGAATCTGTCCCGCGACGAGGCCCGCGAGCGGGCCGCCCTGCTGAGCGTCGACGGGTACGAGGTGTCCCTCGACCTGCGTTCCGCGGTCGGTGAGGACCGGGGGGACGGGCCCCGCACCTTCCGCTCCGTCACGACGGTCCGCTTCCGCTGCACCGAGCCCGGGGCGAGCACCTTCGCGGACCTGATCGCGCCGAGTGTGACGGCCGTCTCACTCAACGGCCGTGATCTGGACCCCGGGGAGGTCTTCGACGGCTCCCGGATCACGCTGGAGGACCTGGCCGCGGACAACGAGCTGGTGGTGGACGCCCAGTGCGCCTACTCCCGCACCGGCGAGGGCCTGCACCGCTTCGTCGACCCCGAGGACGGCGAGGTGTACCTGTACACGCAGTACGAGCCGGCCGACTCCCGCCGGGTCTTCGCGAACTTCGAGCAGCCCGACCTGAAGGCCCCCTACCGCTTCGAGGTGCGGGCGCCCGAAGGCTGGACGGTGTGGAGCAACGGGGCCGGTGAGCAGGCCGACGGGGTGTGGCGGTTCGCCGAGACCAAGCCGATCTCGACGTACATCACGTGCGTGGTGGCCGGCCCGTACCACTACGTGACGGACTCCTACACGCGCACCCTCGCGGACGGCACCACGCTGGAGATCCCGCTCGGCGCCCTGTGCCGCAAGGGCCTCGCGCCCCACTTCGACGCCGACGACGTGTTCCTGGTCACCAAGCAGGGTCTGGACTTCTTCCACGACCACTTCGACTTCCCGTACCCGTTCGGGAAGTACGACCAGGCGTTCGTGCCCGAGTACAACCTGGGCGCGATGGAGAACCCGGGCCTGGTGACGTTCCGGGAGGAGTTCATCTTCCGCGGGAAGGTGACACAGGCGTCCTACGAGGGCCGGGCCAACGTCATCCTGCACGAGATGGCGCACATGTGGTTCGGCGACCTGGTCACCATGGAGTGGTGGGACGACCTGTGGCTGAAGGAGTCCTTCGCGGACTTCATGGGCGCGTTCTCGCTCGTGGGCGCGACCCGCTTCGCGGGCGGCTGGATCACCTTCGCCAACCGCCGCAAGGCCTGGGCCTACCGGGCCGACCAGCTGCCCTCCACGCACCCGATCACCGCGGACATCCGCGACCTCCAGGACGCCAAGCTCAACTTCGACGGCATCACGTACGCCAAGGGCGCGTCGGTGCTCAAGCAGCTCGTGGCGTACGTCGGTGAGGAGGCGTTCCTGGAGGGCGCCCGGCGCTACTTCAAGCGGCACGCGTACGGCAACACGCGCCTCGGCGACCTGCTGTCGGTGCTGGAGGAGACCAGCGGCCGGGACATGAGCGCCTGGTCGCGGTCCTGGCTGCAGACGGCCGGGGTGAACGCGCTGACGCCTCAGGTGCTGCTGGACGCGGACGGCCGCGTCGATGAGCTGGCGGTGGTCCAGGAGGCCGCCGAGTCCCACCCCGAACTGCGTCCGCACCGGGTGGCGGTGGGGCTGTACCGGGTGACGGGCGGCGGGGCGCTGGAGCGCTACGCGCGCGTGGAGACCGACGTCGACGGCCCCCGCACGGTCGTGGCGGAACTCGCCGGGTCCGAGGCGCCCGATCTGGTCCTGGTCAACGACGACGACCTGACCTACTGCAAGATCCGCTTCGACGAGACGTCGCTGGCGACGCTGCGCGAGCACCTGGGCGCGATCACCGACCCGCTGGCGCGTGCCCTGTGCTGGTCGGCGCTGTGGAACATGACGCGTGACGCGCTGCTCCCGGCCCGGGACTTCGTGGACCTGGTGCTGCGCTTCGGCGGCCGCGAGTCCGAGATCGGCGTCGTGCAGATGCTGCACGCGTGGGCGGAGTCAGCGGTCACGCACTACACGGCGCCCGCCCGGCGGGAGACGGCCGCGCGGCTGCTCGCCGAGGGCGCCCGGCGGGAGCTGTACGCGGCCGGGCCGGGCAGCGAGCACCAGCTCGCCTGGGCGCGCTTCTTCGCCCGGACGGCCGCCGCCGAGGCCGACTTCGCGCTGCTGCGGGACCTGCTCTCGGGCACGGTGGCGGTCGAGGGCCTCGACCTGGACCAGGAGCTGCGCTGGGTGTTCCTGGAGCCGCTGGCCGCGCACGGCGTGGTGGACGAGAAGGCGCTGGCCGAGGAGCTGACCCGGGACGACACGGCCTCCGGCAAGCGGCACCAGGTGCGCTGTCTGGCCGCCCGGCCGTCCGAGGCGGTCAAGGCGCAGGCGTGGGCGCAGGTCGTGGAGTCGGACGCGCTGTCCAACGCCATGGTCGAGGCGACCATCTCCGGCTTCTCCCAGGGCTCGCAGCGGGAGCTGATCGCGCCGTACGCGGGGAAGTACTTCGCGGCGATCGAGCGGGTGTGGGCCGAGCGGTCGATCCAGATCGGCATGCACGTGGTGCAGGGCCTGTTTCCCTCGCTGCAGCAGTCCCGGGAGACGCTGGACGCCGCGGACGCGTGGCTGGACGCCCACGAGGAGGCGGCTCCGGCGCTGCGCCGGCTGGTGCTGGAGTCCCGTGACGACCTGGCACGGGCGTTGCGTGGACAGGCGTGCGACGAGGCCGCTGACCAGTAGCTTTGGCCTGAGATCGGGGCGTTCCGTCTTCGTTACGAGACGCATGCCCCGTAAGCCGTAACCCCTGGCCCGCACCCGAACGGACCAGGGGATTTCGGCATCCGAACATCCGTCCTTCAGCGCTGGGTTGTCCGTTTTTGTCGACGGACCTGTAACAGCGGTTCAAGCAGGGCCGGGGCGCGGGAAATTGCGGGGCATGACCCACAACACCCCGCTCTCCCCCCGCCCGCTGCACGAGCTGTCCGGCGGTGGCCGCCCCCGCGTGATGACGACGGCACAGCTCCGCTCGCACGGTGTGTCCACGGCCGAGACGAACGAGCAGTGCCGTGCGGGCGGCCCCTGGCAGCTGATCCTCCCGGGCGTGGTCCTGCTCCATCCGGGACCGCCGACCAGCGAGGAGCGGCTGCACGCGGTGCTGATGTACGCGGCGCGGGAACGCGGCACCGGGGTGCCCACCCAGCCCGGGGCGAGCCGGCCGCACGCCCCCGCCCACCCCGAGGTGATGATCACGGGCCTGGCCGCGCTGACGCTGCGCGGCTTCTCCTCCAGTCCCCCGCTGCCGTCCCTGGACGCGATCGACGTCCTGGTCCCGCGGATGCGGCGGCTGCGCTCCACGGGCTGCGCGCGCGTCGTCCGCACGCCCGTCATGCCCGAACCCGAGCAGGTCACGGGGGTGCCGGTGGCACCGGTGGCCCGCGCCCTGGCCGACGCGGTGGCCGGACTCGCGGACGCCGGCATCGTCCGCCGGTTGCTCACGGAGGCGGTCCGCGGCGCCCACTGCGACCCGGCGGCCGTGGTCCGCGAACTGGTCCAGGCCCGGCTGCTGGGCCGCCCGCACGTCGTGGACGCGGTGGAGTCCCTGCTCGCCGAGGGCCGGGCCCGCGCGGAGGACCGGCTGTACCGGATGATCGCCGAGTACGGCCTGCCCGACCCGGTCTGGAACGTCGATCTGCGCCTGCCGGGCGGCCCCTACCTCGGCGGCCTGGACGCGTACTGGCCCGAGCAGGCGGTGGCGGTGGAGATCGACACCCGGGCTCCCCGGCCGGACGACGACGCCCTGTGGTCCGAGTACGCGCGCAAGCGCGAGCACCTGGAGCGGCTGGGCATCACGGTCGTCCACATCACCCCGAGGAAGCTGCGCGAAGCCCCCGAGCAGCAGGCGACGGTGCTCCGCACGGCCCTGATGGCCTCCGCCGACCGCGAACCGGCCGCGCACGTCCTGGTGCTGCCCCGTTAGCGACGGACACGGGGGCAGGACCAGGAGGGGCGAGGAGGGGCCGCCGGGACACGCCGGCGGCCCCTCCTCCTGCCTGTGGCGGCTACGTGCCGCAGAACTCCGCCTCGATGATCGCGCCGCTCTTCTCGAGTTGTATCGGGAGAGGGGACCCCGGCTGCCCGGCCGGGGGTTGACCGGGGACGGGCGGTTGAGCGGTTCTCAGCCCTTCTTCAGCACCAGCTCGGTGTTGCGGTCCTCCGGGTCGCCGCCGAGGGTTTTCCTCGCGCCGGGGGCGTTGAGGGACAACTCGCGGTAGAGCGCCGCGAGTCCGGTCTGGGAGAGGTCGGAGAAGTCCGTGCGGTGCGGGGCCGAGGACTCCACCAGCGTGGTGAACAGGGAGATCGTGCCGTCCTTGTTGTCGGTCAGCTCGATGACGCGGGCGAGTTGCGGGAAGTCGACGTGGGAGGCGGTGGAGATCTCCCAGAAGGTGCCGCCGGACATCGAGTGCGGTGTGATGACGTTCTTGTGGATGTGCCCGTTCACCCAGGCCAGCACCCGGGGGTGGTTGCCGAGCAGCGCGAGGACCTCCTGGCCGTCGTGGCGGCGCTCGCCGGGCCTCGCCGGGTCGCTGCGCAGGTTGGTCATCGTCTTGCTGGTGTGATGGCTGAAGATCACCGCGTAGGAGTCCTTGTTCTCCCGCAGTGTCCTGTCGAGCCACTTCAGCTGGGCCGTGCCGATGGACCCCTCGTAATGGCCGCCGGAGTCGGTGGTGTCCAGGCTGATGCCGATCACGTCGTCGGAGACGCGGAAGGCGTAGTACTGGGTGTTCGCGTCCACGTTGGCGGAGGAGTAGCCGTGGCCGGCCGGGCCGACACCGCGGTGGGCCGGGTCGAGGTGCGCCTTCAGGTACTCGGCCGGCGTGTAGGGCGCGCGCCGCTCGTCGGGGGTCACCGAACGCATCGAGCGGGCATGGGACTTCAGGAAGTCGTGGTAGCGGACGCCCCGGGGGTCGCGGGCCTTCTTGATCTGCGCCTGGAGCTGCTGCGCCTCGGCCGCGGTCACGTTCATCAGCTTCTTGCCGCCGACGGCGAGCTCGGTGAGGTACGAGTCGCCGTGCGACGCATAGCAGCCCATCGGCAGGGAGTCGTGGTTGCCGACGGTCGAGTACCAGGGCAGGTTGAGGCCGGGGCTGCGCACCTCACGGATGGCGGCCTTCAGGAAGCCGTCGAGGTGAGGGAAGCCGACCTGCTTGTCGCTGTCGCGGACGGCGGCGTCGGGCTGCCAGTACTGCTTGAGGCCGCTGTTCTGGACGCCCTCGTAGCGGCGCGGGTCCCCGGTGTTGGGTGTGATGCGCCCACCGCTCATGACCTTCATGTACCAGTCCAGCTCGGACCTGGCGTTGTTGTCGGTGTTGTCGCCGGTGGTCATGGCGAAGTGCAGCGGGGCGCCGGTGACGGGTCCGCCGCGCAGCGCGTTGATCCGCTCCACGAGCGCGATCGCGCCCTGCACGGTCAGCGCCTCGTGCGGTCGCCAGGCGTGGATGTCCGCCGCGCGCAGGTACTCCAGGCGCAGCGGGTGCTGGGCGTCGATGATGTGCAGGTCGGTGAGCTGCACGAACGCTGCGAGCGCGGTACGGCGCCCGGCGCGGCCGGACTTGGGCGCGGCCAGGTCGGAGCGGACGACTCTGCTCCAGCCGGGGCCGTCACCGAGACGCCGGTAGCCGGAGGCGCCGCGCGGGGTGGCGACGTTCGCCACGGTGGTGCCCTTGGTGTAGGGGGCGAGCGGCGCGGCCGGGGCCTGCCGCGAGGAGGCGGCGACGGCCTGGGTGGCCTGCCGGGTACCCGTGGCGGCCTGGCTGTCGCCGGGCCGCAGGGCGTAGCCGACGCCCGCGGAGAGGGCGACCGCTCCTCCGGCGGCGAGGACGGAACGACGGTGGATGCCCTGGCCGGAGCCGGCGACTGAGCGTATGCGCGACATGCGCTTCTCTCCCCGAGTGCGAACGCGTCGGCAGTGGTCGCGGGGTGTTCTTGACGTGAACACCCCGCTCGTACTGGATCGTTGGCAGCGGGGATGACCTGCGCGTGAACGAGGTGGCAACGCGCAACGCCGATCACCGTACGTGGATCTTGGCCCACCCGGTGTGTCGTCGCGCGCTCCGGATACGGCCCGGAGCCGGTCACGCGGCGTTCATCTTGCGGGGTACCGCAGCTGGTTCGGGCTCCGTGTCACCGCGCCCGGTTCGGGGTGTCGGCCAGCCGTCCGGTGGGCGGGCGTTCGCGCCACATCCGCAGGGCGACGTCGACCAGGGACACCCGGACCAGGCCGGGGACCGCCTCCAGGTCCTGCCAGGCGGCGAGGTCGGTGGAGCCGTTCACCTCGTTGCGCAGTGCGCCGCCGATGATCCGGCCCTCGTAGACGAGGCGGACGCCGTGGTGGTCGACGGGCGCTCCGAAGCCCTTGCGGAAGACGCGGTGCGAGGAGTCCACGCCGAGCAGCCCGGTCACCTCGATGCGGTACCCGGTCTCCTCCTCCACCTCCCGCCGGACGGTGTCGTAGGGGTCCTCGCCGTGCTCCGTTCCGCCGCCCGGGACGACCCACTCGGGCGTGCCGTCCTGGGCGGGTGAGCGGGCGAGGAGGATCTGTCCGTCCCGGACGCATATGGCGTAGGCCGCCACCCTCAACTTCTGTCGCACTCCGGGACGTTAACCGATTTCTTCACCACCTTCGGGACTGATGTCCACAAATCGCATCGCGGGTTTTCCCCATACATCCATTTCGTTTGGGTCAACTCTCCCCATAGGAGTCCCCCTTGCGTAAGGCTGTGCGATCGTCCGGGCCTGCCGTTCGGACCGTGTGCGACCAGGGCTGATCGGCCCCGGCCGCTTCCCGCTCGTTCCTTTACCTACAAGGGATGCCGATGACCCCTCCCACTCCGCGCGATCAGATATCGGGCCCGAGACGCGTGGTCCGCATCGCCGTGGCCGCCGGTCTCGTCGCCGCGCTCTCCGCGGCCGGGCCGATCCCGCTGGCCTTCTCCGCCGACGGCCCGGGCGCGGACGCCCCGGCCGACCCGGGCGTGAAGTCCGCACCCGCCAAGCTCGGTTCGGACGACGCGGACCTGCTCTCGGAGGCCAAGGCCGACGGCGACAAGACCGTCACGATGATGATCGCCACCGCTCCCGGGAAGACCGAGCAGGTCGCCGGGCAGCTGGACGCGGTCAAGGGCGGCTCGGTGGGCCGGGCCGACGACAAGCTGGGCTACGTCCGCGCCACCGTCCCGACGGCCAAGGCGGACGCGGCGATCGCCGCCGCCGCCAAGCTGTCCTCCGTGCACGGCATCGACCTGCGCGAGGAGATCCCGCTGGACGACCCGACGCCGAGCGCGGACACCGCCAAGGGCGCCGAGGCCGCGCAGGGGACGTACCCCGCGCCGGGGAAGAAGACCCCGGCCGAGAACCCGTACAACCCGTCCTTCGAGACGGGCGCGGTCGACTTCGTCGAGGACCACCCGAAGGCGGACGGCCGCGGCGTCACCATCGGCATCCTCGACTCCGGCGTGGACCTCGGCCACCCGGCGCTGCAGAAGACGACGACCGGTGAGCGGAAGATCGTCGACTGGGTGACGGCCACCGACCCGATCATCGACAACGACAGCACCTGGCGCCCGATGGTCACGGCCGTGTCCGGCCCGGCCTTCAGCTACCAGGGCCAGTCGTACAAGGCGCCGGCGGGCTCCTACGCCGTCAGCCTCTTCAAGGAGTCGTACACCGCCGGCGGCGACGCCAAGGGCGACGCCAACCGCGACGGCGACACCACCGACGTCTGGGGCGTGCTGTACGACGCCACGACCGGCACGGTCCGGGTCGACCTGAACAACAACAACGACTTCGGCGACGACGCGCCGATGAAGCCGTACAAGGACGGCCAGCAGGTCGGGTACTTCGGCACCGACGACCCGAAGACCGACGTCGCCGAGCGGCAGCCGTTCGTCGTGGAGATCCGCAAGGACGTCCCGATGGACCCGCTGGGCGGCTCCTGGGTCGGCAAGAAGTCCGACTTCGTCAACATCGGCGTCATCGAGTCCGAGCACGGCACGCACGTCGCCGGCATCACCGCCGCCAACGGCCTGTTCGGCGGCAGGATGAACGGCGCCGCCCCCGGCGCCAAGCTGGTCTCCTCGCGCGCCTGCACCTGGTCCGGCGGCTGCACCAACGTGGCGCTCACCGAGGGCATGATCGACCTCGTCACCAAGCGCGGCGTCGACATCGTCAACATGTCCATCGGCGGCCTGCCCGCGCTGAACGACGGCAACAACGCGCGCGCCGAGCTGTACACGCGCCTCATCGACACCTACGGCGTCCAGCTGGTGATCTCCGCGGGCAACTCCGGCCCCGGCGCCAACACCATCGGCGACCCGGCCCTGGCCGACAAGGTCATCTCGGTCGGCGCGTCCGTCTCCAAGGAGACCTGGGCCGCCAACTACGGCTCGGTCGTGGAGAAGAAGTACGCGATGATGCCGTTCTCCTCGCGCGGCCCGCGTGAGGACGGCGGCTTCACGCCGACCCTGGTCGCCCCGGGTGCGGCGATCAACACCACGCAGACCTGGCTGCCGGGCTCCCCGGTCGCCGAGGCGGGCTACTCCCTGCCGGCCGGCTACTCGATGCTCCAGGGCACCTCGATGGCCTCCCCGCAGGCCACGGGCGCCGCGGCGCTGCTGGTGTCGGCCGCCAAGCAGAAGAAGATCGACCTCACGCCGGCGACCCTGCGCACGGCCCTCACCTCGACCGCCGACCACATCAAGGGTGTGCAGGCGTACGAGGAGGGCGCGGGCCTGATGAACATCCCCGACGCCTGGGACGCGATCCGCGACGACGCGACCTCCCACTCCTACACGGTCAAGGCGCCGGTCGACACCGCGATCGACCAGTTCCTGAAGACCCCGGGCTTCGGCACGGGCCTGTACGACCGTGAGGGCGGCCTGAAGGCCGGCCAGAAGAAGACGTACGAGATCACCCTGACCCGTACGTCCGGCGCCGACAAGGCGATCCGCCACGAGCTGCACTTCGAGAACAACGCGGGCGGCACGTTCCGCGTCGTCGGCTCCGACGAGGTGAAGCTGCCGCTGAACCAGCCGGTGACCGTCAAGGTCCAGGCCGCGCCGAAGTCCGCGGGCATCAAGAGCGCCATCCTGGAGGTCGACGACCCCAGGACCGAGGGCATCGACCGGCAGGTCCTCAGCACGGTCGTGGTCGCCGCGCCGCTGAAGTACACCTACACCGCGAAGAGTTCGGTGCAGCGCAACAGCACCCAGCACTACTTCGTCACCGTCCCCGAGGGCGCAAAGACGCTCGAGGTCGCGATGAGCGGGCTGAAGGACAAGAGCCAGACCCGGTTCATCTCCATCCACCCGTACGGCACGCCGTCGGACCCGTCGTCGACGGTCAACTGCTACCCGAACTACGTCAACCCGGCCAACACCTGCCGTCCGGACGTGCGTTCCTACGCCGACCCGCAGCCGGGCGTCTGGGAGATCGAGGTCGAGTCGCGCCGCACGTCGCCGCTGCTGGACAACCCGTACCAGCTGGACGTCGCCGTGCTCGGCGCGGCCTTCGACCCGGAGACGGTGACCGTGCCCGAGGCGAAGGTCGGCACCCCGGCCGCCGCCTCCTGGAAGGTGACGAACGGCTTCGCCGCGCTCGACGGCAAGCTGCTGGGCGGCCCGCTGGGCTCGGCCAAGGCGGCCCGCCCCTCGATCAAGCAGGGCGAGACGCAGACCACGAAGGTCGAGGTGCCCGCGGGCGCCAAGTCCCTCGACGTCGCCATCGGCTCGGTGTCGGACAACGCCGCCGACCTGGACCTCGCCGTGTACGACGCGTCGGGCACGCAGGTCGGCAGCTCCGCCGACGGTGACTCGGAGGAGTCGGTCTCCATCCCGTCCCCGGCCGCCGGCACGTACTCGATCCAGGTCGTCGGCTACGCCGTGCCGGCCGGCACCACCGAGTACGACTACCGGGACGTGTTCTTCTCCCCCTCCCTCGGCAGCGTCACCGTCGACGGATCGGCGCCGGTGAAGCTCGGCACGGGCGACTCGGCGACCGTCTCGGGCAGCGTCACCGCCGCCGCGGCCGCTCCCGAGGGGCGTGAGTTCTTCGGCCAGGTCCAGCTGGTCAACGCGCGCGGCACGGCCGCGGGCGTGGGCAGCGTGAAGATCGAGAAGGTCCTGCCGTAGCGGTACCACGGCGAGCGCGGGGCGGGCGTCCTTACGGGCGCCCGCCCTTCTCGTTGCTCCTCACCGGCACGGGAAGGTGCGCGAGGCGGGCAGCGCCTCGGTGATCCACGCCCGGTCGCGGGCGATCTCCTTCTCCTCCGTCGCCCACATGTCCGGCTGGGCCTGCCCGCCGGAGATCCCGACGAGCATGTGGTCACCGGCCCGCAGCGAGGGCTCGGCGCCGGTCTCCAGGGGGAAGGTGATCCGCGCCCGGCCCTTGTCGGGCTTGTAGTAGCGCGTCACGTCCAGGGTGATCCGGTCCTGGCCGGCGCCGGGAACGGGCTCGACCTCGGCGACGGTGCCCTCGACCACGAGCCGGGCACAGGCGAGGTACCCGGCGTGGCCGAGCTTGGCGTCCCCTTCGGTGTGCGGCCGGTCGGCGGAGCTGTCGGAGGCGGCCGACCCGCCCCGGTCGTCGGCGGCGCCCATGTCGCCGCTGTGCACGACGAGCCAGCCCATGCCGATCACCAGACTGGCCCCGACGGCCGCGACGAAGCCCTTCAGGGCCACGGCCAGGGGTTCGGGCCGCCTGCGGCGCGCGGACAGCGGCGTCACGGAGGCACCGTCGGGCCGGGAGCCGGGGTCCTTGCGGGCTCCGGTCCCGGAGCCGGGCTGCTCGCGGGCGCCGGTCCCGGAGCCGGGCTCCTTCCGAGCGCCGGACTCGGAGCTGGGCTGCTCGTGGGCGCCGGTCCCGGAGCCGGGCTCCTTCCGAACTCCGCTCTTGGAGCCGGGCTCCTTCCGGGCGCCGGTCCCGAAGCCGGGCTCACTCCGGGCGCCGGTCTCGGCACCCGGCTCCTCGCGGGGCTCGGCGAGTGCCTGCCCGATGAGGCCCAGCTGCTCGCGCAGCAGCGCCACGTCGGTGGCCGCCGACCGGTACTCGGCCATGAAGGCGTCGTCCGCCCGGGCCTCGCGCGGTGGCGCCTCGCCGGTGACGGCCGCCATGAGCGCGTCGGGCCCGTCGTACCCGGCCTTGTCGTGCGGGGCGCTCACGTCACACCACCTCGTCCTCGTGCAGGCGGGCGCGCAGGGCCCGTACCGCCGTGTGCAGCCGGCTCTTGACCGTGCCCTCCGGGACGCCGAGCTGCTCGGCGATGGACCGGACGGGCAGGTCGGCGTAGAAGCGCAGGACGACGACCTGCCGCTGGGCGTCGGGCAGCTCGTCCAGGCCCTGGGCGACGGCGACGGACAGCACGCTGCTGTCCTCCCCCGAGGGGTGTTCCGTCTGGCGCAGGGCGGCCAGCCGCTCCCCGAGGCGCTCCTGGCGGCGCTTGGCCCGGTGCCAGTCCATGGCGAGGTTGGAGGCGACGACCGCCGCCCACGCCGAGACGTCCCGCGGCGCCTCCCGGCCGCTCGCGGCCCGCTCCAGCAGCCGCAGGCGGACCTGCTGCACCCCGTCCGGCAGGTCCGCCTGCGGCACTCCGCCGAGTGCGAGCACCGCCCGCACCCGGCGCTCCTGTGCCGCGTCCAGCGGATCGGACAGCGGATCGGACTCGCTCCGGTGATCACCCGCTCTCGGTGGCACGTCACCGGACCCCGTATGCGCCTCCCGGGCCCGCCGGGCCCTCCCGCGCAGCAGCACAAGCCACCCCCCTAGCCGTGTTTCTCCTACGACGCCGGCACGGCCCGGAACGTTCGGTGTTCTTTCGGTCGAGTCCGTCGCGGGCCTCCCGGATCCGGCCACCGAGCGGCAGAGGCGTACATCACACTTCCGTGTGGCCGGGACCGGCATGGGCAGGCGAGCTTGCGGCGCACGACCCCTGCCGGACGAATTCCTCCAGCTCAGCGGGGTCGACACCGCAGGTCCGCAATCATGGAGCGGGACAGGCCGTCCCACTCTCCGGGCAGACCGGGGAAAGAAGTGGACAGGCGGGCCGTGGTCGGCCGCATGATGGAAAAGCCTCGGCCAAGCAACGAGTACGTGAAGAGACGCAGGAGAGGGAGTCACCGTGAGGGTCGGAATCGTCGGAGCCACCGGACAGGTGGGCACGGTCATGCGCAGGATCCTCACGGAGCGGAACTTCCCGGTCACCGAGCTGCGCCTGTTCGCCTCGGCCCGCTCCGCCGGGTCGCAGCTGGACGGCGTGACCGTGGAGGACGCGTCCACCGCCGACTACACCGGCCTGGACATCGTGCTGTTCTCCGCGGGCGGTGCCACGTCCAAGGCGCTGGCCGAAAAGGTCGCCTCGCAGGGCGCGGTCGTGATCGACAACTCCTCCGCGTGGCGCAAGCACCCGGAGGTGCCCCTGGTGGTCTCCGAGGTCAACCCGCACGCGATCAAGAACCGCCCCAAGGGCATCATCGCCAACCCGAACTGCACGACCATGGCCGCGATGCCGGTGCTGCGTCCGCTGCACGACGAGGCGGGCCTGGAGGCCCTGGTCGTCGCCACGTACCAGGCGGTCTCCGGTTCCGGCCTCGCGGGCGTCGCCGAGCTGCACGGCCAGACGCAGAAGGTCGTCGCCGACGCCGAGAAGCTCACCCACGACGGCGAAGCGGTCGACTTCCCGGAGCCGGGCGTCTACAAGCGCCCCATCGCCTTCAACGTGCTGCCCTTCGCGGGCAACCTCGTCGACGACGGTCTGAACGAGACCGACGAGGAGCAGAAGCTCCGCAACGAGTCCCGCAAGATCCTGGAGATCCCCGAGCTGAAGGTCTCCGGCACCTGTGTGCGCGTCCCGGTCTTCTCCGGCCACTCCCTCCAGGTCAACGCCCGCTTCGCCCGCCCGATCTCCCCGGAGCGCGCGGCGGAGCTGCTGAAGGACGCCCCGGGCGTCGAGCTCTCCGACATCCCGACCCCCCTCCAGGCCGCCGGCAAGGACCCGTCCTACGTCGGCCGCATCCGCCGCGACGAGACGGTGGACAACGGCCTGGCCCTGTTCGTCTCCAACGACAACCTCCGCAAGGGCGCGGCCCTGAACGCGGTGCAGATCGCGGAGCTGGTGGCGGCCGAGCTGAAGGGCTAGTCCCCGCCCTTCTCGGACCCCCTGCGCACCTCGTAGAGGAAGCAGCCGTACTCGACGGCCCGGACGTGGACGAGCGCCACGGCCGGGTCGTCGAATGCTTCCGTGAGGGCGTGCGGGAAGGCGGCGGGGGTGCCTTCGACCAGCCGTCCGCCCAGGATGCGCCCGTCGGCCGAGTAGCGGCGGACCGTGCGGTGGCTGTGCGTGAAGGGCAGGGCGTCGGTGTCCGGCCCCCCGCAGTCCTCGGCGTGGATGAAGACGGGACCCTGTTCGTCGTACGCCCCGGGTGCGGCGCCGGTCTGCGCCGCCCAGCGACGCAGGGGTGCGTACGAGACCAGGGCGATGCGCTCGCCCGGTGTGCTGTGGCGCAGGCAGCAGCGGAGCGGGGCGCCGCCCTCGCGGTCGGTGAACGGGGCCGTCGGACGGCCCGCGTCGTCCGCCGAGCGGAGTCCCTTCAGCGCGGGCGGGGCGATGGGGCGGGCGGTGTACGCGGTCGTCGTCATGCCCCTCAGGCTCACTCGCGCGGGGCCGGGGCACCGGCGGATTCCCGACGTCGCTCTCCCCCCCGGACGGTCGTCCTGCTGCCCGTCGAGGAGCCGGACCTCGTGCCGGGCCCGGTGTTCCCCGGCCGGCCCCGGACGATCGTGGCCGGGCGGGCGGGCACGCTGGTGTGCCGGCCGGCGGCCGCGTACCGCCGGCGCGAGGACGTGACGTTCATGCCGGTGGAAGGCGTGCCGGAGTCGGTGCTCGGCCTGGTCCGGCGCCGGGACGGTGCGACCGCCGGGGTGCGTGAGTTCGCCCGGACCCTCGCCTCCCGAGGGGTATCCCTAGCAGGTGCCCAGGTCGTCGCCTGACGCCCGGCCTCCGTGGAAAGATGACGCAACCCACCCATAACGAGGAGATGACCGCGTGCCTGGCACAAACCTGACCCGCGAAGAGGCGCAGCAGCGGGCGCAGCTGCTCGCCGTTGACTCGTACGAGATCGAGCTCGATCTCTCCGGCGCGCAGGAGGGCGGCACCTACCGGTCCGTGACCACGGTGCGCTTCGACGTGACGGCCGGGAACGGCGCGGAGTCGTTCATCGACCTGGTGGCGCCGGCCGTGCACGAGGTGACCCTGAACGGTGACTCCCTCGACCCGGCCGAGGTCTTCGCGGACTCCCGGATCGCCCTGCCCGGTCTGCTCCAGGGACGCAACATCCTCCGGGTCGTCGCCGACTGCGCGTACACCAACACCGGCGAGGGCCTGCACCGGTTCGTCGACCCGGTCGACGACCAGGCCTACCTCTACACCCAGTTCGAGGTGCCGGACGCCCGCCGGGTGTTCGCGAGCTTCGAGCAGCCGGACCTGAAGGCGACCTTCCAGTTCACCGTGAAGGCGCCCGAGGGCTGGACGGTCATCTCCAACTCGCCCACCCCGGAGCCCCAGGACAACGTCTGGGTCTTCGAGCCGACGCCGCGCATCTCGACGTACATCACGGCGCTGATCGTCGGCCCGTACCACTCCGTGCACAGCGTGTACGAGAAGGACGGCCAGTCCGTCCCGCTCGGCATCTACTGCCGTCCCTCGCTCGCCGAGTACCTCGACTCGGACGCCATCTTCGAGGTGACCCGGCAGGGCTTCGAGTGGTTCCAGGAGAAGTTCGACTACGCGTACCCGTTCGAGAAGTACGACCAGCTGTTCGTGCCGGAGTTCAACGCGGGCGCGATGGAGAACGCGGGCGCGGTGACCATCCGCGACCAGTACGTGTTCCGCTCGAAGGTGACGGACGCGGCGTACGAGATGCGTGCGGAGACCATCCTGCACGAGCTGGCCCACATGTGGTTCGGCGACCTCGTGACCATGGAGTGGTGGAACGACCTGTGGCTGAACGAGTCGTTCGCCACGTACACCTCGATCGCCTGCCAGGCGCACGCGCCGGGGAGCCGGTGGCCGCACGCGTGGACCACCTTCGCCAACTCCATGAAGACCTGGGCGTACCGGCAGGACCAGCTGCCGTCGACCCATCCGATCATGGCGGAGATCCGTGACCTGGACGACGTCCTGGTCAACTTCGACGGCATCACGTACGCCAAGGGCGCCAGCGTCCTGAAGCAGCTCGTCGCCTACGTCGGCATGGACGAGTTCTTCCGGGGCGTGCAGGCGTACTTCAAGCGGCACGCCTTCGGCAACACGCGCCTGTCGGACCTGCTGGGCGCGCTGGAGGAGACCTCCGGCCGCGACCTGAAGACCTGGTCGGAGAAGTGGCTCCAGACGGCCGGCATCAACGTGCTGCGCCCGGAGCTCGAAACGGACGCCGACGGTGTCGTCACGTCGTTCGGCATCCGCCAGGAGGCCCCGGCCCTGCCCGCCGGCGCGAAGGGCGAGCCGACGCTGCGCCCGCACCGCATCGCGGTAGGCCTGTACGACCTGGACGAGGCGAGCGGCAAGCTGGTGCGCCGGGAGCGGATCGAGCTGGACGTGGACGGCGAGCTGACGGCCGTACCGCAGCTGGTCGGACAGCACCGCCCGGCCGTGATCCTGCTCAACGACGACGACCTGTCGTACGCGAAGGTCCGCCTGGACGAGCAGTCGCTGGCCTTCGTCACGGAGCACCTCGGCGACTTCGAGTCCTCGCTGCCGCGCGCCCTGTGCTGGGCGTCGGCCTGGGACATGACGCGGGACGCCGAGCTCGCGGCCCGCGACTACCTGTCGCTGGTGCTGTCCGGCATCGGCAAGGAGTCCGACATCGGTGTCGTGCAGTCGCTGCAGCGCCAGGTGAAGCTGGCGATCGACCTGTACGCCGACCCGGCGGCCCGCGAGGCGCTGCTGGCCCGCTGGACCGACGCGACGCTGGCGCACCTGCGGGCGGCGGCCCCCGGCAGCGACCATCAGCTGGCGTGGGCGCGCGCGTTCGCGGCGACGGCCCGCACACCGGAGCAGCTGGACCTGCTGGACGCGCTGCTGGACGGCTCGCAGACCATCGAGGGTCTGGTCGTCGACACGGAGCTGCGCTGGGCGTTCGTGCAGCGGCTCGCGGCGGTCGGCCGGTTCGACGAGGCGGAGATCGCGGCCGAGTACGAGCGGGACCGGACGGCGGCCGGTGAGCGGCACGCCGCCACGGCCCGGGCGGCCCGTCCGACACCGGAGGCCAAGGCCGATGCGTGGGCGTCGGTCGTCGACTCCGACAAGCTGCCGAACGCCGTGCAGGAGGCGGTCATCGGCGGTTTCGTCCAGACCGACCAGCGGGAGGTGCTCGCCCCCTACGCGGACCGGTACTTCGAGGTGGTGAAGGACATCTGGCAGTCCCGCTCCCACGAGATGGCCCAGCAGATCGTTGTCGGCCTCTACCCGACGGTCCAGGTCTCGCAGGAGACCCTGGACAAGACGGACGCGTGGCTGGACTCCGCCGAGCCGAGCGCGGCCCTGCGCCGCCTGGTGTCGGAGTCCCGCGCGGGCGTCGAGCGCGCCCTGCGGGCCCAGCGGGCGGACGCGGCGGCCGGGGAGTAGTCCCGGCGGATTCCCGTACGACGGAAGGGGCGCCCGGTGGGTACCGGGCGCCCCTTCCGCCTGTTCCGGCCGCGGCGGACGGAGCTCCCCCCTACCGTCGCAGCCCTCCGTCCGGCACGCGCGCCGGTTCGGTACGGCCACCCTGCGCGGCGCGGTCCGGCACGCCCACCGGTTCGGCGAGAGCCTGCGCGGCGCGGTCCCGCACGCCCACGCCCACCGGTTCGGCGAGGACCTTCGCGGCGCGGTCCGGGGTGCGCGGCGGCCTGGTGACGAACTGCCCCGCCACCGTCGCCCCGAACGCCAGGCCCATCCCGAGGAGTTGCACCGGCGTCAGCGCCTGCCCGAGCACCGCCCAGCCGACGACGGCCGCGGTAAGCGGGGAGAGCGGGCCGAGGAAGGTGACCTGGGTGGCGGTCATCCGGCCGATGCCGCGGAACCACAGCCAGTACGCGAGGGCCGTGTTCGCGAGGGCGAGGTAGAGGTAGCCGCCGACCGCCCGGCCGTCCAGCGCCGGCGGGGCGCCCTCGACCAGGAAGGCGAGCGGCGCGATGAGCAGGCCGCCCGCGGTCAGCTGCCAGCCGGTCAGCGCCAGCGGCCCGACGCCCTCGGGGCGGCCCCAGCGCTGGGTGAGCACGGTGCCGGTGGACATCGACGCCGTGGCGGCGACGGCCGCCAGCAGGCCGAGCGCGTCCAGCGCCCCGGCCGCCCGCAGGACGACGAGGCTGACCCCGAACGCGGCCACGGCCCCGGTCGCCAGTGTCCGCGCCGACGGCCGCTGTCCGAGCAGCAGCGCCGAGAGTCCGGCCACGAACAGCGGACCGGCCGAGCCGACGACCGCCGCGAGGCCGCCGGGCAGCCGGTAGGCGGAGAGGAACAGCAGCGGGAAGAAGGCACCGATGTTCAGCGCGCCGAGCAGCGCCGCCTTCCCCCACCAGGCGCCGCGCGGCAGCACCCGGGCGACGGCGAGCAGCAGCAGGCCGGCGGGCAGGGCGCGCACCAGGGCGGTGAACAGGGGGCGGTCGGGCGGGAGGAACTCGGTGGTGACCGCGTAGGTCGTGCCCCAGGAGACGGGCGCGAGGGCGGTGAGGGTGATGAGGGCCGGGCGGGAGAGGGCCATGGGAGACACCCTTCTGAGTAGGTCAGCAGAAAGTAGCTTACCGCTAAGCAACTTTCCGTCAAGCTACTTTCTTGCGGGTGACCGAGGTGCGGCCGATACTCGTGCCATGAGCGAACGCCCCGAGCAGCGCAAGGACCCCGTCGACGCGATCATCGGCCAGTGGGCGACGGTCCGGCCCGACCTGGACACCGCCGCCATGGAGGTCTTCGGCCGGATCAACCGGCTCTCCCACGCGATCGGCGAGCGGGTGGGGCGGGTGTACGCGGCGTTCGGCGTCTCCCGCGGGGAGTTCGACGTCCTGGCGACCCTGCGCCGCTCCGGCGAGCCCTACACACTTTCCCCCCGGCAGCTGTCCGCGACGTTGATGCTGACCACCGGCGGCATGACGGGGCGGCTGGACAAGCTGGAACGGGCCGGGCTGCTGCGCCGCTCGCCCGACCCGCACGACCGGCGCGGGCTGCAGGTCACGCTCACCGACGAGGGCCTCGCACTGGTCGACGAGGCGGTCGGGGCGGGGCTGGCGGTCCAGACGGAGGCACTGTCCGTCCTGGGCGCGCCGCGGGCCGGGCAGCTCGCCGATCTGCTGCGCGATCTGCTTCAGGGCACGGAGAGGCCCTGACACAGGCCCCGGCCGCGGCGCGGGCGCGTATCAGGCCTGACACACCCGGGCGCGGCAGGCCCGACACGACGAGGGCGCCGCCGCGGTGTTCGCGGCGGCGCCCTCGTGAAGAACGCGGATCAGGCCTTGACTTCGCTCTTCGCCTCGGCCTTGGTGGCGATGTTCGAGCTGGTCGGGTCCTTCTTCTTGTGCGTCTTGTCGCCGACCATCACCAGTCCGGCGATGACCAGGTAGAGCACGATCGGGGCAAAGACGAAGAGGCCCAGCGTCTCGATGACGTTCAGGCCCGAGCCGGGGTCGTCACCGTCGTCGCGCGCGAGCGCGGAGGCGGGCGACGACAGGAGCAGCATCATCAGCGTCGTACCGGCTGCCAGGGCGCCGGCGCGCAGGGCGTTCTTCTTGTCCACGGTGTCAAAATATCCAACGCCGACCGGGGCCGCGCGCCCGGGGTGCCGTAAGAGCCCCCGGGCTCACGACCCGCCCTCCCTGAGCACCTCCATCAGCGCGTGCAGACGCGGCGAGGCCGCCAGGTCCTCCAGCGTCACCGGCCGCCCCTGCGCGTCCGCGATGGGCAGGCGCCAGTTCGGGTACTGGTCCCAGGTCCCGGGGAGGTTCTGCGGGCGGCGGTCGCCGACGCCGTCGGGGAGCCAGACGCCGATCATGCGGGCCGGCGTGTGCAGCAGGAAGCGGTGGACGGCCTGGATCTCCGCCTCCTCCGAGGAGGTGTCGCCGCCGCCGCTCGTGCCGCGCAGCAGGCCGAGCCGGGAGAGCAGGGACAGCCACTCCCCCGTGTCGGCGGCGGCCTCGGCGCGCTCCTCCGCCAGGGGGCGGGTCAGCAGCCCCAGGCTGTCGCGGAGTTCGACGTGCTCTCCGGTCAGGCGGGCCGCCGTGGAGGGAAGGTCGTGGGTGGTGGCGGTGGCCAGACAGTCGGAGCGCCAGCTCTCGGGGGACAGCGGACGGCCGTCGCCCTCCCAGTCGCGCTCGAACCACAGCACGGACGTGCCGAGCACACCGCGCTCGCGCAGCGCCTCGCGGACGCCGGGCTCGACGGTGCCGAGGTCCTCCCCGATCACCAGCGCCCCGGCCCGGGACGCCTCCAGGACGAGCACGGCGAGCATGGCCTCGGCGTCGTAGCGGACGTAGGTGCCCTCGGTGGGCGGATGGCCCTGCGGGACCCACCAGAGGCGGAACAGGCCCATGACGTGGTCGATGCGCAGGGCTCCGGCGTAGCGGAACAGAGCGCGCAGCAGCTCGCGGAAGGGTGCGTAGCCGGACGCGGCCAGGCGGTCGGGCCGCCAGGGCGGCAGGCCCCAGTCCTGGCCGCGGGCGTTGAAGGCGTCCGGCGGGGCGCCCACCGACATGCCCGCGGCGAAGTACTCCTGCTGCGCCCAGGCGTCGGCACCGCCGGGGTGCACGCCGACCGCGAGGTCGTGGACGATCCCCACCGGCATCCCGGCCTCACGCCCGGCGCGCTGCGCGGCCGTCAGCTGGGCGTCGGTGAGCCAGGCGAGCCGGGACCAGAAGTCGACCCGGTCCATGAGGCCGTTGCGCGCCTGGGCGGTCTCGGCGGACCGCGGGTCGCGCAGGCCGGCCGGCCAGCGGTGCCAGTCCGAGCCGTGCACCTCGGCGAGCGCGCACCAGGTGGCGTGGTCCTCCAGGGCCTGGCCCTGCCCGGCGAGGAAGTCGCAGTAGGCGGCGCGCCGGCCGGGACCGAGGGGGACCTCGCCGAGCAGCTCCAGCGCCTCCCGCTTGAGCTCCCACACGGCGTCCCGGTCGATCAACGCGCCCTGCCGCAGCACCGCTTCGCGCAGCCGGGCGGACCGGTCCAGCAGGTCGCGCAGGCGTCCGGGGTCCTCGACGTAGGCGGCCTCGGGGACGTCCTCGACGCGCAGGTGCACGGGGTCGGGGAAGCGGCGCGAGGAGGGGCGGTAGGG
>NZ_JAKEIO010000060.1 GCF_021474405.1 [Streptosporangium] indianense
CCCGAATCCCACCCCACCGTCGACCCGCGCCTCGCCATCGCCCTGGGCAGCCCGCAGCACGGTGACTCGGCCGCACGCCGCGCCGGAGCCTCCTTGCGCCGCCTGACCACCTCAGCCACTCAAGAGGTCGCCGAACAGACGCGTTTCGCGCAGGAGTTGCAGCAGCCCGTCACCACCGGACGGGTCATCGCCGTCACCTCGATTCGTGGCGGCGTCGGCAAGTCCACGGTCTCCGCGTTGCTCGGCCGTACCTTCAACCACTACCGGCCCGACCCCGTGCTCACCCTTGAGGCAGACGCCGCCCTGGGCACCCTCCCGGTACGGATGGGCGCGGACACGGTGCGCTGGTGCTGCGCCGACCTCGCCCGCATCCTGACGCCGGCGATGCAGCTCACCGACATCACGGGCTACCTGGTTCCCGTGGCCGATGGCGGCTGGCTGCTGCCCGCGAGCCAGGGACGGGTCGGCGCCCCCATGGACATGCGCACCTACCGGACGGTGACGCTGGCCCTGCGCAGGTACTTCTCGGTGACGGTGGTGGACTGCGAGACGCTGCCCGGCGAGGTGGCACGTACAGCGATGGACACCGCCCACGCACGTGTCGTCGTCGCCCCGATGACCGCCGAGGGCATTCACGGCACCCGCCAGGTCCTCGACTGGCTGGGCCAGTTGCCGCACTCCGCGCTCGCCACCACCGTGGTGGCTCTCAGCGCGAACTCCCCCGACACCACCCTCGACCCGAAGACGGCCGCAGCGCACCTGCGTGAACCCGGCGTGCCCGTCGTCCTGCTTCCCTACGACCGCCATCTCGCCCAAGGAGGACCCATCCACACCGCCATGCTGGGCCGGAGCACCCGGGACGCGGCCGTCCGCCTGGCGGCCGAGGCGATGCAGCGAGCGGTGCGGGTGCGATGACCCAGCAGGTGATCCACCGGCCCGCCCGCAGCACCCGGCCCCTCGATCCCGCCGCACCTCGCACCATCGAGGCGCCCCCGAACCTCCCGGAGGGCAAGGTCGGCAACGCCGCCACGGCGCTGCTGCCCATGGCCGGTGTCGTCAGCTCGGTCGTGCTGATGACGGTCATCCGCAACAGCCAGTTCGCCGCGATCGGCGCACTCGTGCTGGTCGTCGCCCTGCTCGGAGCGGTGGCGCTGTTCCTGTCGCAGCGCGGCAAGGCGCAGCGCACCCGGCGTGTGCAGCGTGAGCGCTACCTGGAGTACCTGGAGGAACTGCGTGAGGAACTGGGCACCGCCGAGCGGGAACGGCGGCAGGCGGCGCGCGAGCTGAACCCGCCGCCCGAGGCGCTGTACGACCTCGTCCGGGACCCGGCCAGGCTGTGGGAGCGGCGGCGCCCGGACGCCGACTTCCTCTCGGTTCGGGCCGGCACCGGCGACGTACCGGCACATGAGCTGGGCATCGCGCAGAACAGCACCGGCGGTGTCCTCACCCCACCGGACCCGTTCATGCTGAACGAGGCCCGCGCCCTCCAGGGCCGCTTCGGTACGGCCACGGACTTCCCGCTCACGGTGCCGCTGGACAGGGCCGGGAACGTCAGCGTCATCGGCGACCGGGACGGTGTCCTCCGGGTCGCCCGCGCGCTCCTGCTGCAGATCGTCGTGACGCACGCGCCGGACGACGTCGCCGTGGCCCTCGGCACCGGTGACGAGCCGGAGTGGGCCTGGGCGAAGTGGCTGCCCCACATCCTCGATCCACAGACGTCCGACGGCCCGGGCGCCGCCCGTCGCATAGCCCCCCGCCTGGCCGAGCTGGCTCGGCTGTGCGCCCCCGACCTGCGGCAGCGCGCCGCGTACGCCGCCGAGGTGCGCCGTGGTCTGTCGGGCAGGACCAAGGACGCCCTGCGCCTGACCTCCCGCATGCTCGTGATCAGCGACTCCTACGGTGACACCGCGGCCGAACTCCCCCGCCCCGATGCAGCGATCGGACTGCCGGAGATGGGTGTCACCGTGCTGCATCTGCTCCAGCAGCAGGTGCACGAGCCCGACCAGGTCAGCGTGCGCATCACCGTCGACGATGACCGAATCACCGTGGACGACCTACGCGGGAACATCGGCCGGGGAACCGTCGACGCGGTGAGCACCGCGGGCGCGGAGGGGATCGCCCGCATGCTCGCTCCCCTGCGACTGTCGGCCGAGTCGGCGGCCGAGGACACGCCCGTGTCCGGTCCGGTCGACTTCCCCGCGCTGCTGGGCATCCATGATCCGGCCGACCTGGACCTGCGCCGCCTGTGGGCACGACGCAGCGAGCGGGACTTCCTGCGCGTCCCCATCGGCCTCTCCGACCGCCACGAGCCGGTGCTCCTGGATCTGAAGGAGTCCTCGCAGCTCGGTATGGGCCCGCACGGACTGTGTGTCGGCGCCACCGGCTCCGGCAAGAGCGAACTGCTGCGTACCCTCGTCCTCGCTCTCGCCGCCACCCACTCGCCGGAGGACCTGGCCCTGGTCCTGGTCGACTACAAGGGCGGAGCCACCTTCGCCCCCTTCGCCGAACTTCCCCATGTGGCCGGCGTGATCACCAACCTGGAGAACCAGGCAGGGCTCGTCGAACGCGTCCACTCCAGCCTGGCCGGCGAGGTCAAGCGCCGCCAGCAGGTCCTGAAGGACGCCGGGAACATCGCCGACATCGGCGAGTACGCCACCGCGCGGGCCACCACCCGCCCTGAGCTGGACCCCCTCCCACACCTGTTCGTCGTCATCGACGAGTTCGGCGAACTCATCACCGCCAAACCGGACTTCATCGACCTGTTCTTGTCCATCGGCCGTATCGGCCGCTCCATCGGGGTACATCTGCTGCTGTCCAGCCAGCGCATCGAGGGCGGCAAACTCAAGGGTTTGGACACCTACCTCTCCTACCGGCTCGGTCTGCGTACGTTCTCCGCGGACGAGTCCCGTACCGTCCTCGACACCACCGACGCCTTCCACCTCCCGCCACTGCCGGGCTTCGGTTACCTCAAGGTCGACACCTCCACCTATGAGCGCTTCAAGGCCGGATACGTCTCCGGCGCCTACCGCGGACCGGCCCGGCGCGACCCATACGACGACGAGCCACTCGTCCGCCCGTACCCCGCATACAACATCCCTCAGGAGACGGAGACGGTGGAGGAGCCCGTCGTCACCCAGCGGGAGACCGGCCCGACCGTCCTGTCCGTCATGGTCGGCCAACTCGCCACGGCGGCACTGCCGGTACGCCGCATCTGGCTGCCCCCACTGCCCGACGCCACGACCCTCGACACGGCCGCAGGCCCCCTCCGAGCCGACACAGACGGTGTTCGGCTCACCCATGCAGGCGGCCCGATGCGTGTCCCGCTCGGCGTCCTGGACGACCCGGCCCGGCAGCGGCAGCAACCGTGGCAGCTGAACCTGACCGTCGCCGGCGGGCACGCAGCCGTCATCGGAGGCCCTCAGTCCGGCAAGACCACGCTCCTGCGCACCCTCGTGCTGTCCCTCGCTCTCACCCACACGCCGTACGACGTCGCCGTGTACGGCCTCGACCTGGCAGGCGGTGGCCTGTCCGCCCTCGCCGGACTACCGCACGTCGGCGGCATCGCCTCCCGCGCCGACCACGAACGAGCCGCCCGCACGGTCGCCGAGACGCGCGGCATGCTGGCGATGCGCGAGGAGCTCTTCCGCGAGCACGGCATCGACTCCGTCGACCAGCTGCGTAACCTGCGGTCCCAGGGACGGCTGTCCGAACTGGCCGCCACCGACATCGTGCTCGTCATCGACGGCTTCGGAGCGCTGCGCGACGAATTCGCCGACCTCGACGACGCCGTGGCCGACCTGCTCAAGCGCGGCGGCGGCTACGGCATCCACGTCGTGGCCGGGATGCTGCGCTGGAACGACGTCCGCATCGCCACCCAGTCGATGTTCGGCACCCGTATCGAACTGCGCCTCAACGACCCGGCCGACTCCTCCATCGACCGCAAACTGTCCGAGACCCTCGCCCCGGACACCCCCGGCCGCGTCCTGACCGACGGCAAGCTCTTCGCGCAGGTCGCCCTGCCCCGCATCGACAGCCGGCCGGACACCGGTGACCTGGGACCGGCCCTCGAACGCACCGCCCGCACGATCCGCGCTTCCTGGCACGGCGAACTCGCCCCGCCCGTCCGGGTGCTCCCCACTCGCCTACGCGCGGCCGGGCTGCCTTCCTCAGCCACCGAACCGGCGGCGATCCCCGTCGGCGTCGACCAGGAAACCCTCGCGCCGGTCCTGCTCGACCTGTTCGGCACGGACCAGCACCTGTTGATCCTCGGCGACAACGAGTGCGGCAAGACCAACCTGCTCAAGCTCATCGCCCTGCAACTCGTCGAACGGTACGGCGACAAGGAACTCGTCTTCGGGGTCTACGACCCCCGGCGCGGCCTGCGCGGCGTGGTACCCGAGCCCTACCGCGGCGGCTACGCCCACAACGCCAAGCTTGCGAACGCGCTGTCCACGGGCATCTCCACAGAGCTGGAGAAGCGCCTGCCGGAGACGGCGGACCCCGACGCGCCTGAGAACGGCGAGTCTTCCTTCACCGGGCCTCGCATCGTCATCCTGGTCGACGACTACGACATCCTCACCACAGCGGGCCAACAGCCCCTGGCCCCCTTCCTGCCCTACATCTCTTCCGCGCAGGACATCGGCCTGCACTTCGTCATCGCCCGACGCAGCGCCGGCTCCTCCCGCGCACTGTATGAACCCCTTCTGACCACCCTTCGCGAAACCGGCACCACCGCCCTCGTCATGACCGGCGATCGCACCGAAGGCCAGCTCTTCCCCGGCCTGTACGCGTCCCAGCAGCCGCCCGGCCGGGGCACGCTCGTCCGCCGCGGACGCCCCCACCAGCTCATCCAGACCGCCCTCGCAGACGAAGAAGGCCCGTGACCAAGGACGTCATCGCCCTCACCCCTCAGATGCCGGACCTGCCCACCCTGCTCGCGGGCCTGTACGCCGGCGGACCCGACCTCGGCGTGGACACCACTGCCGACGGCGCAGTCGTCCAGCTCTGCGGCCCTGACGGCCGTCCCCTCGTCTCGGTGGAGGCGCCCATTCTCGTCCAGGTCCCTGGCGAGACCACGCGTCTGCTGGACCACGCGGTCGAGGACGGGCCGGTGTGGTGGACCGAGGCCCGCGCCTCGACCGCCGTCGCCGAAGCCGGACGGCTCGCGGGCTCCTTCGCCGGACGGCTGGCCACCGTGCTGGGCGGGACGGTGTGGCCCCCGGAGGCCGCCACCACCGAGGTCGTCCCCCTCACCACCGACGTCTCCGCGTTCCCGGCCCCCGCCGCGGGCCCCCCTGCCGTGGACGTCCTCACCGACAGCACCGCCGTGGTCATCCAGGACCGCCCCCTGATCGCCACGACCAGCTGGCTCTCCGACGCCCTGCGCACCACGACCGCCACCGACCGCGCCCTCCAGATCGTCACCCCACCGACGGCACGCCTGACCCTGCCCACCCGCACGGCCCTGCGGGGCCTGCCCAACCGCTGGGTCGTCCAGGACCCCGAGCACGGCTACTACGACGGGCTGTCCGGCGCCGTACTCCACTGGAAGAACGGCACCTTCACCCCTGTACAGGACGCGCAAGGCGCAGCAAGGGTCGCTGAGGCCTTCACCCCCGCCCCCGACACAGGCGACCGCCAGCTGATCCTCACCCTGCGCACCCGCCACCCCGCCGATGAGAACCTCGTCCTCGGCCACGCCCTCGAAACGGCCTTCCGGCACCTGACCGGCGCACCGCCCGCGGGGTGGAGCACCGCGGAACCGATCAACCTCCCCTGGTCCAGTCGCCAGTTGACCGATCTGGCCCGCGCCCGCGCTCCCCGGCCCACCTGGCTCGTCGCGGTCGGACACCCCGGCCGCCCCGCCCTCGCAACCCTCCGCGTTCTGCGCACTCCGGCGGGAGTCGAGGAAAACATCACCCTGGCGCTCGGCTACGGAGGTGACGAGACGCCGCCCCTGGACGCCGTCGAGGAGCTCGCGACCGCACTCGACACCGAGCACGGCCTCGTCACCCTGCTCACGTCGCTGCGCTCAGCCCGCCGCGACCTCACGGTTCCGCCGCGCCTGGAAGCCCCGCCCGTTCCGGTGGCGTTCACGCTCGGCAGTGACGAGGCGGGGACCATCGGTCTGGTGCGTGCCGGTCATCCGCCTCTCGGCCCTGTGCCGACTCGGCTCGGCCCGGAAGGCAAACCCGCGCTCCATTACGTCCTGGGCGACGGATCCGGCCCTCACTCGAGCGTGCTCCAGCGTCTCATCGAACATCTGAAACGCGGATGACGTCCCGCCCCACGCCTATGTCAGGTATCAGCCTCACTCCAAGGCTGTGGTCCGAGCAGGGCTCGATCATGCAGACGCCGCCGGGGGCGACGACCGTTCGGTGTCGTCACCGCCGGAGCGGAACGGCCGGGGCGGCTCGCGCCCAGGTCACCAGTGCGAGCCGCCCCGACAGCAGTGTCAGGAACTCGGCTTGTCGGTGGAGGCAGGGGTTTTGCCGGGCTCCGCGGGCTGGTGTGTGAAGACCACGAGGTGCCAGGTGCCGTCCTCCCGCGTCACGGTGAAGGTGTCCCGCATGGTCTTTCCGTTCTTGTCCTCGGCCATCAGCCGGGCTGAGCCGGTGTCCGGGCCCATGTCCTGCTCGACCCGCACGTTCTTGATCTTCCAACCTCGCCCGCCCCTGTCCGCGAGGATCTGCCCGGCCTCCTGCCTGGACCACTTCTCGTCCTTCACGCCCCCGACTTCGATCAGTCCGGCGACGCTGCGGGAGTTCAGGGCGTCCACGTACGCCACGACGGCCTCGCGGGCCCCCACGGACGATTCCGAGGCCGAAGGGGCCGAAGGGACGGAGGGGGCCGAAGGGACCGAAGGGCTTGAGGACTTGTTCTCGTCGTCACCGGACGAGCAGCCGGCCGCGAAGGCCAGAGCGGCCAGAGCGGCCGGCACAGCCAGAAGATGTCGACGCTCCACAGCGCACTCCTATGTGGTTCCTGTGAGGGGGATCAGCAGCCTGTCAGGTGCGGTGCGCGTACCACCAGGCACGCGGATGGTCCGACAGGAGCTTCTTCAGGCTTTTGTTGTGGGTGTCGCTGGTGTGGTACGTCAGGTATGGCGTACCCCGGTACTTCTTCGTGACGATCATCGTGTGGTCGATGTTCTTGTCGCGGCCCCAGTCGGCCTGGAGAACGTCCGCCTTGGCCATCTTCCACACGTTGTCGAGGATCTTGGTCCGCTTCGAGTGCTTCTTCGCGAACCAGTACCAGTTCTCCGCAGCCGCCCATGTGTAGCTGGTGGTCCACTTCGTCGGCCCGTAGAACCAGTACTTGTTGCTGGGCCTCTGGATGATCGCGCCGCCCTTGGGGCCCCAGCCGCCGGCATGCATCGCCTGGGAGACGAAGTTGGTGCAGTCGGTGCCGTACGTGCGCCAGGCGCTGTTGTGGTGCTTCCAGTACCTGTCCGCGTAGGCGACCATCTTCCCGTAGCTGTAGCGGCTCCATGCCATCGGCTTGTCGCCGGAGTCCTCGCTGCCGCCGGGAAGAGGAGCAGTGCCGGAAGCGGCGTCCTTGTCTCCCTCGTCCTCGTCCGCCTTTCCGCCGCCGTCATCGATGCCGTCATCGGTGCCGTCAGCGGCGTCCACGTCGGACACCTGCGTGGTCGGCGTGGGGCCGCCCTCCGTATCGGTCGTGTCGGACGACAACAGCCAGCTGCCGTCGGAGCCCTGGGTGAACTTCACGGTGTGCGGTACGGACAGTTCCTCGTACTCCGGGGCGCCGTCCGCGACCTCCTGGGGCGTGAACGGGAGGTGGAGGCGGGTCTGCTCGGTGAGCTGGAGCGTTGCCGACTGGCCGGTGACGGAGGTTCCGGTCACCTCCACTTCGACCTGGGCCTTCGTGTAACCGCCGTCGACTTCCTTGTAGCGCTTGCCCTTCTCCACCAGCGCGGCTAGATCATCCTGCACCTGCGCGGTCATGGAGCGCGTGGCCTCGACGCGGGCGGTCGCGGCTCCGGCCGTCGGACGAGTCGTCGTCAGCATGTCGGCCCGCTGCTGCAGATAGCGCTCGGCGAGCCGAGTGAGAGCGGTGGTGTCGACGCTCGCCGACGAGGCCGCCACCGGAGACGCGGGCTGGGCGTCCGCCGGGGTACCGGTGAGCACGAGCATCGTGGCTGTGGCCGAGGCGGCGGCTCCGGTGAGGACACGTCTGTGATGCGCCATGCGCATGAAATCCCCCTTGATCACGGCTGACTGATCGGGTCAGCCCGCGGACCAAGAGGTCGCGTTCGGACATCGCGTTCCTGTGCGGCGCATTCCGGATCCAGGAATGTCCGATTCCTGGTCAGGGGCGGCGTTGCCCCATGGCCCCGACCCGGGTGAACTCCCGGGCCGGGGCCATGGAGGGCAGACGAGTCGGGCTGTACGCCGGGTTCTGTTCCCCGGGTTCCTCGCGGAGCCCGGGGCGACGGCCATCCATCTAGGGCCGGTGTTGCCACCGGCCTCATGCGGTCTACCCGCGGACTCGGGCGGGCAGCCCTCGATCGTCCGCGCAGGAGCACCGAGGTGCTCCCTCTTGACCTTGCTCCGGGTGGGGTTTACCTAGCTGCCTGAGTCACCTCAAGCACTGGTGGTCTCTTACACCACCGTTTCACCCTTACCGAGGACCGAGGTCCCCGGCGGTCTGCTTTCTGTGGCACTGTCCCGCGGGTCACCCCGGGTGGCCGTTAGCCACCACCCTGCCCTGTGGAGCCCGGACGTTCCTCGGGAAGCCCCCTCACGGGGACTCCACGCGGCCGTCCGCCCGGCTCGTCTGCCGTGTCGACCATGGTACCCGGCGGACATCGCGCTTCGGCGCCGCGGCCGTCGCCAGGACCGAGCCCGCCAGGATCAGCGTGAAGGCCACACCGATGCCCAGCGTCAGCTTCTCGTCCAGGAAGATCGCGCCCGCGGCGACCGCCACCGCCGGGTTGACGTACGTGATCACACCCGCCCGCGTCGGACCGACCTCCTTGATCAGCTCCAGGAAGGCCACGAACGCGATCGCCGTGCACACCACGCCCAGGCCGGCGAGCGCCGCCAGGACCTCGCCCGACGGCATGGTGGCGGGCCTGGTCAGGATGGCCGCCGGGGCGTAGACGACGGCGGCCAGTGTGAGGCAGGGGGTGATCAGCTGGAGGGTCGGGACGGCCTTGAGGTACCGGGCCGCTATCAGCGGGGCCGTGGCATAGCCGACGACCGTCACCAGCACCTCGGCCATCGACAGGGCGTCGCCGCCGGTGAGGTGCGGCAGCGTCAGGACGGTGACACCCGCGAGGCCGAGGGCCAGGCCGGTGACGCGGCGTGCACCCACCCGCTCCCCCGCGCCGAAGAAGCGGGCCAGGAGCAGGGCGACGATCGGTACTCCCGCGATCAGGAGTCCGGCGGTCGAGCTGGACAGATGGCGTTCGGCGTCGGTCAGGGTCCACCAGGGGCCGATGATCTCGATGACGGCGAAGGCCAGCATCGGCTTCCAGTGGGTCCGGACGGTACGGCCGAAGCCGCCCTGGCGGAGGGCGAACGGGAGCAGCAGTACCGCGCCGAGTGCGCAGCGTGCGAACACCACCATGGACGGGGACAGGTCGTCCACCGCCACCTTGATCATCAGGTAGGGGACGCCCCAGACCACTCCCATCAGGGAGAACAGGAACCAGCCGCGTGCAGTCATGCGACGAGTCTCGGCCCGCTCACCCCGCCCCGTCTTGAACGCTGTTGCGGTACACCGCCGGGGTCACCCCCAGCACGCGGCGGAACCAGCGCGTGAGGTGCGCCTGGTCGGCGAAGCCGACGAGGGCCGCCGCCTCGGCCGGGCGCAGCCCGGCTTCCAGGAGGCCCCGGGCCCTGGCCACCCGGTGCTGGGCGAGCCAGGCGTACGGCGGTACGCCCACCGTCGTGCGGAAGGCGCGCAGGAGCTGGTAGCGGGACAGGCCCAGGTCGGTGGCGAGGGCGGCCAGGGACGGGGGGTCCAGGAGCTCGTCGGCGAGGCGGTCGCGCACGGTCCTGGCGATGCCGGCGGCCCCGGGCACGACGTCACCGGTCGCGCGGGCCGTGGAGTGGCGGCGGGCCAGGGCCGTGAGCAGCCAGGGCAGCCGGGACTCGGCCTCCAGCGGGTCGGGGCAGGCGCTGATGTCGCTGTGGGCGGCGCGCAGGGCTGCTGCGAGTTCCGGGTCGTGCAGGACGGGGTCACGGAAGTGCGGGAGGCCTCCGCCGAGGATGCCGTCCGTGAGGAGGGACGGATCGGCGTAAAGGGCCTGGTAGGCGTAGCCGTCGCAGGCGGCCGGGCCTCCGGTGTGCATCTCGCCCGGGTCCAGGACGACGATCGAGCCGGGGTAGGAGTGGATGTGCCCACCGCGGTACGCGATGACCTCCGAGCCGCCGACGGTGACGCCGACGGTGAACTCGTCATGGGCGTGGGGCGCGTAGACGTGCTGGTCGAAGTGGGCGGTGAGGAGATCGAGCGGCGGGCCGGCGCGCCCGAGTCGTGCCCGCGTCCAGCTGGCCTGTTCCCGTCTCCCCATGGCGTACCCCCGCCCACAGGGGATCAGAGGAGGTCCGTCGTGTCCAGATCGAAGGCGAAGGGTTCCGGCAGGGTGACCGTCTTGCCGAAGGGGCGGGCGCAGTGCTCGCGGTAGTCGTCTTCCTTCGGCTCACTGAAAACGGTGACTTGGGCCGTGTCCCGGTCTACCAGCAGGTAGAGCGGGATGCCAGCGCGGGCGTAGCAGCGGCGCTTGGCCTCGCGGTCCGCCTGCGGCTTGGTGGAGGTCACCTCCATCACCATGGCGACGCCGTCGCAGGGCATCCAGGATTCGGCCCCGCCGAACAGGTCGCGCTCGATGGGGCCGAAGGTGACGTCCGGAACCAGGTGGTTCTTGGGGCAGGCTCCCCCGCTCCTCAGCTTCAGCCCTTTGTTCCCCGAGAAGTCCATGTCGGTGCGCGAGCGCCTGATCACTTGCCTCACGATCCGGCTGATGTACTTCTCGTGATCCCCGTCCGGCGGCGGCGTCACAACGATCTCCCCCTCGATCAGCTCGGCCCGGAAACCCTCCGGGGTGTCCAGGGCCAGAAAGCCCTCCAGCAGGACCTCTTCCTGGGAGAGCGGCTCGTGGGCCATGGCAGTCATGTCGCGCCCCTCCTTCTGTCGCCCGCCAGACTGGGACATCGCCGAACCACCCGTCCGTGAGATCGGGAACCGTTCCCTCGATCGTGGCACACGATCACGGTCGTCGTCAGAAGGCCGGACGGCTCACTTGACCTTGCCGCAGCGTCAACGTCTTCACTGGTCGCATGCGGATCGGAGAACTCGCCGCGGTCGTCGGCGTCACCACGCGGGCCGTGCGGCACTACCACCATCTGGGACTGTTGCCCGAGCCGGAGCGGCGGGCCAACGGGTACCGGGATTACGGGTTGCGGCACGCCGTCGTGCTGGCGCGGATCCGGCGGCTGACCGAGCTGGGTCTGGGGCTCGCGGAGGTGCGGGACGTCCTCGCGGACGACGCGGTCAAGGACCTCGTCGAGGTGCTGACCGAGCTGGACGAGGATCTGGCGCGGCAGGAGGAGGCCCTGCGGGAGCGGCGGGCGCGGTTGCGGGCCCTGCTGGACGCGGACGGCGGTATGCCGCCCGAGGGGCCGGTGTCGCCCGAGCTGGCCGCCCTGTTAGCCGGGACCGCGCACCTGTCGGGCTCGCCCATGGCCGTCAAGGACCGTGAGATCTTCGCGTTCCTGGAGACGACCGTACCGGCCGGGGAACGGGAGCGGCTGGTGTCCTCGGTGAGTGAGGCGCTGGGAACTCCAGGGGCCGTGGCGCGGGCCGGTGAGGTCTACGCGCTGCTCGACGCGCTCGCCGGTGCCGAGCCCTGCGATCCGCGGGTGGACGCGGCGGCGCGGGCGCTCGCCGACTGCATTCCGCCGACGCTGTTCCCGGAGATCGGTGAGCTGGACCAGCAGGACGAGGTGCTGCGCGCCTTCTACGCCGACCTCTCCCCCGCCCAGGCGGAGGCCGTCCGCCGTGCGCTGCGGATGCTCGCCGAGGAGCGGCGATGAGGGTCGGGTGGCTGCTGGTCCGGCACGAGGCGCGGTTGCTGGTGAGTCTCGCCCTGTGGGTGGCGCGGCGTACGCACGGGACGGGCGGCGGCTCGGCCTTCGGGTACGCGCGCGGGCAGGGCGCGATGACGGCCGGGTTCGCGTTCGTGTGCGTCGTCGAGACGGTCGCGCTGTCCGTGCTGCTGCGGGACTGGCCCGCCGTGCACGCGGCGTTCCTCTTCCTGGACGTGTACACGATCGTGTTCGTCGTGGCGCTGCACGCCTCTTCCGTCGTCCGTCCGCATGTGCTGGACACCGCCGCCGGCACCCTGCGGATACGGCGGTACGTCCACGTCGATCTGTGCGTTCCGCTGGCGCGGATCCGCTCCGTGCGGCGTGAGCTGCGCATGACCCACGAGCGGGCCGAGGGCGAGCTGGACGTGGAGGTCGGCTCGCAGACCACCGTCACCCTCGAACTGACCGAACCGGTCACGCACGTCACCTTCCTCGGGCGGCGCCGGGAGGTGCGGGTCGTCCGCTTCCACACCGACGACCCCGAGGGGCTCGTGCACGCCCTCGGCCGGGCCCGCGTCTGAGCTCCCCGTACGCTGTCGGGCGGAGTTCGATCGAAGGAGTACGCGTGCTTGTCCTGCTGCCGCCGTCCGAAGGAAAGGCCTCTTCGGGCCGCGGTGCCCCGCTGAAGCCGGAGTCGCTGTCGCTGCCGGGGCTGGCCGACGCCCGGGAGGCGGTGCTCACCGAGCTGGTCGAGCTGTGCTCGGGGGACCAGGACAAGGCGCGCGAGGTGCTGGGGCTGAGTGAGGGGTTGCGGGGCGAGGTCGCGAAGAACGCCGAGCTGCGCACGGCGGGGGCCCGGCCGGCCGGGGAGATCTACACCGGCGTGCTGTACGACGCCCTCGGGCTGGCGTCCCTCGACACGGCTGCCAAGCGGCGTGCCGCGCGGTCGTTGCTCGTGTTCTCCGGGCTGTGGGGCGCGGTGCGGGTGACGGACCGGATTCCGTCCTACCGGTGCTCGATGGGGGTGAAGCTGCCGGGGCTCGGGGCGCTGGGCGCGCACTGGCGTACGCCGATGGCGTCGGTGCTGCCCGAGGTGGCCGGGGGCGGGCTGGTGCTGGATCTGCGGTCCGCCGCGTACGCCGCCGCCTGGAAGCCCAAGGGCGAGGTCGCCGGGCGGACGGCGTCCGTGCGGGTGCTGCACGCCCCCACCCGGAAGGTGGTCAGCCACTTCAACAAGGCGACCAAGGGGCGGATCGTGCGCAGTCTGCTGACCTCCGGGACCGACCCGAAGGGCCCGGCCGAGCTGGTGGAGGCGCTCCGGGATCTCGGGTACGCCGTGGAGGCGCAGGCGCCCGCGAAGCCGGGGCAGGCCTGGTCGCTGGACGTGCTGGTGGACGAGGTGCACTAGTCCGCGGAGACGCACGTGTTGCATTATTCGCAACGGCCTTTGCGCACCCTGCACACCGACGGCAGGATGACGCCATGGCCCCCTCTCCCCTGCCATCTTCCGTGCTGGACCTGGCGCCCGTCGTGCCCGTGGTCGTCGTCGAGGACGTCGGCGACGCCGTACCGCTGGCGCGGGCGCTGGTCGCGGGTGGGCTGTGCGCAATCGAGGTGACGCTGCGGACGCCGGTGGCCCTGGAGGCGATCCGGGAGATCGCCCGGGAGGTGCCCGGGGCCGTCGTCGGGGCCGGGACGGTGGTCCGGCCCGGGCAGGTCGCGGAGGCGGTGGCGGCGGGCTCCCGGTTCCTGGTCAGTCCCGGCTGGACGGACGGGCTGCTGGAGGCGATGCGGGCCTCCGGGGTGCCGTTCCTGCCGGGGGTTTCCACGGCGTCCGAGGTCGTGGCGCTGCTGGAACGCGGGGTACGGGAGATGAAGTTCTTCCCGGCGCAGGCCGCGGGCGGTACGGCGTATCTGAAGTCGCTGTCGGGGCCGCTCCCCCAGGCCCGTTTCTGCCCGACGGGCGGGATCGGCCCGGACTCGGCCCCGGACTATCTGGCGCTGCCCAACGTGGGCTGCGTGGGCGGGAGCTGGATGCTGCCGCCGGAGGCGGTCGCCGCCCGCGACTGGGGGCGCGTCGAGGCGCTGGCCCGTGCGGCGGCTGCGCTCAGCGCAGGTGCGACGTGTCGTTGAGGAGGCGGACGCTGGCGTTGCCGTCCGCGTAGTAGGCGACCACCGACAGGGACGCGGCCGACAGTTCCATGCGGAACAGGGACTCCGGCGGGGCGCCCAGGGCGAGGCGGACCAGCGTCTTGATCGGGGTCACATGTGTGACGAGCAGGACCGTGCGGCCCGCGTACGCCGCGAGCAGCTTGTCGCGGGTGGCGGCGAGCCGCGTGGCCGTCGCGGCGAAGCTCTCGCCGCCACCGGTGGGTTCGGCGTCCGGGGAGGCCAGCCAGGCGTTCAGGTCGTCGGGGTGGCGCTCGCGCACCTCGCCGAAGGTGAGGCCCTCCCAATCGCCGAAGTCGGTCTCGCGCAGTCCGTCGTCGATGCTCACGTCGAGGCCGAGCCGGGCGGCGACGATCCCGGCGGTCTCCCGCGTCCGGGCGAGCGGGGACGACACGACGGCCTGGATGGTGCCGCGCCGGGCGAGCAACGCCGCGGCCCGCTCGGCCTGCTCCCGCCCCACGTCGGACAGGGAGGGGTCGGTGCCACCGCTCCCGGAGAACCGCTTCTGCGGGGTCAACGGCGTTTCGCCGTGCCGCAGCAGGACGAAGGTGGCGGGTGCGCCCATGTCGGCGGGTGCCCAGCCGGGGGCGGCGACGGCTTGAGCGGCACGGGCGTCGGCGCCGGCCTTCGCGGCACGGACATCGCCACGAGCTTCGGTGTCGGCCTTCACAGCTTGAGCGGCACGGGTGTCCCCACCGCCCTTCGCGGCCTGGGCGACACGGGTGTCGGCCCCGGCCTTCGCGGCACGGGCATCGGTGTCGGTCTTCGCGGCGCGGACGGATGCACGAGCATCGGCGTCGGCCTGCGTGACGTCCGGGCCCGAGCCGGCCGCCGCGGCCGGGACGCCCCGGCCGGATCCCGTCGAGGCCCCAGCGGCGTCAAGGCCCGAGTCGGCCTCCGCGGCCGCCGCGCGGCCCTCCGCCAGCGCCGCGCGCGCCCTTGCCGCACCCGCCGCCGCATCACCGGGCGGCTCCGGCGGAACAGCGGCCCCGGCACCCCCGGCACCGGAATCCCCGGCGTCGGCCCCGGCCGCCGTGTCCAGCTCCGCCGTCGACTCGGCCTCCGACCACCGCTCGCCCCTGGCCCCCGCGTCCATCGCCTCGTTCGCCAGCCGGTCGGCGTGCTTGTTCCGCTCCCTCGGTATCCACTCGTAGGTGACCCGCCCGGGCGGGAAGACCCGGGCCGCCTGGGCGGCCAGGGGCTTCATGTCGGGGTGCTTGATCTTCCAGCGGCCCGACATCTGCTCGATGACGAGCTTGGAGTCCATCCGGACGTGGACCGTCGCGCCCGGGTCCAGTTCACGGGCGGCGCGCAGGCCGGCGAGGAGGCCGCGGTACTCGGCGACGTTGTTCGTGGCGACACCGATGTACTCGGCGGTCTCCCGCAGGGTCTCCCCCGTCGCCGCGTCACTGACCACGGCCCCGTAGCCGGCGGGCCCGGGGTTGCCCCGCGAGCCGCCGTCGGCCTCGACGATGAACTCCCGCACCGGATGGGCTCCCTGAAGGCCTAGAGACCGGACTCGGACGTGCGCACCAGGATGCGGCGGCAGTTCTCGCAGCGCACCACCGTGTCGGGCGCGGCCTTGCGGATCTCCGCCAGTTCGGTGATGGCGAGCTCCTGCCGGCAGCCCTGGCAGCTGCGCGCGTACAGCTTCGCCGCGCCGATGCCGCCCTGCTGCTCGCGCAGCTTGTCGTAGAGCTTGAGCAGATCGGCCGGGACGGCACCGGCGACGACCTCGCGCTCCTTGGTGACGGTGGCGATCTCGCCGTCGATCTCCTCGAAGGCGGCGTCGCGGCGCGCGGTCGCGTCGTCGATCTTCGCCTGGACGGAGGAGACGCGCTCGGTCAGCTCGGCGACCCGCTCCTGCGCGGACTCCCTGCGCTCCATGACCTCCAGCACGACGTCCTCCAGATCGCCCTGCCGCTTGGCGAGGGAGGCGATCTCACGCTGGAGGTTCTCCAGGTCCTTGGGGGAGGTGACGGCGCCGGAGTCGAGGCGCTGCTGGTCGCGGGTGGCGCGCTGGCGCACCTGGTCCACGTCCTGCTCGGCCTTGGTCTGCTCGCGGGCGGTGTCGCTCTCCTCGGTCTGCGCGGCCACGAGCAGGTCGCGCAGCTGGGTGTGGTCCTTGGTCAGCGACTCGATCTCGGCGTGCTCGGGCAGCGACTTGCGCTTGTGCGCGAGCTGCTGGAGGCGGACGTCGAGGTCCTGGACGTCGAGGAGACGGATCTGGTCGGCGGGCGCGGCGTTCAGTTCGGGGCTCCAAGGGGATCAGAAGGGGGTGAGGCCGCGTGCGCGGTCCAGGGGTCGGTGACCGTCTTCGAGACGTGGACGCGCAGGTCCCATCCGTGCCGGTCGGAGATCTCGTCGAGCTGGCTCGCGGCCAGCTCGCACCAGGGCCACTCGGTGGCCCAGTGCGCCGCGTCGAGCAGCGCGAGGGGGCTGTTGGCGCGGGCCTCGGAGACCGGGTGGTGGCGCAGGTCCGCGGTGAGGAAGGCGTCGACGCCGGCCGCCCGGACGTGGTCGAAGAGGCTGTCGCCGGAGCCGCCGCTGACGGCGACCGTGCGCACCAGCGCCTCCGGGTCGCCGGCGACGCGGATGCCCTGCGCGGTGGCGGGCAGCCGCTCGGCGGCGCGGGCGGCGAACTCGCGGACGGTCACCGGGTGGTCGAGGGCGCAGAGGCGGCCGAGGCCGCGGCGGCCCTCGGGGTCGGTGGGGTCCGGCACGAGCGGCCCGGTGACCCGCAGGTCCAGCGCGCCGGCGAGGGCGTCGGAGACGCCCGGGTCGGCGGTGTCGGCGTTGGTGTGGGCGACGTGCAGCGCGATGTCGTTCTTGATGAGGGTGTGCACGACGCGGCCCTTGAAGTGGGTCGCCGCGACCGTCGTCGTGCCGCGCAGGTACAGCGGGTGGTGGGTGACGAGCAGGTCGGCGCCCAGTTTCACCGCCTCGTCGATGATCTCCTGGACCGGGTCGACGGCGAACAGGACCCGCGTGACCTCCTGGTCGGGGTCGCCCGCGACGGTGCCGACGGCGTCCCAGGACTCGGCCCGCTCGGCGGGCCACAGGGTCTCCAGCGCGGCGATGACTTCAGACAGACGGGGCACGGGAGCAAGGCTACCCGTCTGATCTGTGGCGTTGCACCGCCGCCGCCCGCTCCCGGCCCCCGTCGCCCCGCTCAGCACAATCGCCCCCTTCCCCTCAGGCGAATCGTTCCTGGAACACCCTTATGTGTGAAGCCTGCGGCCGCGGATTCCATGTCCTGCGGGCGAAAACTACCTTCGTCACTGGAGGTGACCGAACGATGACGGTCTGTGCGATCGAGCCTTCGGTGGGATGCGGGGACGGTGACGAGGAGGGGGACGGGGACGGGCCCGCGCCGGCCGGCTGCACGCTCACCGCGGACGGTGCCTACGGCGCGCGTCTGGCGTCAGCCGGCGGCTCCTGGTTCCCGGAGCGCTGGACCCTGGACGGCCCGGAGCCGTACGCGGTGCCCCTGCCCCGCAACCAGCCCGAGGAGCCCGGCACGGAGGTGCAGCCGATGGGCGACGGGCGGGTACTGATCCACCGGGTGGTGGCCGGGCGGCACGCCTTCTCGCTGCTGTACCCGACCGGGCCGGGCACCGGCGAGCTGCCCCTGGGCGCGGTGGGATGCGCGGACAGGAGCGCCCGGCTGCGGCTGCTGCCACCCGCCCCGGACGGGGAGCGGGCCTACGCCCTGGCCGTCGGGCCGCGTACGACGTCGGTGTGGCTGGTGGCGGGCGGCGCCTTCGGGCCCGAGCGGCTGGCGGAGCTGCCCGGCCGTTGCTCGGGCGGGGTCTGGCTGGACCGGTCGGCACGGCTGCTGGCGCTGGACCGGGAGAGCGGCGGGCGCACCAAGTCCGTCGTGGTGGACCTGGAGTGTGGCGGTGAGGTGTCGCCGCTGCTGCAGATCGCCGCGGACAGCGACGACCGGCTGCTGCTCGCGGACCACGACAGCGGGCTGCTGATCGTCCGCTCGGACGCGCCCTCGCCGGGGCAGCACCGGCTGGGCTGGGGCATCCTCGGCAGCTCCCTGCCGGTGCGCTTCCCCGAGTGCCTGCGGGTGCCGGACTGCACCGTCACGCCGTTCGCCGTCCAGCCGGGACAGGTGCTGACACCGGAGAGCTGCGCGGTGGCGCTGCGGGTCGACGGGCCGACGGGCAGCTGGGTCGGTGTCTGGCGTCCCGCCGAGCGGCGGATGCACCATCTCGCCGCACCGGAGGGGTGGCTGACGGGCGCGGGGCTGTGGACGCCCGAGGGGGTGCTGCGGCTGCCGTACGCGACGGAGGCCGTGCCGTGCGGGGTGGCGCGGGTGAGCCCGCCGCCGGCCATCGGAGCGGAGCACGGGGCCGCGACGCAGCCGGGTGTCACGTCTGCGTCGCCGCCGGGGCCGGAGCCGGTGGCTCCGGTGGCACCGCACTCCGACCGGTCCTCGGAACCGGAAGAGTCCGCCCCGCCGGCTCGGCCCACCGAGCCTCCGGCGCCTTCCGCGCCACGCCCTGTGCCCCTTCAGGAAGCGCCGTTGGGACGCCTTGTAACGAACTAGTGCCGGTTGGCATGGCCGCCTGGATCCACGCTCAGGAGTGCCGGTTAGACTCACCCGGCTGTAAAAAAGATCATGTTGACGGGGTGAATTCCATCCGATGAGCGACGCCAGCACGAACCAGCCGCGCAACGCCGACGTCCAGCAGCCCTCCACCGGCCCCGGCCGGCACCGTGGTGAGCTCTCCACGCAGGACGGCGAGACGGCTCCGCGCGGACGTCACCGCAAGCCGGTGGCGGAGACCGAGCAGGCTGTGACGGCGGCCTGACGGCACGCCGGTCACCGAACGGCGAACGGCCCTTCCCGCCACAAGCGGGGAGGGCCGTTCCGTGTCTTCACCCGCGTCTCAGTGTCTTTCACCCGCATCTCCCCCGCGCCTCACCCGCGTTTGAGGCCCAGCACCTCCGCCGCAGCGAACGTCTCCCCCGCCGGCCGGTCCGCGTAGTACGGGCCGAGGACGGCCTCCAGTTCGTCGTAGGTGAAGGTGTCCTGCTTGCTGTCGAACTTGGCGGCCACCCGCGGCCGTTCCACGACGGCGACCATGCCGCCGTGCACCACGAGGAGCTGCCCGTTGACGTGGGCGGCGGCGGGTGAGGCCAGATAGGCGACGAGCGGGGCGACGTGCTCGGGGGCGAGCGGGTCGAGTCCGCTGCCCGGGGGCCGGGTGACGCCCGCGAAGACGTCCTCGGTCATACGGGTGCGGGCGCGCGGGCAGATGGCGTTGGCCGTGACGCCGTACCGGCCGAGGGCGAGGGCGGTGGAGGTGGTGAGGCCGACGATCCCGCCCTTGGCGGCCGCGTAGTTGGGCTGACCGGCGGAACCCGCGAGGAAGGCCTCCGAGGAGGTGTTCACGATCCGCCCGAACACCGGCTCCCCGGCCCTCTTCGACCGCTCCCGCCAGTGCGCGGCGGCGAACCGTGTGGTGTTGAAGTGCCCCTTGAGGTGGACGCGCAGGACGGAGTCCCACTCCTCCTCGGCCATCGAGAACACCATGCGGTCGCGCAGGATGCCCGCGTTGTTGACGAGGATGTCGAGCTTGCCGAAGGCGGTGACGGCCGCCTCGACGAGGGCGCGGGCCTGCGCGAAGTCGGACACGTCGCCGGTGTGCGCCAGGGCGCTGCCGCCCGCCGCGCGGATCTCGGCGGCGACCTCCTCGGCGGGCCCGGCCGAGGCCTCGCCGGTGCCGTCGCGGCCGGGCTGCCCGTAGTCGTTGACGACGACGGTGGCGCCGAGCCGGGCGAGTTCCAGCGCCTCGGCCCGGCCGAGGCCCCGGCCGGCGCCCGTGACGACGGCGGACAGCCCTTCAAGTGGCAGTGACATCGGTGGCGTCCTCAGATCTCAATGCACGTACGCAGGGCGGTCCCGGTGCGCATCTGGTCCAAGGCCTCGTTGATGTCGGCGAGCGGGACCCGGTGGGTGATCAGGCCCGCCAGGTCGATCCGGCCCGCGCGCCACAGGGCGATGGTGCGTTCGTAGGAGCGCAGCACGTCTCCGCCGCCGTACATGGACGGCAGGATGCGCTTCTCGTCGAAGAACAGCTCGAACATGTTGAGCTGGAGGAAGTCGTCCATGGCGCCCGCGCCGACGATGACGAGGGTGCCGCCGCGCCGGGTGGTGTCGTAGGCGGTGCGGGCGGTGGCGGACCGGCCGACGACCTCGAAGACGTGGTCGAAGCCCTCGCCGCCGGTCACCTGCTGCTTGGCGTCGGGCAGTTCCTCCGGGGAGACGGCCCGCGACGCGCCGAACTTCAGGGCCGACTCGCGGCGCGAGGCCACCGGGTCGACGGCGACGATCTCGGCGGCGCCCTTCAGCCTGGCGCCCTGGATGACCGAGATGCCGACGCCGCCGCAGCCGATGACCGCCACCGAGGAACCGGCCTCCAGGTCGGCCGTGTTGAGCGCGGCGCCCAGGCCGGTGGTCACCCCGCAGCCGATGAGGGCGGCGATGTCGAAGGGCACGTCGTCGGGTATCGGCACCGCGCATCCGGCGTCGACGACGACCTCCTCGGTGAAGGTGCCGGTGCCGGCGAAGCCGAAGAGGTCACCGCCGGGGCGCTTGAAGTTGGGTGTGCCCGCGTTCATGAACCCGGCCAGGCACAGCTCGGTCTGCCCGCGCTTGCAGGCGGGACAGGCGCCGCAGGCGGGCAGCCAGCACACCACGACCCGGTCGTCGGCTTTCAGGTGCGTGACACCCTCGCCGACCTCGACGATCTCGCCCGCCCCTTCGTGCCCGGGCACGAAAGGCGCCGGCTGCGGGAGCACCCCGCTCATCGCGGACAGGTCCGAGTGGCACAGCCCCATGGCGCGCACCCGGATCCTGACCTTGCCGGGCCCGAACCCCACCGCCTCGACGTCGTCGAGGACCTCCAGCTTGTCCTGGCCGATCTCGTGCAGTACGGCTGCGCGCATGGTGCGGGCTCCCCTCGTACGGCGTGCTGGGTCAGGTGTGTTCGACGACGGTGTCGGCGAGGACGGGCGCGTCCTCACGCTCGACGGCGCTGACGGCGACCCGGGTGGACCCGGGGGTGTGCCACATGCGGATCCGCAGGGTCTCGCCCGGGTACACGACCCCGGCGAACCGGGTGGCGTAGGACCGTACCCGGGTCACGTCCCCGCCGAGCAGGGTGTCGACGACCGCCTTGAGCGTGATGCCGTAGGTGCACAGGCCGTGCAGGATGGGCCGCTCGAACCCGGCGACCTTGGCGAACTCCGGGTCGGCGTGCAGCGGGTTCCAGTCGCCGGAGAGGCGGTAGAGCAGGGCCTGGTCCTCGCGGACCGGCCGTTCGGTGGTCCGGTCGGGTGCGCCGGTGGGGGGTTCGAGGCGGGCCGAGGGGCCGCGGTCGCCGCCCCAGCCGCCTTCCCCGCGGATGAAGATCTGGGCGTCGTTGGTCCACAACGGGCCCTCGGTGTCGGCGACTTCGGTGCGCAGCACCAGGACGGCCGCGCTGCCCTTGTCGTACACCGCGGCGATCCTGTTGGTCGCGGTGGCGGTGCCCGCGGCCGGCAGGGGCCGGTGCAGGACGAGACTCTGACCGCCGTGCAGGACGCGGGCCAGGTCGACCTCGATGCCGGGCATGGACAGCCCGCTGGTCACGCCGGGCTTCCCGCCGCCCGCGACGGTGGCGAAGCTCGGCAGGACGTGCAGCCGGGTCTCCAGGGTGTAGCGCAGTTCGTCGGGGTCGGTGGCGGGACGGCCCGCGCCGATGCCCAGGTGGTAGAGCTGCACGTCCTTGTGGTCCCAGGAGATCTCGCCGGTCCGGGGCGGGGCGGCGAGCGCCTTGGCTGCGTCGATGGGCATGGGGCTCCTGATCGCCGGAGGAAGGACCTCGGTACGGCCGTCCGCACCGTCGGCCGCACCGAGGCCGTCTGGGAGCGGACCGGGACACGAACTGAAACGCGTTCCAGTCCTGCGCCCTCTGTATAGCCGAGGCCCCGGCAGTTGTGAAGACTGCTGACGCCGTGTCAGATCAGCCGTTCCGGTTCAGGGCCGAGTGGCGGGCGGCAGGCCGGCTGTGACCTCCGCGCCTCAGGGCACTTGGGCCGCCCGCCGTGGCAGCCACACCCACATCAGTGCCGCCCCGGCCGTCAGGACCGCCGCGCCCACGCGGAACGCGAGGGCGTAGCCCGCTGTCAGGGACTCGGGGGTCGTGCTGCCCGCCGACTCGGCTGCCGCCAGGGTGGACAGGATCGCCAGGCCCAGGGAACCGCCCATCGTGCGGGACGTGTTGACGAGGCCGGAGACCAGGCCCGCCTCCTCGGGGGCGGCGCCGGACGTGGCCAGGGAGGCGAGAGGGGTCGCCGCCAGGCCCGCGCCGAGCATCATGAGGACCCCGGGGACGAGGATCGCCGTGGTGTAGGCGCCGTCGGGGGTCATCGTGGACTGCCAGGCGAAACCGGCCACGGCGACCAGGGTGCCCAGCACGGCGACGTTGCGCGGGCCGACCGGCCGCATCAGGCGGGGTGCGAGCTTGGAGCCGAGGATGACGGCGAGGGAGCTCGGGACCAGGGCGAGACCGGCCTCGACCGGGGTGTAGCCGAGGACGTTCTGTGCGTAGAGAGTCATGAAGAACCACATGCAGAACATCGCCGACCCGCACAGGAACATCGAGACGTTCGCCGAGGACACCGAGCGCACGCGCAGGAGGCCGAGCGGCATCAGCGGGCTCGCCGTGCGGGCCTCGACCGCCAGGAACGCCCCGAGCAGGACGAGACCGGCGAGCAGCGGCAGCAGGGTGGCCGGTGCCGTCCAGCCCGCCGCCTCCGTCTGGGAGATGCCGTAGGCCAGCGTGCCGAGACCGGCCGTGACGAGCAGCGCGCCGGGCAGGTCGAGGCGGCGGCCGTCCCCGGCCCGGCCCTCCGTGAGGAACCAGGCGGCGGCGCACAGCACCACGGCCCCGACGGGCACGTTGATCAGCAGCACCCAGCGCCAGGACAGCGTCTCCACCAGGAGCCCGCCGACCAGACCGCCCGCCGCGCCGCCGCCGGCCCCGACCGCCGTCCAGGTCCCTATCGCCCGGGCCCGCGCGGCACCCTCCGGCACCAACGCCGTGAGGATCGTCAGCGTCGAGGGCGCGAGCACCGCCGCGCCGAGACCCTGCACGGCCCGCGCCACCAGCAGCTGCCAGTCGTCCTGCGCCAGTCCGCCCGCGGCGGAGGCCAGGGTGAACAGGCCGAGCCCGACGAGGAACATCCGCTTGCGGCCGTAGAGGTCCCCGGCGCGTCCGCCGAGCAGCATGAATCCGGCGAAGGCGATGGCGTAGGCGTTCACCACCCACTGCAGGCCCTGCTCGCCGAGTCCCAGTCCGGTCCGCATCGACGGCAGTGCCACGTTGACGACGGACACGTCCAGGACGACGAGGAACTGCCCGGCGCAGGTGAGCGCCACCACGAGCCACATCGGCGGCGCCCCGCGTGCCCGCAGGCGGGAGCGTCGGGACGGACGGGCGGTGGCGGTGTCCGCGGATTCGAGCATGGGTGTCATGCTCTCAACCGCGTTGCGCCCCTTGCATCGGGATTTCGCCGGGCCCGGTTCTCGGTCCGGAGACCTAGGCCTGGGAGAAAATCCCCACGAACCATCCCAAAACCTCCCACCAAGACCAAGGGAAGGTCAAGTTTTCATTAGGGTGCCGAAGCAACGGAATAGTTGCCTGGACATACGAGGTTCAGATCCCACGTAACCCGACGCTCCCCGGCCTGGAGGCCCTCCTCGATGACGCAGACGACGACAGACCGCCCGGCCGGCAGAGCGAGTGGTGCCGTGGTCCCGGTGCTTGCCTTCGCGGGCATCGTTGTCGCGGTGATGCAGACCCTGCTCGTGCCGGTGATCAAGGATCTGCCGCAGCTGCTGGACACCGCCCCCAGCAACGCCACGTGGGTCCTCACCTCGACTCTCCTCTCGGGCGCGGTGGCCACCCCGATCATGGGCCGCCTGGGCGACCTCTACGGCAAGCGCCGCATGCTGATCCTGAGCCTGGCCGTGATGGTCGTCGGCGCCCTGGTCAGCGCGCTCACCAGTGATCTGCTGCTGATGATCGCCGGCCGGACGCTCCAGGGCTTCGCGATGGGCGCGATCCCGCTCGGCATCGGCCTGATGCGCGACATGCTGCCCCGCGAGAAGCTCGGCTCGGCGATGGCCCTGATGAGCTCCTCCATAGGCGTCGGCGGCGGTCTCGCCCTGCCCGCCGCCGCCCTGGTCGCCCAGCACAGCGACTGGCACACCCTCTACTACGGCGCCGCCGGCCTCGGCCTGCTCGCGATCGCCCTCACCCTCCTCGTCGTGCCGGAGTCCCCGATGCGCGCCGAGGGCACCTTCGACCTGCCGGGCGCGGTCGGCCTGTCCGCCGGGCTCGTGCTGTTCCTGCTGCCGATCACCAAGGGCAGCGACTGGGGCTGGGCCTCCGGCACCACACTCGGCCTGTTCGCCGCCTCGGCGGTCGTGCTCGTGCTGTGGGGCGTGATGGAGCTGCGCGTGAAGGCCCCGCTGGTGGACCTGCGCACCACGGCCCGCCCGGCCGTGCTCTTCACCAACCTCGCCTCGATCATGGTCGGCGTCTCCTTCTACGTCGTCTCCCTGGTCCTGCCGCAGCTGCTCCAGCTGCCGACGTCCACCGGCTACGGCCTCGGCCAGTCGATGGTCGTCGCCGGCCTGCTCGTCGCCCCGCTCGGCCTGACGATGATGTTCACGGCGCCCGTCTACGCCCGGCTGTCCGCGAAGTACGGGCCCAAGGTCACCCTGATCATCGGCCTGCTGATCATCGCGATCGGCTACGGCGCCGGACTCGGCCTGATGAGCGCCGCCTGGCAGAGCCTGGTCATCTCGGTCCTGCTGGGCGCGGGCATCGGCCTCGCCTACTCCTCGCTGCCCGCGTTGATCGTGGGCGCGGTCCCGGCGTCGGAGACGGGTGCGGCGAACGGCCTCAACACCCTGATGCGCTCCATCGGCACCTCGGTGTCGAGCGCCGTGATCGGCATGGTGCTGGCGAACACCGCGAACAGCGTCGGCGGGGTCGAGATCCCGACCATGCACGGCTTCCGGCTCTCCTTCCTGATCGCGACGGGCGCGGTGGCCGTGGGGCTGATCCTGGCGCTGTTCCTGCCGGGCCGGCGTCCGTCCGGCAAGCCGCAGCTGCGGGCCAGCAGCGAGGAGGACGCGGCGCTGGAGCGTGCCGAGCAGGTGCTGCGCGGCTTCCGCGGCCGGGTGCTGGGCGCCGACGGCTCCCCGGTCGCCCGGGCCAAGGTCACGCTGATCGACCGCCGCGGCCGCCGGGCCGGCGCGACGCTCTCCGCCGAGGACGGCAGCTACGCGCTCGCCGTCCCCGACCGGGGCTCCTACGTCGTGGCCGCCCGCGCCACGGGTCACGGCCCGCTCGCCTCCTCCGCGACCCACGCGGGCGACGAGCGCCCGGTCGACCTGGACCTGTCGCTGCCCGGCGAGACGGTCCCCGCCTGACCTGCCCCCCGTTTCCTTACTCACCGGTACCCCCTGTCGTCCCCGCGGCAGGGGGTACGGCACGATGGCGCCCTGACCGTCGTACGACCGAGAGGAACCCCATGCCCGCGGCGCCGAAGCCCGAGATCCTGGCCGCGTTCGAGGCCGCGAAGGGGTTCATGCCCACCGGTGAGGGCCTGGCGCTGTACGCGGCGGCCGTGGAGGCCGGGCGGCTCGGACTGCCGCTGCTGGAGGTCGGCACGTACTGCGGCCGCTCGACGATCCTGCTCGCCGACGCCGCCCGCGAGGCCGGGGTCAGCGCGCTCACCGTGGACCACCATCGGGGCAGCGAGGAGCAGCAGCCGGGCTGGGACTACCACGACCCGGAGACGGTCGACCCCGAGATCGGCCTGATGGACACGCTGCCCACGTTCCGCCGCACGCTGCACCGGGCGGGCCTGGAGGAGCACGTGGTGGCGCTGGTCGGCCGGTCCCCGCAGATCGCCGCGTTCTGGCGGACGCCGCTGGGGTTCGTCTTCATCGACGGCGGTCACACCGACGAGCACGCCACGGCCGACTACGAGGGCTGGGCGCCGCACGTCGCCGAGGGCGGGCTGCTGCTCATCCACGACGTCTTCCCCGAGCCGGAGGACGAGTTCACCGGCCAGGCCCCGTACCGCGTCTACCTCCGGGCCCTCGCCTCCGGCGCGTTCACGGAGGTCTCGGCGACGGACTCGCTGCGGGTCCTGCGCCGCACGGGCCCGGGCGTCTGACACACCGGCCCTCCCTCCCGGCGTCCCGCGCCGCACGGGCCCTGGCATCTGACGCACCGGCCCTCCCTCCCGGCGGTCCCGCGCCGCTCGGGCCCGGGTGTCCGACGGAACGGCTGGGCGGGTGAACTGCGCCCCGTCCACCCCCGCCCGGTCGGCCCACGGGCGGCGTGGCGCGTCGGCGCCCGGCCGCCGCTGCCCAAGGATCCGGGCGCGTGGCACACACCTTCGAAGAGCTCGTGGAGAAGCAGCGCGCGGCGGACGAGGCGTACGCCCGCGTGCGTCATCTGCAGGAGGCCTACGGGCCGCCCACCCAGACCAAGTGGAGCGACCAGCAGACCAGCACCTGGGAGACGGCCTGGCGGGCCTGGCGCGATCTCGCCCGGGACGTCCAGGCGGCGGTGACCGGGTACGCGAAGCAGGAGGGCACCCCGCGCCAGGAGGTGGAGGCGCGGGTGAAGGAGGCGGTACGGCACGGGGACGACGGCGGGAACGGGGCGTAGCCGTCCCCCGTCGGGACGTCGCCGGCCCGCCGCCCCCACCGACGGCCGCTAGGGTGGCAGGCGTGTCGTACGCAGGCCCGGACTTCGAACCTCCCCAGAACCGCCGCCCCCGCCGCGGCCCCCTGACCGTCGCGCTCGCCGCGCTGGTGCCGGGGGCGCTGCTCGGCTGGCTGGTGTACGAGACGGTCGGCGGCTCGGGAGACGAGGGGGGTTCGGGGCGGGCGACCGTACGGTCCTCCTCGCCCGCCGCGTCGAACACGCCCTCCGACGACGCCAAGGAGCCGAGCGCCTCTCCGGAGCCGAAACCCACCGCCACGCCCTCGGCCTCCGCGCCCGCCGCCTCCGGCCCGCTCAAGGGCAAGGTCGTCGTCATCGACCCGGGGCACAACGCGGGCAACTTCCGGCACGCCTCCGAGATCAACCGCAAGGTGGACATCGGGACGAACGCGAAGGAGTGCGACACCACCGGCACGTCCACCAACGACGGTTACACCGAGGCGAAGTTCACGCTGGACGTCGCGCACCGGATGCGCACACTCCTTCAGGAGCAGGGCGCCACGGTGAAGCTGACACAGGACGGCGACCGGCCGTTCGGCCCGTGCGTGGACGAGCGGGCCCGGATCGGCAACCAGGCGAAGGCCGATGCCGTTGTCTCGATCCACGCGGACGGCTCGGGCGCCGGCAACCGCGGCTTCCATGTGATCCTGCCCGGCGCGGTGCACGCGGGCGCCGCGGACACCCGGCCGATCGTCGGCCCCTCCCGCGATCTCGGCGAGCGCCTCGCGGGCCGCTTCGTCGCGGTCACCGGCAGCGCGCCGTCCAACTACATCGGCGACGGCGGTCTCGTCACGCGGAAGGACCTGGGCGGTCTCAATCTGTCAACGGTTCCCAAGGTGTTCATCGAGTGCGGCAACATGCGCGATAGCAAGGACGCGGCGTTGCTCACCAGCGGCGCGTGGCGACAGAAGGCGGCGCAAGGGATCTCCGAGGGAATCGTGAGTTTTCTGCGCGGGTAGTCCCGGACCGGCAGATCCCGGCGGACACCCTGACCGGGCGGACGATAGGGTCCTCCTTACGATGAGGGGCCACCCCCGCGCTTCACACCGAGTCCGGACGGCGGCATGGTGACAGCGACGCCTCTACCGACGATGAGACGACCTACGAAGGACCTGAAGTGAATATCCGCTCCCTCACTCGGGGCGACGGCGTGGTGATCGGAGCAGCGGTATTGCTGTTGATCGCGTCGTTCCTCGACCTCTACTCGTTCGACAATGTCCCCGACAGCGTCGACCTCCCCATGCTGTGGGGCAGCGGCCCGGTCGTGTTCAGCGTCGTGCTGGCCGGGATCATCGGCGCCGCACTCGTCGTCGTCGGCCGGGGCCTGCCGCAGGCCCCGAAGATCGCGGGGCTGGAACTCGTCCCGTTGGGCGTCGCCTTCACGGTGTTCGCCGCCTGGAGCGCGCTCGGCAACATCTTCGACGTGACCGGTGGCTACGACAACATCGAGGGGACCAACTCCGACTTCCTCCCGAGCCCGGGCATCGGCATCATCCTCGCCCTCATCGCCACGCTGCTGATGGCCGCCGCCGCCATCGCCACCCCCCTCGTCCCGGCTCTCAAGGGCGCCCTCCTCCCGGCGCCCCGCCCGGCCGCCCCGCAGCCCTACGGCGCCCAGCCCCCCGGTGGTTACGGCTACCCGGGCGCGCAGCAGCCCGGTGGGTACGGCCAGCCGCAGCCGGGGCAGTACGGCGGTCAGCCGCAGCCGCAGCAGGCGCAGGCTCCGCAGCCGCCGGCCGGGGACTTCTCCCCGTTCTGGTTCGCGGTGCCGGTGCCGCGGCCGCTGTTCGCGGAGGACGGCTCGCCCACGCCGATCGCCGAACTCGCCCCGGGTACCTGGTACCTGGCGGTCGAGCAGCGCGGAGCGGCCCTGGTCGCGCAGACGCAGGACGGCCGTCGCGGTGTCCTCCAGGACACGTCGGGCATCCAGCGCGGCTGAGCCCCACGGTCACACACGGCCCCTCGCCCTTCCGGGCGGGGGGCCGTTGCCGTACAGTCGGCGTCCCGTCAACTGACACACCGTCAGGAGTCAGGTATGCGGCTCGGTCTCGCGCTCGGCTACTGGGGCCGCGGCCCCTCCCCCGACCATGTGCGCCTCGCGCAGGAGGCCGAGCGGCTCGGCTACGACTCGGTCTGGACGGCGGAGTCCTGGGGCTCGGACGCGTTCACCCCGCTCACCTGGATCGCGGCGCACACCTCCCGCATCCGGCTGGGCACGGCGGTCGCGCAGATGGCGGCCCGCTCCCCGGTCACGACCGCGATGCACGCCCTCACTCTGGACCACCTCTCCGGCGGCCGCGTGCTGCTGGGCCTCGGCCTGTCCGGTCCGCAGGTCGTCGAGGGCTGGTACGGCCGCCCCTTCCCCGCCTCGCCGCTGACGGCCACCCGCGAGTACGTCGACGTCCTGCGGCAGGTGCTGCGCCGCGAGGCCCCTGTCGAACTGGCCGGCCGCTTCCACGCCCACCCCTACCGGGGGCCGGACGCCACGGGCCTCGGCAAACCCCTCAAGCCGATCACTCACCCTCTGCGCCCGGATGTGCCGGTCCTGCTGGGCGCGGAGGGCCCGAAGAACGTCGCCCAGACGACCCGGATCGCCGACGGCTGGCTGCCGCTGTACTGGGCGCCGACCCGGCCCGAGGTCTACGGCCCGGCCCTGGCGGAGCTGCCCGAGGGGTTCATGGTGGCGCCGATGGCACAGGTCCGGGTCTGCGACGACGTCGCCGAGGGCCTGCTGCCCGTCAAGGCGATGCTCGGCTTCTACATCGGCGGCATGGGCCACGCGGCCCGCAACTTCCACGCCGACCTGATGGCGCGCATGGGTTACGAGGCCGATGCCCGCCACATCCAGGAGCTGTTCCTGTCCGGCCGCCGGGAGGAGGCCGTCCTGGCGGTCCCCGACGCCTTCGCCGACGAGATCTCCCTGGTCGGTCCGCGCGAACGGATCGCCGAGCGGCTGGAGTCGTGGCGCAAGGGCCCGGTGACGGACCTCCTCGCCCTCAGCCCCGACCCGCACACGCTGCGGGTCCTCGCCGAGTTGAACTCCTGAGCGATTCCCCGGGTTTCATCCAGAGTTCAAGGGCAATCCGGAGACTATGTCCCCTCGATATCGCAACGGTGCGAATCAAGCCGGCACGATCGTCGCGGTCGTGGCCGACATCATGGCCCTCATCCTGGGTCTCTGGATCCTGATGTACCTGCTGGACGCCAACCCGGGCAATTCGTTCGTCCAGTTCATCCACGACGCGGCCCGCTGGCTCGCCGGCTGGTCGCACGACCTGTTCACGTTCGACGAGGCATGGGCCCGAGTGGTCTGCGGCTACGGCCTGGCAGCGGTGGTCTACCTGTTCATCGGCCACGCGATCGCCAACCGGGTACACCGGCACTGAGATCGCCTCAAGGGGCTCGCCCTTCAGGGGCGCGGGGAACTGCGCGACAAGCCACGCCCAACCCGCGCCCGCGCACCAGGCGAGCCCCCGAGCTCCTAGGCGCAGCAGTCCGACTCGAGCCCGAAAGGCAACTCGGCCCCGCCGAACACCTGGCACGTCGCCTCGTGCCCGCCCAACGCGGCCACGGCCAGCAACAACGACCCGGCCGTCCACGTCGTCAACTCCCGCGGCCAGATCGCCTGGTCGTCGAAGACGTACCCGGTCCAGTACAGCCCGCTCTCCGGATCCCGCAGATGCCGGATCGACTGCAGGATCTCCAGCGCCCGGTCGGATTCGCCCATCGCCCACAACGCGAGCGCGAGTTCGGCGGACTCACCTCCCGTCACCCACGGGTTGGGCACCACGCACCGCACGCCCAGCCCCGGGACGACGAACCGGTCCCAGCCCTCCTCGATCCGGGCCTTGGCCTCTGCGCCGGTCAGCGCGCCGCCCAGCACCGGGTAGTACCAGTCCATCGAGTACCGGTTCTTGTCGAGGAACCGCTCGGGGTGCAGGCGAATGGCGTGCCGCAGCGCGCCCGCCGCCAACTCCCAGTCCGGTTGGGCCTCTTCCCGCTGCTCGGCGATGGCCAGCGCGCAGCGCAACGCGTGGTGGATGGAGGAGCTGCCCGTCAGCAGGGCGTCCGTCGTGTGCGTGCCGTCGTCGTCGCGCCGCCAGCCGATCTGCCCGCCGGGCTGCTGCAGCTGGAGCACGAACTCCACCGCCGCGTACACCGCCGGCCACATCCGGTCCAGGAACGCCTCGTCGCCGGTGGAGAGGTAGTGGTGCCAGACGCCGACGGCTATGTAGGCGACGAAGTTGGTCTCCCGGCCGCGGTCGGTGACCGCGTCGAACTCGCCGTCGGTGTAGGCGGCGTACCAGGAACCGTCCTCGTTCTGGTGCCGGGCCAGCCACAGGTAGGCCCGCTCGGCGGCCTCGTGCTCGCCGGCCGTGTCGAGGGCCATGGCCGCCTCGACGTGGTCCCAGGGGTCGAGGTGGTGACCCCGGAACCACGGGATCGCCCCGTCCTCGCGCTGCACGGCGAGGATGCCGGCGACGGTGGCGGCGGCCTGACCGGCGGTGAGGACCCCGGGCAGGACCAGGTGTTCCGTCCGGGGAGTGGTCACGTGGCGTCCGCCCCGTTGTCGGCCAGGCGCGGCAGGTGCGGCTTGGTCGCGTACGCCACGAAGCTCTTGCCGATCAGCGGGTTCAGCGCCTGCTCGGCGACCCGGGTGGCCAGCGGCTTCTTCATGATGTCCCAGACGAGCAGCTTGTGGTACGCCCGCACCGGCAGCGCCTTGTCGTTGTCGACGCCGAACGCGCACTTGAGCCACCAGTAGGGCGAGTGCAGGGCGTGGGCGTGGTGGGTGCCGTAGGGCTTCAGGCCGGCCTCGCGGATCTTCTGCAGCAGTTCGTCCGCCTTGTAGATGCGGATGTGGCCGCCCTCGACCTCGTGGTAGGCGTCGGACAGGCTCCAGCAGACCTTTTCGGGGCCGTAGCGCGGGACGGTGACGGCGATGCGGCCGCCGGGCTTGAGGACGCGCACCATCTCCGCGAGGACGCCCTTGTCGTCCGGGATGTGCTCCATGACCTCGGAGATGATCACGACGTCGAAGGACTCGTCGGGGAAGGGCAACGCGAGGGCGTCGCCCTCCATGGCCGTGGCGGTGGCGCCCTCGGGGGCCTCGCCGGCCTCCTTCATCGCCGCGAACCACTTCGCCACCTCGCGGATCTCCTCGGCGTTCTGGTCCAGCGCCACGACCTGCGCGCCGCGCCGGTAACACTCGAACGCGTGCCGCCCGGCACCGCAGCCGAGGTCCAGGACCCGGTCCCCCGGGGCGAGCGGGAACCGGGAGAAGTCGACGGTCAGCACGTGGCCCTGCTTTCGGAGTTGGCGCCTTCTACATCTGTGGGAACGGCGGGCACGGTGCCCGCCGGGGTCACGGCCCCGGCAGCGGACGCGGCCGCGGACCCGGCCTCCGTGCCGGAAGCCGGACCGGCCGCGGGACCGGCACCCGGCACCCCGGCCGGCCGGGTCGCCCTGGCGGCCGGGGAACGGCCGGTGCCGCCCTCGGAGCGGGCGATCGCCTCGCGGTAGCGGGCCACCGTCCCTTCCGCGGCCCTGGCCCAGGTGAAGTGCCGCAGCACCCGTTCCCGCCCGGCCGCGCCGAGGCGGGCGCGCAGGTCCGGGTCGGACAGCAGCCGGCCCAGCCCCGCGGCCAGGGCCCCGGAGTCCCCCGGCGGCACCGCCAGGCACGTCTCGCCGTCCCGCCCGGCGACCTCGGGGATCGCGCCCCCGGTCGTGGCGAGCAGCGGTGTCCCGGTCGCCATGGCCTCCGCGGCCGGCAGCGAGAAACCCTCGTAGAGCGACGGCACGCACGCGACCTGCGCCGAGCGCACGAGGTCGACGAGCTCCGCGTCGGTGATGCCCTTGACGAACTCCACGACGCCTTCGAGGCCGTAGCGCTCCATCGCCTGGGCGACCGGCCCCTCGGTGGGCCGCTTGCCGACGACGACGAGGTGCGCGGCGGGCTGCTCGGTGCGTACCTTGGCGAGCGCCTCGACGAGGTGCACCAGGCCCTTCAGCGGCACGTCCGCGCTGGACGTCGTCACGATCCGGCCCGGCACGACGGGCACGGAGGGGTCCGGCGAGAACAGGTCGGTGTCGGCGCCGATGTGGACCACGTGGATGCGGTCCTGCCGGACCCCGAGGTGGTCGATGATCTCCTGCTGCGAGGTGCCGGACACGGTGAGCACGGAGGGCAGCCGGCGCGCGACGCGCTTCTGCATGCGCGTGAAGGCGTACCAGCGCCGCACCGAGTAACGCCGCCGCCGGCCGTCCGCCGCGTCCAGCTCCAGCTGCCGGTCGACGGTGATGGGGTGGTGGATGGTCGTCACCAGGGGCGCGCCGACATCGCCCAGCAGGCCGTAGCCGAGGGTCTGGTTGTCGTGCACGACGTCGAACGCGCCACGCCGGGCCCGCAGGTGGCGGCGGGCGCGCAGGGAGAACGTCAGCGGTTCCGGGAAGCCGCCGGTCCACATCGTCGCCACTTCCAGCGCGTCGATCCAGTCGCGGTACTCGCCGCGCCCCGGCGTGCGGAAGGGATCCGGCTGGCGGTACAGGTCGAGGCTGGGCAGCTCGGTGAGGCTCAGTCCGTCATGGCCCTCGTCGAGGACGGGGTAGGGCTGGGCTCCGATGACCTCGACCCGGTGGCCCAGGCGGGCCAGTTCACGCGAGAGGTGCCGGACGTAGACGCCCTGTCCGCCGCAGAACGGGTTCCCTTTATAGGTGAGGAGCGCGATGCGGAGCGGTCGCGAGCCGTCGGCGGCGGGGGCCTGAGGAGCCCCGGCCTCCCTGGCCTCTGCGGTCACCCTGGGCCCCCTTCTCCCTGCACTGTCCCGCGAGATTACGCCGGGACGCTAATCTAGAACAAGTTTCAGACTTGATCGTTCGGAGGCTCTGAATCTACCGGCAGGTAAGGGCGCTGTGAGCAGTGGATCAGGTGATTCACGCCACGACCGGCGCCGTGCCATGCTGTGCGATCACTCGTCCTCACGGACGGTCACGGAACGGGACCGACACATGCCCGCGGAAGCCAAGGTGAGCGCCAAGGTGAACAAGCCGGCCAAGGTGGAAGCCAGAGCGGCAGCCCCCGCCTCCCCGCCCCTCACAGAGCGACAGGAGGCCCGCCGCCGCCGCATCCTGCACGCGAGTGCGCAGTTGGCCAGCCGGGGCGGTTTCGACGCCGTGCAGATGCGCGAGGTCGCGGAGTCCTCCCAGGTGGCGCTCGGCACGCTGTACCGCTACTTCCCGTCCAAGATCCACCTGCTGGTCGCCACGATGCAGGACCAGTTGGAGCACATGCACGGCACGCTGCGGAAGAAGCCGCCGCAGGGCGAGACGGCGGCCGAGCGGGTCGCCGAGACGCTGATGCGGGCCTTCCGGGCCTTGCAGCGCGAGCCGCATCTGGCGGACGCGATGGTCCGCGCACTGACGTTCGCCGACCGCAGCGTGAGCCCGGAGGTCGACCAGGTCTCCCGCCAGACGACGGCGATCATCCTGGACGCGATGGGCCAGGAGAACCCGACGCCCGAGCAGCTCTCGGCGGTCCGGGTCATCGAGCACACCTGGCACTCGGCGCTGATCACCTGGCTGTCGGGCCGGGCCTCGATCGCGCAGGTGAAGATCGACATCGAGACGGTGTGCCGCCTGATCGACCTGACCGCCCCGTAGCCCGCCGCGGACGCCGAGGACCTACGAGACGGGTTCCCTTCGCCGGCATGGTCCGGATCAGGTGATGGGGGTCGCCTTCGGGTCGCCGGGCCTCGCGGCCCTGCGTCCTTCCGGCCTCTCAGCCCTACCGTCGCAGTCGGCACCAGCGGAAGCCTCAACTGCACTTCCTGCCGACGTCGGCTACTCCGGTCGGACTCCCTCACTCGCCTCGTAGGCCGACTTCCAGCATAGAAACGCCCAAAGCGGAATGAAACCCCTCTCATCATGATTCTTCGGGCCCTACTCCTCCGGCGGGAACACCGCCTCCCCGCTGTCCCTCAGCGTGATCACGATCGCCTCCGCCGGGCAGCACTCGGCCGCCTCCAGCACCCGCTCGTTGGCGTCCATGTCCGGGGCCGCCGGACGGGACTGGCGGGCGGAGTCCAGGCGGAAGCCGTCCGGCGCGTGGTGGAGGCACTGCGCGGAGCCGATGCACAGGGAGCGGTCGACCTCGACGTGCCAGCGGTCGCCCATCGCTAGGCCTGCGCCGGGAGGTGGATCATCTTGTGCTCCAGGTACTCGCCGTACCCCTCGGGGCCGAACTCCCGCCCCAGGCCGGAGTTCTTGTAGCCGCCGAAGGGCCCCAGCATGTCCAGGCTGAAGGTGTTGACGGAGTACGTGCCGGTACGGACCTGCCGTGCGATGTCGATGCCGTGCTCGACGTCCGCCGTCCAGACGCTGCCGCTCAGCCCGTAGTCGGAGTCGTTGGCGATCTTCACGGCGTCGGACTCGTCGTCGTAGGGCAGCAGACAGATCACCGGGCCGAAGATCTCCTCGCGGGCGATGCGCATGGAGTTGTCGACGTCGCCGAAGAGGGTCGGTTCGACGTACCAGCCCCGGTCCAGCCCGGCCGGACGTCCGCCGCCGGTGAGGATCTTGGCGCCCTCCTCCTGGCCGATGCGGATGTAGTCGAGGTTGCGCTGCTGCTGGCGCCGGGCCACCAGCGGGCCCACCTGGGTGGCCGGGTCGAGCGGGTCGCCGACCGTCAGGGCGCCGGCCGCGGTGGCGAGGGCGTCGGCGAACTCGTCGTAGCGAGAGCGGGGCAGGAGGATGCGGGTCTGGGCGACGCAGGCCTGTCCGTTGTTCATCCAGGCCGCGGGGGCGATGCCCGCCACGGCCGTCTCGAGGTCGGCGTCGGGCAGGACGACCGCCGCGGACTTGCCGCCCAGTTCGAGCGTCACGCGGGTGAGGTTGCGGGCGGCCACCTCCATCACACGCTTGCCGGCCGCGACCGACCCGGTGAAGGACACCTTGTCGATGCCGGGGTGCCCGACCAGGTACTCGCTGACCTCCCGGTCGGCGGGCAGGATCGACAGCACGCCCTCCGGCAGCCCGGCCTCGCGGGCGATCTCGCCGAGCAGGTACGCGTCGAGCGGCGACTCGGGCGAGGGCTTGAGGACGACCGTGCAGCCGGTGAGCAGGGCCGGGGCGAGCTTGGCGGCGGCGACGAACTGCGGGACGTTCCAGGGGACCACGGCGGCCACGACCCCGACGGGCTCGCGGCGTACGAGGATCCTGCCCAGGACGCCGTCGCGCGGCTCCTCGTGGGTGAAGTTCCGGGCGACGGTGATCGCCGAGTCCCAGACCATGACCGCGCCGAGGGCCTGGGCGAGGACGCTCCAGGAGTACGGCGAGCCGTTCTGGGCGGAGATCACGCGGGCGATCTCGTCGTGCCTCGTGGCGATGGCGTCCTTGATCCGCCCGACGACCTCGATCCGTTCGTCGAGGGTCATGCGCGGCCAGGGCCCCTCGTCGAAGGCCCGCCGCGCCGCCGCCACGGCCCGGTCCACATCCGCCGTGGAGGCGTGCGGGACGCGTCCGATGACCTCCTCGGTGTGCGGCGAGACCACCTCGATGACGTCCCGGCCCAGGGGGTCGGTCAACTCCCCGCCGATGAACAGCTGTCCGTGTTCCACGAGTTCGGTCATGGCCGACTGCCTCCCCGGGAGCATTCTCTGACGGCTCATCAGATATGCCCACTGATACCAGCCCCGCCCCGAGGAGTCCACGGACCGCGCACCACGGGAGACTCCTCGCTGGAACCCGTTCTAGTTATAGTGACGGGAGCCGGCGACAGGGGAGCCCATGACACAGGTGACCGAACACGGCGGAGGCGTCCGGTCGCTCCGGGTCCCGATCCCGGACAACCCGCTCGGCCACACCCTGGTGTACGTCGTCGAAACCGACCGGGGCCCGGTGCTGATCGACACCGGCTGGGACGACCCGGAGTCCTGGGACACCCTCACGCAGGGCCTCACCGCCTGCGGCACCTCGGTCGCCGGGATCCACGGCGTGGTCATCACCCACCACCACCCCGACCACCACGGCCTGTCCGGCCGGGTCCGGGAGGCGTCGGGCGCCTGGATCGCGATGCACGCGGCGGACATCGCGGTCGTACGACGCACCCGCGAGGCCCGTCCTGAGCGCTGGTACGCATACATGGCGGACAAGCTCGCCGCGGCCGGTGCGCCCGAGGAGCACATCGCGCCGCTGCGCCGGGCCCGGCCCCGCGCCCTGCCCGGCTTCTCCCCGGCCCTGCCCGACCGCGACATCGTCCCGGGCGAGCTCCTGGAGCTGCCCGGCCGCCGGCTGCGCGCGATCTGGACCCCCGGGCACACGCCGGGCCACGTCTGCCTCCACCTGGAGGAGACCCACCCGACGCAACTCCCGGGGCACGGCCGCCTGTTCAGCGGCGACCACCTCCTGCCCGGCATCACCCCGCACATCGGCCTCTACGAGGACCCGGACGACGACGGGGGTACCCCCTGTGCGAGCGGAACCGAGAGCTTGGGGGAGGTCACCGACCCCCTCGGCGACTACCTGGACTCCCTGGAACGCGTCGGCCGCCTGGCCCCGGCCGAGGTGCTCCCGGCCCACCAGCACCCGTTCTCCGACACCGCCGCCCGCGTCGGCGCGCTGCTCACCCACCACGAGTCCCGCCTGAACGACCTGCTGGCCCTGCTCGCCGAGCCCCTCACCCCCTGGCAGCTCGCCGAACGCATGGAGTGGAACCGCCCCTGGGGCCAGATCCCCTACGGCTCCCGGAACATCGCCGTCTCCGAGGCCGAGGCGCATCTGCGGCGCCTGGTGAAGCTGGGGCGCGCTGAGGCGGTCCCGGGGAGCGAGCCGGTGACGTACGTGGCGGTCTGACGTACATGGCGGCCTGACGTACGTGGTGATCTGACGTACGTGGTGATCCGAGTACGGAGCGCGGAGAGGCGTGCGGGTCGTGACAGGCAGGTGCGCGCGCAGCGGTGCACGCCCCTGAAGCACCAAAACGCGCCCTTCGCACGCCCCTGACCATCGGCCAACTGTCCGGATAGCGTGCCCGGCGGGGTGCGGTCACCAGCACGCGATCACCGGAAAGTGCATGGGGGGCTTGTCGTGGGGGGAAGCATGTCCGCGGAGATGTTCGTCTCCGCGTTCCATCGGCTCGGCTGGGACACATCGATGGCGCAGCGGGGAGCCGCGGGGTATTCATCGGTGCGGAGTTGGCGCAATTCGCAGACCGGGCAGGTGGCCGCGGCGGGTGCGGCCGCGATGGCGGTGCCGGGGGCGCACGCGGTGGCCATGGTCGGCGATGTGGCGTTCCTGCTGCACAAGATGTCCGTCTGCGCGTGGGGCATCGGCTTCAAGATGGGCGCCACGGTGGACGGCGAGGACGATCTCGCCGTCATCCTCGCCCTCTGGGCCGACGCCCTGGAGCCGGACGCGTTGAGCGTGACCTCGGCGGGGGCCGCGGCATCGGCGGGCTTCATCGCGTTCAACGTCGCGTATCCGACGTACGGAACCGCCGTGATGGCCAAGGCACTCGCCCTGGGCGCGGGCAGCGGTGTGTCCGTGGTCGGGGGGAAGATCGTCGGGAAGAAGGGTGCCAAGGCCGCCGCGAAACTCAGCAAGCCGTTCATCAACAAGATCGCGCAGAAAGCGGCGGTGAAATTCTCCGCGGTTCTGGGATCGAAAGCGGTGACGGGCTTCGTTCCGGTCCTGGGCGCCCTCGCCGGGGCGGGGATCAACGCTTTCTTCGTCTCCAAATTCGCCGACGCGGCCGAGAGCTATTACCGACACAAGCTGGCCGCCGGGGGCTGAGAACCGGCCACCGCGCCCGCGCCCCGGCGCTCCACCCGCCCGGGCGTGCACGCGCCTTCGGCATACTCCGGATGGCGTCGGGGCATCGCCCCTAGGATGACGTGCCGCGACGCTTCAGCGCGTGCGGAGTTGCGTTCCACCGCGAGGAGACATGCCCATGGGCACCGAAGAGGCCGCCACTACCTCGCCCTTCAGCGGAGTCATGGACGAGAGATCGGCCGGGCCCATGGTGCCGCGGCTGGCCCTGGGCGCGCGACTGCGCGGGCTGCGGGAGGAGCGGGGCATCGGCCGGGCGGAGGCGGGGTACGTCATCCGCGCCTCCCCTTCCAAGATCAGCCGCATGGAGGCGGGCCGCCACGGCTTCAAACTGCGCGACGTGGCCGACCTGCTGACGCTCTACGGCGTCACCGACGAGGCCGAGCGCGCCACCCTGCTGGCGCTGGCCGAGCAGGCCAACACCCCCGCCTGGTGGCGGTCGTACAGCGATGTCGTGCCCGCCTGGATGCAGACCTACCTCGGGGCCGAACAGGCGGCGAGCCTCATCCGTTCCTTCCGCGTCCAGCGCGTCCCCGGCCTGTTGCAGACCGCCGACTACGCGCGGGCCGCCGTGCGGCTCGCGCACCCGGACGCCGGGGCGGCGGAGACCGACCGCCGGGTGGAGCTGCGCATGGCCCGCCGGCGGATCCTGCACCGGCAGCCGGCGACCCGGCTGTGGGCCGTGATCGACGAGGCGGCGCTGCGGCGCCCGGTGGGCGGCAGCCGCGTGATGCGGGAGCAGCTCAGGCATCTCATCGAGAGCTGCGCGCTGCCTCACGTCACGGTGCAGATCCTGCCGTTCGCCGTCGGCGCCCACGCCGCGGAGGGCGGTCCGGTGACCATCCTGCGGCTGCCGGGCGGGCAGTTGCCGGACGTGGTCTACCTGGAGCAGCTCACCGGTGCCCTCTATCCCGACCGGCCGGCCGAGATCGAGTGCTACTGGGACGCGATGAACCGGCTGGTGGTCGAAGCCGAGTCGCCCGACGAGACTCCGACCATCCTGCACCGCATCCTTCAGGAGACGTGAGGGCTCAGTTCTTGCGGGCGACGCCGCCGTACTGGTGCACCTCGGCCGGCAGGCCCAGGGCCGCCGCGTCGGGACGCCAGCGCGAGCAGGACGCCACGCCCGGTTCGAGCAGTTCGAGACCGTCGAAGTAGCGCGCGATCTGCTCGGGGCTGCGCAGGATGTAGGGAATCGACCCGCCGTCGTTGTACGTCTGGATGGCCCGGACGTAGTCCTCGCTGGTGTCGGTGGAGTCGTACTGCACGAGGTAGCTGCCCGGTGGCAGGGCGTCCACCAGCCGGCGCACGATCGAGCGGGCCTCGTCGTGGTCCTCGATGTGGCCCAGGATGCCCATCAGCATGAGGGCGACGGGCTGGTCGAAGTCGAGTGTCTTCCCGGCCTCCCGGACGATGGTGTCCGGATCGCGCAGGTCGGCGTCCACGTAGTTGGTGACGCCCTCCGCCGTACTGGTGAGCAGGGCGCGGGCGTGGGCCAGCACCAAGGGGTCGTTGTCGACGTAGACGATCCGGCTCTCCGGGGCCACCCGCTGGGCGATCTGGTGGGTGTTGTCCACGTTGGGCAGGCCGGTGCCGATGTCCAGGAACTGGCGGATGCCCTCTTCGGCGGCCAGGTGGCGGACGGCGCGGGCGAGGAAGTAGCGGGCGGCGCGGGCCCCGGTCTCGATGCCGGGGAAGACCTCGCGGAACGCGTCACCGGCCACCCGGTCGACTTCGTAGTTGTCCTTGCCGCCCAGCCAGTAGTTCCAGATGCGGGCCGAGTGCGGCACCGAGGTGTCGATCTTGGGGAACGGCTCCTGCTCGGAGTTCTCCACGTGGTCGGTCATGGACGCTCCTGCGTATGTGGTCGAGGAAGCCCCACGTTATCCGCTCCGGCCTCCGGAGAGGATCAACTCCATTGCAGCGCACACGAGTTCCCCGTCATCTCTCACCACACTCTGGCCTCGGCGCCCGCACCCACGGCGCGGCACCCACGCCTCGCCGATCTCGTACACGTCGGCACGGCGGCCCAGCCCGGCGCTTTCCCGGCGGCGTGGGCGGCGTGGGGCGACGCCGGGCGCCCGCCCGGGACCCCCTCGGGCCGATTCCTACGTGCGGGTACAGTAAGCGGGTCGTCATCACACCGTACGGGGGGAAGCCGGTGCAATTCCGGCGCTGGCCCCGCAACCGTGTACCGCCCACCAGGGCGGTGAGCCGGATCGCCGCGTACGGGTCGTGACCGGCTCACGTGCCCGGCAGCGTGCCGGTGCACGGCACCGTCGAGGTACACGGAGCCGAGCCGCCGGGGTGTCCCGTGCTGTCCGGCTCCCCCACAGGGAGAGGCACCCGCCGATCATGAACGTTCGCCGCAGCGCCGCGGTCCTGGCCGCCGTCGCCGTGATCGGCGCCGCCACCCCGGCCGTCGCCGACCCGTCCCCGTCGTCCTCCCAGGCGTTCCCCTCCGCCCTGTACGGCTCGACCGACCCGAAGTACGACGGGGTGTGGCGGCAGTCGCTCGCGCTGCTCGCGCAGGACACGGTGGGTGTGAAGCCCGCCGCGAAGGCCGTGCGGTGGCTGGAGCGCCAGCAGTGCGCGGACGGCTCCTTCGCCTCGTACCGGCCCGACCCCACCGCCGCGTGCGACGCCAAGACCATGCGGGACACCAACGCCACCTCCGCCGCCGTACAGGCCCTGGCCGCGCTCGGCGGGCACGACGACGTCACCGGCAAGGCCGTCGACTGGCTGAAGTCCGTGCAGAACGAGGACGGCGGCTGGGGTTACTCGCCCGGCGGGGCCAGCGACACCAACTCGACGTCGGTCGTGACGGGCGCGCTCGCCGCCACCGGCGAGAAGCCGGACCGGGTCGAGAAGGACGGCAAGTCCCCCTACGACGCCCTGCTGAAGCTCGCCCTGCCCTGCGGCGGGGACGGCGACGGTGCCTTCGCCTTCCAGCCGGACAAGAAGGGCAAGCTCGCCGCCAACGCGGACGCCACCGCCGCCGGTGTGCTCGGCGCCCTGGGCAAGGGCATGGTCGTCGAGCCCGGCACAAAGGCCTCCGGACCGTCCGGTGCCGCCTGCGCGAAGGCCTCGACGCCGGAGCAGGCGGCTGCCAACGGAGCCGCCTGGCTGACCGCCGCCCTGGCCGAGGACGACGGGCACCTGATGTCCGCCCTGGCCGGTGCCGAGCCGCAGCCCGACTACGGCAACACCGCCGACGCGGTCGTCGCGCTCGCCGCAAAGGGCGACACCGCGCAGGCGGAGACGTCCGTGCGGTGGCTGGCGAAGAACGCCGCGACCTGGGCCGCGCAGAGCGGTCCGGCCGCCTACGCCCAGCTGATCCTCGCCGCCCACGCGACGGGCACGAACCCGCGTGACTTCGGCGGCGCGGACCTCGTCAAGCAGCTGAACGCGACGGGCCCGGCCCCGCAGGCCACCGGGAGGACCGAGGCCTCGGCCGCGAAGGAGGACTCCGGCTCGGACTTCTTCGGGGTCTGGTGGTACGTCGGTGTCTGCCTCGTCGCCGGCATCGGCATCGGCTTCCTGTTCACCGGCCGCAAGAAGCAGCAGCACCTGTGATCCGCCGCGCCCTTCTCCTGCTCCTGGTCCCGCTCCTGCTGTGCGCGGGCACGGGCCGGGCCGAGGCCGCCGGGTACCGGTACTGGTCGTTCTGGGAGCGCGACGGCGGCCAGTGGGTCTACGCCACCCAGGGCCCGTCCCTGGCCCGCCCCTCGGACGGCGACGTCCAGGGGTTCCGCTTCGCCGTGAGCGAGGACTCCGCGGACGCGGCACGGCCGCGCGGCAAGGCCGGATTCGCGACGATCTGTGCGAAGACGCCCGCGCGGGAGGGCAGCAAGCGGGTGGCCCTGGTCCTCGACTTCGGCACGCCCTCGGACGCACCCGGGGGCGAGACCCCGCCCGCCGCCCGCACGGCCTGCGCCCGGGTCTCCCCCGACGCGACGACGGCCGACGCTCTGGCAGCGGTGGCGGGGCCCCTGCGCTACGACACGAACGCCCTGCTGTGCGCGATCTCCGGCTACCCGGAGAAGGGCTGCGGCGAACAGGTCGCGCAGAGCGGTGAGGAGAAGCGGAAGCCGGCAGCGGAGCAGGACACCGCGTCGGACGAGGGCCCGTCCCTGGGCCTGGTCGCGGGCATCGGCGTGGTGGCGATCCTGGGCGGCGCGGCGATCTGGCAGGTACGCCGACGTGGGTGACCGCCCCACCCGGCCCGCGGGCAGGCGCGCCGCAGAGGAGCACGACGGCGCGGGTGACCACCCCACCCCGCCCGCGGGCAGCCGCGCCGCAGAGGAGCACGACGGCGCAGGTGACCACCCCACCCCGCCCGCGGGCAGCCGCGCCGCAGAGGAGTGCGAGGGCGTGGGTATCCGTCCCTCCCGGCCTGCGGGCAGTCGTGCCGCCGGGGTGTTGGGGGGCGACCCCCCGCCCCCGCCGGGGCGCCGACGCCGGGCGCAACTGCACCCCGGTGCCTGGTGGCTGTGGGCGCTCGGTCTCGGGACCGCGGCCACCCGCACCACCAACCCCCTCCTCCTCGGTCTCCTCATCGCGGTCTCCGCGTACGTCGTGGCGACCCGCCGCCCCGACACCCCCTGGTCCCGCTCCTACGGCGCCTTCGTCAAACTCGCCCTCGCCGTGATCGGCGTCCGCCTCCTCTTCGCGACCGTGCTCGGCTCCCCCATCCCCGGCACGCACACCCTCCTCACCCTCCCCGAGCTCCCCCTCCCGGCCTGGGCCCAGGGCATCCGCCTCGGCGGCGAGGTGACCGCGGAGGCCCTCACCTTCGCCCTCTACGACGGTCTGAGACTGGCCGCCCTCCTCATCTGCGTCGGCGCCGCGAACGCCCTCGCCAACCCCTCCCGCCTCCTGAAGTCCCTCCCGGGCGCCCTGTACGAGCTGGGCGTCGCGGTCGTCGTCGCCCTCACCTTCGCGCCGAACCTCGTCGCCGACGTCCGGCGCCTGCGCGCCGCCCGCCGCCTCCGCGGCCGTCCGGACCGGGGCGTCAGGGGCCTGCTGCAGGTGGGACTGCCGGTCCTGGAGGGCGCGCTGGAGCGCTCCGTCTCCCTGGCCGCCGCGATGGACGCCCGCGGCTACGGCCGTACCGCCCGGGTCCCGCCCGCCGTACGCCGTACCACCTCCGCCCTCACCCTCGGCGGTCTGCTGGGCGTCTGCGCGGGAACGTACGGCCTGCTCACGGCCGAGGGCGCCGCGTACGGCCTGCCGGTGCTCCTCGCGGGTCTCACCGCCGCCCTCGCGGGCCTCAAGCTCGGCGGCCGCCGGTCCCTGCGCACCCGTTACCGCCCGGACCGCTGGGACGTGCGCGCCTGGCTGGTCGCCGCCTCGGGCGTCGCGGTCGCGGCCCTGCTGGCCCTCGCCGCGGCCCGCGACCCCGCGGCCCTGCACCCGGGTGTGGTCCCCCTGGTCGGGCTCGGAGCCACATCGGACGCAGCCGACGACCCCGGTGGCGTGAAGAACGCGGTGG
>NZ_JAKEIO010000061.1 GCF_021474405.1 [Streptosporangium] indianense
CCGCTGCCACAACACGTAATCCGCATACTGCACCGGCAACGGCGCCCACCCCGGCCCCCGCCCCACACACCGCGCCCCGTACGCCACCGACAGGTCGCGCCCAAGCGGACCCATCGACCAGCCGTCACCCGCGATGTGATGCACCACCAGCACCAGCACATGCTCGTCGCGGCCCACCCCGAACAGCCACGCACGCAGCGGAATGTCGGCGCTCAGCTCGAAGACGTGACGCACCGCGTCCGCCACCGCGGTGTCCAGTTCCTCCGGTCGCACGTCTGCGACGGTCAGCGCGAAGCCGCTCTCCTCGACCGACAGGATCCGCTGGTACGGCTCGCCATCCGTCTCCGCGAACACCGTGCGCAGCACCTCGTGGCGCTCCAGCACGTCCCGCAGTGCGCTTTCCAGGGCGTCCCGGTCCAGTCGGCCCGACAGCCGTAGGGCCATCGGGATGTTGTACGTCGCGCTCGGACCTTCCAGCTGCGTCAAGAACCACAGCCGGCGCTGCGCGTACGACAACGGGATCATCGGGATTCCTCCTGTTTACGCGTAACCGCGGCGGGGATCACGTTCCCCATTCGAAGGTGTCGCACCTGAGGGGCATGCCTTCGCAGCCTCCTCTTGAGCGGAGGCGTGTTATTCAACTGCCGGTTTCGTCAGGGGCGGCAGCTGTTTTGGTCGTCGAGCGGGTCGGTCGTCCGTCATCCTTTACAAGACTTGCCCCACGGGCGGCCGTGGACGGAGCCAGTTCACTATGGTCCAGGCCGCATGTCTGATCAATGCCGGTGATCGCTTTCGCTGACCGTTCAACTGCGCCCCGACCGCACTTGAACAGGCGTGGCCGGCGCTCGCGGAGCATTGCCCGCTTGCGGTCGGGGCGTCACCGCTTGGGATTCCGGGCTTTTCCGGGATGCGTGCGCCGGACATGAGCGCAGCGCCCGTTTTGGGGCACTAGCCTCCCTTTCGCGGGTCTCATCCCCTCGCTGTTTTCACTCAGGATGCCCACATACTCACGTCTCGTAGCGGGGGCAATACGGAATCTTTGACTCCGAATAAACCCGCCTGTCGTCGCGTAGATGTGAATGTAGGGTGGATGCCGAAGAGCGTCCGACAATCGTCATACGATCGCGTGTCGGCCATCGGCGGCCGTTGACGGCCGCACTGACACCGGTGCGGCTCACCCCGTTGCTCCAAGTTCTCGTAAACGTACGTGGCACGACCCGGCTCATGCACGGCACGACCCACGAACAGCAGTTCCGAGATACTGATTATTCTGGGGGTTGATCTTGACGCAATCCGGAAGTGAAAGGGCCATATCCAGACCGGAGTACGGCTCCAGGACTTCGGACAGCCGGATCACAACCGTACCCACCGCGTCGCTGCTGCCGGGCGACTCGCCTCGTGCCGAGGGCGTGAACGCCCAGCACATCGCACGGCTCGCCGAAATCGAAGGACCCTTACCCCCCGTGCTGGTGCACCGACCGACGATGCGGGTCATCGACGGAATGCACCGCTATCTGGCGGCACTCTCGAACGGCCAGAAGACTATCGAGGTCGAGTTCTTCGACGGAACCACCGAAGAGGCGTACCTGCGGGCCGTGCAGGCGAACTCGGTCCACGGGCTCCCGCTTTCCCCGGCCGAACGCAAAGCCGCGGCAGCCCGGATCATCGCCTCCCTGCCCCACATGTCGGACCGCGCGATCGCGAAGGCGGCGGGGCTGGGTGCCAAGGCCGTGGCCACCATCCGCCGCCGGATGGACGAGACGCCCCGACTGAACGCCCGTGTCGGCCAGGACGGCAAGGTCCGTCCCCTCAACAGCGCCGAGGCGCGGTACCGGGTCGCCGAGCTGCTGGCCGAGCGTCCCGACGCCTCCCTGCGGGAACTGGCGCGGCTCGCCTGCGTCTCGCCGGCCACCGTCAGCGACGTCCGAAGACGTCTCGCCTCCGGCGAACCGCCCGCCCCGGGGCGCCCGGGGGTCAGGAGCCAGGCGGACAAGGGCCCGGCCGCGAGCCGGCCCGCCGCCGCACCTCCCCAGCCGGCCGGGCGTAAGCCGCACCGCCGGATGCGTCTGGTGGTGCAGGATCCCGGAGTGGTGCTCGACAAGCTGTCACGTGACCCGTCGCTGCGTCACAGGGAGGAAGGGAGGCGGCTGCTGCGGCTGCTCCAGCAGCACGCGATCGCCACGCAGGAATGGCCCGCGCTGAGCACCTCCCTGTCGGGCCAGTCCAGGGAAACGGTGGCGAGCCTCGCCCGGGAGTACGCCAAGACATGGCTCGGTTTCGCGCAGGAGCTGGACGAGCGTCTCCGGGCCGGGCTGCTCGCCAGCGGGTGAAGCCGGCCGCCCGGGCGGGAGCAGGAGGCACACGCCTGCGGACGCGGACATGCTCCGCTCGCCGCACCGATGAGGAGCCTGGACCCCGGGTGATCCGGCTGTCTCCGTCACGGTAATCGGCCCGGGACCGGCTGCGGCCGGAACAGGAACCCGCCCCATCCGGGCATGGCGTCCGTCACCGGCCGCCAAGTGCCCTCCTGCCAGCCGTGCATCGTGTACGACAGGGAGACGGTGAGGCTGCGGACGGTGTCGGCCGTGCGCCGCCGGTCGGGGCGTCGGCGCCGCCCCCACCGCAGGAGCAGAGCGGGGCGATCGCGCAGCAGTGTCGCGAACGCCCCCAGCAGGACGTCCAGTTCGTCCTCGCCGAACTGGATCCGGATGAAGTCGACCCGTGTCAGGTCCTTCCGCCGGCAGAGATCGTCCACGGTGGCCGCCCGTGGACCACCCGGGCGTCCCGGCACCAGACGGTGCACCTGCCCGTCCGGGCCCGCGAGGTTCCTCAAGGTCGCGGTGCACCGCGCGCAGCCGGCCCCGACGTCCACGCAGACGGCGCCGGGTGCCACGAGCTGGTCCAGTCCCGGGGCCTCCGGATGGGGCACCGGGCGGTGTGGCCGGCCCTGGGCGACCGGGGAGGCGGGTCCCGGCGCCCCGGAGTGCCGGAGCCCTGGCAGCGCGACGACGGAACCGCGCGGGTCATCCGTTGTGGGAAGCTCGGATGCCTCGGTCGGCGGCCCGTCGGCGCCCTCGCGCCCCGGTCCTCCGTGGTCTGCCACTGCGCATCAGTCCTTCCGGGTCGTGTCACCGCGCCGGCGCCGTGGCCGGGCGGCCCGTTGACGGTACGAGGCTAGGTTCCTCACCCGCCGGACCGCGTCCCCCGCGGTAACGACCCCGTGTCCTTCGCGGCGCCACGTCCTCCCGTCCGGGACCGTCGGAGGGTGTCCTCCCCTGGGTGTGTCATCCCCGGGGCGTACGCCTTGGGGCGGGGCCCTGGTGCCGGTGCCACAGAAGCGGGAGCCTGCCAGGGGCGGGTGGGTGCGGTGCGTGGCTCACCGGGCGGCCAGTCCGTGCCGGCCGACCGTCTCGTACAGGGCCTGGAGGTCCTCGCCGCCGAGAGCGCCGGGGCCGTCTCCGTGTGGCACGAGTTCGATGAGCAGGGTGTCGCCCAAGTGCGCCGAGGTGCCCACGAGGTGGGCTCGCCCGTGGCCTCCTGCGGGCTGTTCAGCAGGTGCCGGTGTGCGGAACTCGACGCCTGCATGCAGGAGTTCGCGGGCCGCGCGGACGATGTCGTCCGTGCGGAAGGTGAGTCGCTGCTCCGCGCGCCGCGTGGGGGTCGGTTGCGGCGTCGTCCCGCGGCGGAGGCCGGTACCGGGCTCCGGGGCCGCGAGGGTGAGGGTCATGCCGCGCTGGAGTCCGGTGAGTTCCACGGCGCGGGGCGTCAGGTCCGCTGCGCTGTCTCCTCGCGGTCGGCGCGGGGTCAGCCCGAAGCCTTCCTCGTACAGGCGGACGCAGTCATGGAGGTCGGTCGTTCCGACACCGGTCGTCACGCCTGCGAGTCGCGCGACGGGGGCCGCGGGCATCGCGGGGGCTGGGCTCTGCGGGAGCCGCGCCCAGCGGTGGCCGCCCGGCCGGCCCGTCCGGGTGTGTCCGGCGGGCAGCAGGGTGTGGGTCATGCCGCCGGCGCCCGCGAGGATCGGGTTGCCGCGTGCGGAGCCGACGTCACGGGCGCCGGCCCGCTGCGCCCGTTCCGCTGTCGCGGTGACGTCCGTGCAGTGCAGTGCGATGTCGGCGATGCCGTCGCCGTGTGCGTCGAGGAAGCCCCAGGTGGCGGGTCCGGAGGTGACGACGAGGGAGGCGGTGCCCTGCCGCAGCAGCAGGGAGCTGCGGTCGGGGGCGACGGAGTCTGCGACGCAGTCGAACCCCAGGGCCGAGACGAGGTACTGGGCGGTTCGCTGCTTGTCCTTGGCGTACAACTCGACGTACGCGATGCCGTTCCCTGCCATAGGTCTTCCTTCCTGCGCGAGGTGGTCCGGAGGGCCGTGCCGCCCTCTCCGGGTGCCGACGTTCGAGGTGCGCGTCGTGACCGCGTGCGCGTCGTGACCGCGTGCGCTGCGGTCGGGCGTACGGCGCGCGCGGTCCCGGCCCGTGGCTGTCGTGTCCGTGGGCCGTGGACGGTGCCGCGTGGTCAGTACTTGTCGAGGAACTCGATCAAGGCCGCGTTGACCTCGTCAGGGCGTTCCAGGTAGCCGAGGTGACCGCAGTCCGCGATCTCCACGAGGTCACAGCCGGGGATGGCGTCGGCCACCTCGGCGACCAGGTGGGGCGGGCAGACGAGGTCGTGGCTGAAGGCGATGGCCCGGCACGGCACCGTGATGCCGCGCAGTGACGCGCGCCGGTCGCCGAGACCGTCGACGGCGGCGGCTTGGCCGGCGGAGGAGTGGCCGCCGCCGGTGAGTTCGAACAGCTCCAGCAGGGGGGTGACGGCGGTGTCGTCGTTGAGGGTCGTCGGGGAGAACATCTCGGTGACCGTCTTCACCGCGTCGTAGCCGGCCGGCAGCCGTATGCCGCTCTCCCGCAGCGCGCGGTCGGCGGCGCTCTGGGCGCGCCGGAAGGCGTCGGAGCGGGCCCGGGACGCGATCAGGATCGCGGAGCGGACCAGTTCGGGTGCGGCGAGGGCGAGTTCCTGGGCGATCATGGAGCCTAGTGACGTTCCCACGATGTGGCAGGGGCCCAGTCCCAGCTGCTCGATGAGGCCGCGGGTGTCGGCCACCATGTCGGCGAGGCGGTAGTCGCCCGCGGGGGCGTCCGACGGTGCGATGCCCCGGTTGTCGAAGGTGACGGTCTGGTAGCCGGCGCGGTTCAGTGCCGGTGTCTGGTGCATCGTCCATACCCGGCCCGACGCGGACGAGCCCATGATCAGCAGGACCGGCGTGCCGCTGCCGGAGCGCTGGTAGGAGAGCCTCACACCGTTGGTGTTCACGAATGGCATGTCGAGCCCGTTCTCGTAGGGGGCAACAGGCGCTCTCCGTGCGGTCAGCACGGAGAGGTCCGGGTGGCCGCCCCGCCCTCGGCCCCCGTCGGTCCCGGCGCACGGGCCGGGTGTCGTGCTCGGTGGAGCGCGCGGGCTCCGTCACGGCTCACGATGGCATCGCACCTCGGCGGCGATCAAGCGGTGCCGAGTGGGCCGGGGCGGGGCCGGGGCGGTGTTCAACCGCTGCGCCCGCGCGGTTGAACGACGGCCCGGCCGCAGCGCTTGCGGCGCTGTGGCCGGGTCCGGCTCGAACACCCTGGGCAGGGGAGGTCCGCGGGAGCGGGTGTGCCGGTGTGGGCGTCGTGTCAGGCACCGCGCCAGACGGGAGCGCGTTTCTCGGCGAAGGCGCGCGGGCCCTCGACGGCGTCATGGCTGCGGCGTCGTTTCTCCTCCCACGGGTAGGTCGCCGTGAAGGCCTCTTCCAGCGGCAGGTGCAGGGACCGCTGCACCGCTTCCTTGAGGGCCCGGACGGAGAGCGGGGCGCTGCGCCGCAGGGCGTCCGTCCAGGTGCCCACGGCGGCGTCCAGGTCGCGCAGCGGGACGACCTCGTTGACGAGGCCGAAGCGCAGTGCCTCGGCGGCGCTCATGCGGCGTCCCGTGAGCAGGTATCCCATGGCCTGTTTGAGCGGCATCTGCCGGGCCAGGCGGAAGGCGCCGCCCGCGCCGGGGACCAGGCCGAGCGTGGCCTCGGGCAGCGCGAACACGGCGTGGTCGGCGGCGACGACGAGGTCGCAGGCCAGGGCGAGTTCGAAGCCGCCGCCGAGGGCGTAGCCGTTGACGCGGGCGATCACGGGCTTGGACAGGTCGAACCGGTCGGTCAGCCGGGGTGATCCGGGCTGGCCGCGGCTGCCGAAGCTGGTGGGCGGGGTGCCCTCCCGGTCCAGCCGGGCCCGCTCGCCCAGGTCCTGGCCGACGGTGAACGCGCGCTCGCCGGCGCCGGTCAGCACCGCGGCGCGGATGTCGTCGTCGGCCTCGATGTCGTCCCAGACGAGGGCGAGTTCGCGGTGCATGCGCTGGTTCATCGCGTTGAGCACGTCGGGCCGGTCGAGGGTGACCCGGGCGATCCGGTCGTCCTTCTCGTACCGTATGCCCGAGTCCCCGCCGCCGATCACGGTGTGCGCCCGGCTGCGGGTGCCGAGGCCGTGGTGAAGCGGCCGACCTTGTCGATCACGTCGGTGCTGTAGAGGCGGAGGGCCTGTTGCAGCGCGAACTCGGACATGTAGCGGCGGAAGTCGTCGGGTGACTCCTCGGACAGGTTCAGCATCCGCCGGTTGGCGAGGACCGCGCTGCCGCGCAGGCGTTCCACGCTGCGTTCCACCGCGAGGTCGAGGTCGGTGCGGTCGTGGACCTCGTCGACGAGGAACCGGGCGTCGGGTTCGGTGGCGAAGATCCGCCTTCCTTCGAGGATCACCTGCCGTGCCAGGCGAGGCCCCGTGGAGCGGGTCAGCCGGAAGTTGGCGGCGCCGGGGACGATGCCCTCCTGTGCGGCGGGGAGGCTGACGTAGGCGTCGGCAGCCGCGATGACGTGGTCGAAGACGAGCAGCAGCTGGGCTCCGCCGCCGATCGCGAAGGAGTCGACGACGGCCATCCAGGGTTTGTCGGTGGCTCCCGACCGCCAGCCCGGTGCGTCGGTGCGGATGCCGCGCAGCAGCTTGTGGATGTAGCCGAGTTCGCGGCGGAGCAGGAAGTCGACGAGGGAGATGTCCCCGCTGTGCAGGGCTTTGAGGTTGATGCCCGCGCTGAAGACGCGGCGTCCGCGGTAGCGGGGGTGGGTCATCTCGCCGCCGCGCAGGAGTCCGACCTCGACGGCCGGGTCGAGCAGGGCGAGGTCGACCGCGGTCTCCATGTCGTCGACCTGGGCGTTGTCCTCGGCGTTGAGGGCGTCGTCGCGGCACATGGTCAGCCGGGCCACGGCTCCGGTGCGTTCGAGGCGGACGGATCCCAGGTCGGCGCGGCCGGTGCGGGTGAACTCGGGCAGCAGCGCGGCGGCGCGCGGGGTCGGGCGGAGCATGGCGTCGAGGAGGTGGGCGCCGGCCAGGGGTGAGCGCAGGATACGGCTGAAGAAGATGCCCTGGTCTATTTCGTGGCCCTCTTTGCGGGCCTGTGGCCGGCCGCGTTCGGTGGCGAGCTGGTCGTCGGTGGGGACGAGGCCGGGGAAGGCGGTCGCGGCGGCCCTGGCCAGTTCGTCGATGCGCAGGGGGCGGGTGCGCCGGTCGGTGAGTTCGTCGTAGACGGCGTCGGTGTGGGTGTCCAGGAACGCTGCGCGCAGGTCGCGGACGATGTCGGCGGCCGTGGCGGCGAGGGTCTGCTGCCGTACGGAGCGTTCGCCGTGCGGGGGCAGGCCGTCCAGCAGGGTCTGATGGTGCCGTGCCGCCTGTTCGAGGGCCTGTCTGGCCCGGGGCAGGGGTGCGCGGACGTCGTCCGGGTCGATGTGCGGTGCGGTGGGTTCCGCGGTGGCGGTCATGCCTCGGCTCCTGTCGTGGCGCGGCGCAGGACGCGGTCGCAGGCCGCGAGGTGGGCTCCGAGCGCCTCTTCGAAGCTGGTGCCGGATGCTTCGTGCAGCAGTTGGCGGCGGATGGCCAGTTCGGTGCCCGAGACGGCACGTGTGCGGTCCGCGGCGAGCCGGAGGGCCTCGGGCACGTCGTCGGTCAGCTCGTCGACCAGGTGCAGGGCCAGGGCGTCGGCGGCGCCGACGGGGGTGCCGTAGAGGACGGCGTGGCGGACGGGGGTCGCGTGGGGGCCGTGTCCGGCGAGCCGGTACAGGGCCATGCCCGGCCAGGTCCCGCCGCCCTCGACGGGGACGACCAGGCGCACCGTGGTGGTGGCGATGCGGTGGTCGGTGGCCAGGAGCACGTCCAGGGCGGGGCCTCCGCAGTCGCCGTCGGCGACGGCGACGGTGGGGGCGGGCAGGCGTTCCAGGCGGCGCAGGACGCGCTCCCACTTGCTGACGAGGGAGACGGTCAGGCCGTCCGGCAGGGGTCCGCTCGGGGCGCCGGAGACGTGTACGACGACGCTGGCGCGTCCGTCGAGGTCCTCGGCTGCCTCGCAGGCCGCGGTGACGGCGGCGACGGTGTGGGCGGACAGGGGCTGCCGCCCGTCGATCCGCAGGGGGATCTCCTCGGACGCGGGGTGTGCCGCGGCCGTCGGGGTGCTCTTCATCGCTTCTCTCACCTGTTCCGTGGTCACCACTGCACCAGTGCGGTCTCGATGGTCGAGCCGGGGCCCATCGTCATCAGCACGCCGTAGTCGCCGGCGTGGGCGGCTCCCTCGCGGAGCAGTCGTTCGTAGGAGAACAGGAAGGACCCGCTGGAGAGGTTGCCGTAGTCGCGCAGGACGCCGGTGGTGTGCCGTACGTCGTGGCGGGTGAGGCCGAGGTTGACGCGTACGGCGTCGATCACCTTCTTGCCGCCGGAGTGCACGAGCCAGTGGGCGATGTCGCGTCGGCGCAGTCCGGCGCCGGTGAGCAGCCGGTCGACGATCTGCTCGGCGTTGGCGCCGACGACGTAGGGGACGAGCGGGTCGAGGTAGAAGCTGAACTTGTTCTGGTCGTCGTCCCAGTCGTAGCGCATCGCGTCGATGGCGTCGGTGATCAGGTGGCTGGCGAAGGCGAGGATGCGGGGGCCGTCCTGTGCCGGCGGGGTGCCGGCCGGGCCGTAGGCGGCGTCGGGTGGGTCGGCGGTGAGGGCGACGGCCGCTGCGCCGTCCCCGAAGAGGCTGTTGACGACGGCGGTGCGCATGCTGCCGTCGATGACGTAGGCGGCGGAGCAGGCTTCCGCGCAGAGCATCACGGCGACCTTGCCGGGGTTGGCGGTGACCCAGCCGGCGGTGGCGTTGAGGGCGTTCAGGCCTGCGTTGCAGCCCATGCCGACGACGTCGACGCGGCTGGTGCGGGGCAGGAGGCCCATGTCCTTGATGAGGTGGGCGCTGAGGCCGGGAGTGAGGAAACCGGTGGTGGTGGTGCAGCACAGGTAGTCGATGTCGGCGAGGTCGAGGCCGGTGTTCTCCAGGCAGGCGCGGATGGCCCGGGCGCCCATGTCGAGGGCGGTCCGCTTGTGCTTCGCGAGGAGTTCGCCCTGGGCCTCGGAGAGGACGGCGCCGTCGGTGTCCCGGGGCGGGAGGGTGAGGTGGCGGCGTTCGATGGCGCTGTTGAGGAAGACCGAGCGGACCTTGGGGTCGGTGATGCCGAAGAGGTCGAGGACTTCCCGCTGGGAGTACGCATGGTCGGTGACGGCGGTACCGACCCCCATGATCCGTGGGCTGCCGAGGCCTTTGGACGGTGTGGTGACGGGGGTGTCGAGGAGGGCGGTGCCGTGGAGATCTGCGTCGGCGGTCATCGGAAGGTCCACCCCCACATGCGTGGCTTGCTGCGAATGAGACGTCGTGCTGTCGACACGGGGCTTCGCTTTCTGTGAGTGACGGGAGGGAACGGCGGTGCTTCAGCGGGCCCGGGCCGCTTCGGCCGTGATGAACCGGGTGAGCCGGGCTGTGCCTTCGGTGATGTCGGCCTGGGTCAGGTAGCTGACGGACAGGCGCAGGCTGCGCTCGCCGCCGCCTTGGGGATAGAAGTAGGACATGGGCGTCCAGATGACGCCGTGGTCCTCCGCCGAGCGCACCAGGGCGGCGTTGTCGGCGGGGAAGGGGACGTCCAGGGTGAGGAAGAATCCGCCGTCCGGCTCGTTCCAGCGAACGCCGAGTGCGCTGCGCTCGGGTTCGGGGAAGCATGCGTCGAGCCGTTTCAGGATGGCCCGCATCGCCTCCCCGTAGTACGCCGCGGTGTCGGTGTTGAGTTCGGAGGTGCGTCCGCCTGCGGCGAGGAGCATGCCCGCCACGGCGGCCTGGCTCAGGGGCGAGGTGTTGACCGTGACCATGCTCTTGATCTTGACGAGTTCGTCGGCGAGGAGGCCCTGCCCGCCGTCCTCGTCCACGACGACCTGGTCGGCGACGGCGAAGCCGACCCGGGCGCCGGGGAAGAGGGTCTTGGAGTACGAGCCGAGGTGGACGACGCGCCGGTCGTGGTCGAGGGACTTCAGGGTGGGCAGTTGCCGGCCGGGGCTGACCAGCCGGTAGGGGCTGTCCTCCAGGATCAGGAAGTCCTCGCGGCGCGCCAGGTCGAGCAGGGCGTGCCGCTCCCGCAACGGCATCGTGAATCCGGAGGGGTTGGAGTGGTCGGGGACGACGTAGAAGGCGCGGGGGCGGCGGCCGCGCGCCTTCTCGGCGGCGACCGCGGCCTCCAGGCGGGCGCTGCGGAAGCCGTCGGGGCCCTCCGCCACGGGGGTCGGTTCGACGCCGAGCAGCCGGGCGGCCCCGGTGATGCCGACGTAGCACGGGCTGGAGACCAGCAGGGTGTCGCGCGGCCCCGCCAGCAGGGCGCGCAAGGTCAGGAAGATGGCCTCCTGGCAGCCCACGGTCACCACGACGGCCTCGGGTGGCACGTCGATGTCCTCGTCCTCGCGCAGTGACCGCGTGACCAGTTCGCGGATCTGCCCGCCGGTCGGTCCGTACTGGAAGAGCGCGTCGCGGATCTCCGCGGGTGTGGCGCCGCGTTCCTCCAGGTGGTCGAGGTAGCGGCGGATGTGCCGGAAGACCTCCTCGACGTCGAAGAAACCGTCGTACGGGCGGCCCGGTGCGAACGAGACCGCCCGGGGGTAGCGGTGGGTGATCTCGTTCAGGAAGTTCATCGTGTCGAGGACCGGGTCGCTGACGCCGGCGTGCAGTTGGGCTCTCCGGAGGGTGGCGGGTGCCATGTCTACCAGCGCCATTCCTGCTGGCCGTAGAGGTGGCCGGCCTTGATGCCGCGGTCGGCGCACCAGGTCATGAACTCCTCGATCTGCTTGATCTGGTACGTGTCGGGGGTGTACGTCGTCGCCATGACGTGGCCGAGCCAGGGCTCCTCGCCCATGGCGTACACGTACGCCTCCTTGGCGCCCAGTTCGGTCATGATCGCGGCGGCCTGCTCGGCGTTGGAGCCGGACAGCTTGCGGGAGTTGCTCATTTTCTTGGTGATCGGGATGGTGAGCAGGGCCTGGTAGAGCCAGGTGAGGGGGGCGCCGTCGCACTCCATGCCGAGGAAGGCGTAGTCGGCGGTGCCCAGTTCCTGCTTGATGTAGCGGTAGAGGGAGGGCTCGATGCCGGAGGAGTCGGCGCCGGCGAAGACGTTCTTGTCGGCGAGGCGCACCCAGTACGTGGACTTGGCGCGGATGTCGAGGTCGCAGTGCTCTCCGAGGAACGGGGTGGCGGTGACCTTGCCGCCGGGGAACTCGATCTCGTCGAAGTCGTCGACCTCGACCACCGGGAAGCCCTGGCTCTTGAGCATCAGTGCCATGTTCGGGTCGGCCAGGTTGCCGCGGGAGGACCGGGGCACGACGATCGCGCCGACGCGGCCGCGCAGTTGCAGCAGGGTCTCCAGCACGATGTGGTCCTGGTGCCCATGGGTGATCAGCACGAGGTCGATGAAGTCGGGCAGGTCGTCGAGGGTGTAGCGGTCGCCGGCCGTGCTGTCGGCGCTGATGAAGGGGTCCGTGACGATGGCCGCCTGCGGGGTCTGCATCACCAGACAGGCGTGGCCGAAGTAGCGGATGCGGCCGCCTGACTCGATGTGGCGGTCCTCGGCGAGGGAGGGCTCTTCGCTGAGCATGTGCGACAGCTGTCCCGCCTGGGTGTCGTCGAGGCCGAGGGCCTCGCGCAGGTGGCCGAGGGTGGTGGGCCGCACGCGGGTGCGGAACAGCTCCGCGAGACCCTCGTGGCGGAAGGGGATGTCGAGCTCCAGGACGTCCGGGGAGGGCAGCCGCGGGGTGCTGAGGACGAAGGGGCGCTCGATGCCGGTCTCGAAGGACAGCTGCACCGACTGCCGCGACTCCTGGTAGATGTCGCTCTTGTAGACGACCGGCTCCATGAAGCGCAGCTGCGCCTGGTTGTCGGTGTCGTAGGCGAGTTCGATCAGGCCGCCGAGCTCCGGCGGCAGCTTCGGGTACAGCGGGGTGAGGTCGAAACCGGTGGCATTGGCGCGCAGCAGTTCCTGGCCGGCGACGATCGCGTCGGCGAAGCGCAGGATGTGCGCGCGGTCCCGCTTGATCGCGGCGAGCAGATCGCGCACCTCGTCGGCACGCTCCTCCGGGATGTTGATGAAGTAGCCGCCGCGAAGGTCGGGGTTGTTGCTGGCCGCCACGTGTACCTGGGGGGACTGCAGGTAGGACTCGAGCAGCGGTACCTGGAGGAATGCGAGGTTCATCGCCGACTGCACCGGTGCCGTGGTGTACGGCCACGCGAAGAATCTGTCGATCAGCGGTTCGACGATCACTTTCGAGCGCAGGAACAGCTGCTGATCAGCCATGGGTTTCCCATCTCTTGGAGCTTTTGAACAGGCAGGGGTGCGGCCTCAAGCTAGGCGTGACGGGGCTGGCCGATCAATGTCCAACAGATTTCACGGCGTTGTGTTCAACTGCTTCCACGCAGCAGTTGAACATGCGGAAAGCCCGCTGCAATTCGGGCAGAAAAACGCTGGCTGTTCAACCGTGTACCAGCGGCAGTTGAACACCCCAGGACCATTGTTACGGTTGTCCCATTCTTCGCCGACTCCTCCGTCGCCGTCCCGTGAATTGCCGCCGAATTCCTTATGCAGAAAGGGTCGATCACGTGGTCCTCGACGAACTGGTGGTGGCTCCGGTGACGATCACGCCGACGAAACCGCTGACGCCGACGCATGTCAAAGGGCTGCTGTGGACGGACATCCTGGTCAAGGCGAGCGCGACGGCCGGGCGGGTGCGGCTGCTGTGGAACGACCGCATGGCGACGCTGACGACCCAGTCGACGGCGTTCTGGCGGTATCTGGACCGGGTCGAGCCGGACACGGACTGGAGCCTGGAGTCGGCGGCCGCGATCGGTGAGCGTTACGTCCGCTTCCACTCCGAGGGCGGCAGGAGCGACCCCCGGGGAGTGGGCGCCTACCTGGAGCGGGTCGATGCGTCCGGGTGGATCCACCCGGCCGGCCGGCGGGTGCTGGATGCATGGCGTGCCGAGCTGGACCTGCTGGGTGTCGGCGATCTCGGCCTCGGGGAGGACCGTCCGCTGGCCGCGGCGGCGGACACGACGCTGCAAACGCTGGCGGAGCGGGGCCTGTTGGTCGACCACCGCCGCTTCGGCGGCCCCGTCCACCTGGACGGCACGCGCTGGGGCCTGCCGCTGCGGCAGCTGGTCGGGAGCGACGGGCATCCCAACTACCTGCTGCCCATCCTGCGCGAGCTGATCCCGGCGATCGGCCCGGGCCGGGTGTTCCTGCTGGTCTTCGACGACGGCCTGGCCGCCGACTATCTGCTGCTCGACCGGGTGCTGACCGCGTTCGGGGGCCGTTCGGTACGGCTCGCGTTCAGCAGGGTGCCCGTCGACGAGGCGGTGCGCTCCAGCCGGTACGGCGGCTGGCGCGGCTGCACCCTCTCCGACCTGTCGGCGGTCTCCGGTTCGGCCGACCGGGCCGCCTACCGGCTGGGGATGCGGCTGTACTTCACGGGGGTGCTGCCCCGCCGCTCCGAGCAGCCGTTCCGAATGCCGGTGCTGCGTCGGTGCGTGGGACGCGCCGCCCGGCTGCTCACCCGCACCGCGGCCGACATCGACGGGGGCGTGCCGCCGAAGACGCTTGCCCGGTCCCGGCACCCGAACGGCTTCGTCGACCCGTACCGGCTGACGACGTCACTGCTCGGCCCGCCGCCGGTGGACCCGCGGCTGCTGAGGATCTACACGTGAGCGGGTTACCGGCCGGAGCACCGGCGGGCGCGGCGGCCCTGCGGGCCGCGGCGCTGTCCCGGGTGGCGGCGGTCCGTGCGGGGCTGGGCGCCGGACCGGTTCCCAGGGGGCTGGGGGTGGCCGTGGTCGTGGCCGACCTCGACATCGCGGCGTTCGTCCGCGGCGCCGCGCAGTTCGCCGTGGGAGTCCCGGCCGACCTGCGGGAAGGCTGGTACCGGACCTTCACCAGAACGGTGTTCCTGGCGGGCCGGCCGGAGGCCGTGGCGGTCCGGCACCCGCACCGGCTCGTCACGCCGGACGGGAACCTCGCGTGGTACGGCCCGGCCGCACGCGGGGCGCTGCTGCCGCTGTCCCGGCTGCTGCGCTCCTTCCAGGGCCCCCGGCCGGTCGAGGTGCCGACCGGGCCCCTGACCGTGACGGTGCCCGGGCCGCCGTCCGGCCGCACCGCGCAGGTGTCGGTCGCGGTCGGCGGCGTCAGCACCGGCGCCTACCTCGTCCATGTGCACCATCTGATCGCGGAGGCCGTGCTGCGCGGACTGGTCGGCCCGGGCGACACCCTGCGGGTGGGCCACCGGAGGTCCCTCGACCCCGCTCAGTTCCACGACGCCCTCGACCCCGCCCGTGCCGGTGCGGTCCAGACCCGGATCGCCGGCAGCGGCTCCGACCCCGACCGACTGGCCCTGTTCGGCGTGCTGACGCCGGACCGCAGCGAAGGAGACCACTGACGTGCAGGCCGAACGGGTGCTCGCGGAGCACCGCCGGTTCCTGGAGTGCCTGGAGCGCCCCGAGGAAGTGCAACACGACCTGCTCCGGGACATGCTGGAGCGCAACGCGGACACGTCGTTCGGGCGTGAGCACGGGCTGGCCTCGGTCCGCACCCTGGACGAGCTGCGCCGGGCCGTGCCGATCCGCACCCACGAGGCGATGATGCCGTGGATCGAGCGGGCCATGGCCGGCGAGCCGAAGGTGCTGACCACCGACGACCCGGTCGTGTACTTCTCGTCCAGCGGGAGCACGGGCCGCGAGAAGCACATCCCCATCACCCGCACCTACATGCAGCGGACGTTCCTGCCCTTCTACCACGCGAGTTTCGCGCCGCTGCTGCGGGCGCTGCCCCAGGCGCCGGCCTCGCCCGGTGGTGTGCTGAACCTCTGGCAGGACCCGACCTCGCCGATCACCCGCACCCCGCAGGGCCGGCCGCACATCGGCGCCAGTCAGGTCGACTACCGCAAGTTCGGTGAGGACTCCGCCGTGGGTCTCGGCAACAACGCCGAGTGGAGCCGCATCCCCGAGGCGCTGGCCGGTGACGACCCCTGGGAGCGCAGCTACTACAAGCTGCGCCTGGCCGCCGAGCAGGACATCCGGGTGGTGATCGGCGTCAATCCCGCGATGGTGGCCGGGCTGCCGTACCAACTGCGGCGGATGTGGCCGCGGTTGGTGGACGACATCCGGGCCGGGACCCTCGGCGGGCACCGGCACTCGACGCCGAACCCGGAGCGCGCCGAGCAGATCGAGGAGTACGCGAAGACGTTCGGCACGGTCCACCCTTACCATCTGTGGCCGCACCTGGCCGCCGTGTTCGTGTGGAACAGCGGCCTCGCCCGGTCCTATCTCCCCCGGGTGCGGGAGACGTACGGGCCGGGGGTGCGGCTGTTCCCGGCGCCGATCGCGTCCTGCGAGGGGCCGGCGGCCGTTCCCGTCGACGGGCACCCCCACGGGGCGCCGCTGTATCTGCCGGGCTGTGTCTACGAGTTCGCGCCCGCCGAGCGGCCGGTCACCGCCGGCAGTGAGACGCTGTCGGCCACTGAGGTGGAGGAGGGACGCGACTACCACCTGGTGCTCAGCCACGTCGGCGGGCTGTACCGGTGTGCCGTCACGGACGTGGTGACGGTGGTCGGGCGGGTGGGCCGTACCCCGCGCATCGAGTACGCCGGGCGGGACGTCGCCCGGTCCGCGGCCGGGGAGCGGCTGACGGAGGCCGTCGCGCTGCGCGCCCTGCGAGCCGCCTGCGACGACACCGGCGCGGAGCTGCGCAACGCGACGTTCCGCCTGCGCCCCGAGGACGAGGGGACCGGCCCCCGCTACCAGATTGCCGTCGCCTTCGCGGGGCCACCGGTTCCCGAACTGGGCGCCGCGCTCGACCGGCGGCTGTCGCGGGAGTGTCCCGGCTACGCCCCCGGCCGAGAATCCGGAGCGATCGGACCGGTCGAGGTGATCACCGTGCACCCGGACGCGTTCCTGCGGGAGTGGGAGCGCGCCGCACGCGCCGGGCAGCGACCGCCGCGCATCAAGGACCGTGTCTTCCTGCCCGACGAGGAGAGATGGGCGAGGATCGTCGCCACCGCGCAGGAGGTGGCGGCGTGACGCGGGAGCGGGCAGCGGGGCCGGGGGCGGCCGACGTGGTCCCGGGCCGGGGCCAGTACACCGAGGACGCCCGCAGACAGCGGCTTCAGTGGCTGCGCGGGCACAGCGGCGCCGCGCTCACGTCGCTGGAGCGGACCGGCCTGGACGCGTACAACCTGGTCGGCAACGTGGAGAACTTCATCGGTTCGGTCGAGGTGCCGGTGGGTCTGGCGGGGCCGCTGCTGTTCGTCGGGGACGCGGCGCGCGGGGAGGTGGTGGCCCCGCTGGCGACCACCGAGGGCGCCCTGGTCGCGTCGGCGTCCCGGGGTGCCCGGGCCGTGACCGCGTCCGGCGGGGTGTCGACGAGGGTGCTGTCGCAGCGGATGACGCGGGCGCCCGTGCTCGAGTGCGCCGACATCGCCGCCGCCCACCGCCTCACCGAGTGGTTACGGGAGCGGCGGCCCGCGCTGGAGGCTCAGGTCGGGCTGGTGTCCCGGCACACCCGTCTGGTGGACGTCGAGCCGCACCAGATCGGCCGGTACCTGCACGTGCGGTTCGTCTTCGAGACCGCCGACGCGGCCGGGCAGAACATGACGACGGCGGCGACCTGGCAGATCTGTCGCTGGCTGACCGACACGCTCGCCGCCGAGGACGGGCTGAGGCCCAGGAACCTGCTGCTGGAGGGCAATCTCAGCGGCGACAAGAAGGCGACCGTCGGCTCCATGCTGGCCGGCCGCGGCACCCGGGTGACCGCCGAGTGCCGCCTGAGCCGCGCCACCATGGCCTCGGTGCTGAAGACCACGCCCGAAGCCATGGTCAAGAACCACGTCTCCACGGTTCTCGGCGCCCAGCAGATCGGCATGCCGGGGCACGGTGTCAACGCGGCGAACATCGTCGCGGCCCTGTTCGTCGCCACGGGCCAGGACGTGGCCTGCGTCCACGAGTCGGGGGTGTCGATCTTCTCCATGGAGCAGGACGGTGACGACCTGGTCGCCACGATCCTGCTGCCCAACCTCGTCGTGGGCACGGTCGGCGGGGGCACCGGGCTGCCGCACCAGCGTGAACTGCTGACCCTGCTCGGCTGCGCGGGTGAGGGCGGCGGCCGCCGGTTCGCCGAGATCGTCGCCGGGTTCGCGCTGGCCCTGGACCTGTCGACCATGGCGGCGCTGGTCAGCGGCCAGTTCGCCCAGGCGCACCAGCGGCTGGGGCGGGCCCGGCGGGTGGACTGGCTGCGGGAAGGCGATCTCGACGCGGCCCTGTTGCAGCCGATGCTTTCGCTCGGGCTGGACGACCCCGGCCTGCACGTCACGCGGGTGGAGCCGTCGCCGCCCCTGCGCGGGGACGGGATCGCCGGGGAACTCGGAGCGCTCGCCGAACGGCGCAGACTGAGCGGGCTGCACCCGCTGCGGGTCGAGTGGGCCTCCGGCGACGGGACTCCCACCGCGGCCGACCTCGTCGCCAAGGTCAAACCCCGGGGCGAGGAGATCGTCGCCGGGATCGCGATGGTGCTGTCCCTGTGCGGCCCGGAACCGGCCGCGGCGTGGGAGCGCTGGAGCCCGGTCACCGGGTTCGACGACGCGCACCGGCGTGAACTCGCGGTGTACCGGCGGACGGAGAGCGCGCTGACGGGGCTGCTCCCGCGCTGCTACGGGGTGCTGGAGGACGACGAGCGGGAGGCGTACGTCGTCCTCATGGAGCGGGTGTCCGACGACGGCGGGCCGTGGACGCGTGACCGGATCGACGGAGTGCTGCGCGGCGTCGGACGGGTCCACGGCCACTGGCTCGGCCGGGACGAGGAACTGCTCGCCGAGGGCTGGCTGCAGCGGGTGCCGGAGCCGGTGGACCTGGCCAAGGCGCACGAGCTGTGGGGGGCGCTGGTCCGGCACGCCGCGCAGGAGCAGCCGGACCTGCTGGGCCCCGCCCGGGCGGATGTGCTCACGGGGCTGGCGGAGGATGCCGGGCAGTGGGCGCCCGCCGTGCACGCCCTGCCCCGGACGCTGGTGCACAACGACCTCAATCCCCGCAACATCGCGGTGCGGGGAGCACGTGTCGTCGTGTACGACTGGGAACTCGCCACGGTCGACGTGCCGCAGCGCGACGTCGTGGAGCTGCTCGCGTCCACCCTCGGTCCCGACGCCACGGCGGACGACGTCGAGCACGCCCTCGCGGTGCACGCGGAAGCCGTGGCCGCGGTGTCGCCTCGGGCGGCGGCGCTGGTGGCCGGATGCGACTGGCGCCGTGGCTACCGGCTGGCGCTGCGCACGTTCATGACGACCCGGCTGGCGCTGTACCTGGCCGGGCACAGCCAGCGCGAGTTCGGCTTCCTGCCGCGCCTCGTGCAGACCTCGTTCCGGCTGTGGCAGCTCGAAGAGGCCCGGGGGGAGGACTGAGGTGCGGGCCGCTGTCGTGGGGATCGACGGCACGGGCAAGACCACGGTGCTGCGCCGGATGCGCGAGCGGGGCGACGTCGCGGTCGTGCACGCCATCCGGGCCCATGACGACCCGCACAGTCCGTACGCCGCGCTGTCCAGGGCACTGGCCGGGGCGTCGGCCGCGGCGGACGCCCTGGGCCGGGTACAGCTGAAGCTGGCCGTGCTGTACCTGCAGCTGTGCCTGTACGGCCCCACGGAGCGGCGCGCCTTACGCCAGGGCCGGATCCTCATCTCCGACCGGCATCCGCTGATCGACCCGCTGGCGTACCTGCCGATGTTCGTCCGGGCCGACCGTGAGGACGCTCCCGACGCCGATGTCGAGGCCTTCTGGCGCGGGCAGGAGCCCCGGGCCGCCGGAGCGGTACGCGACTGGCTCGTGGCCCGTACCGGACGTGCCGACCCGAGGCCGCTGGGCACGGGTCTCCTGCGCCGGGCGACGGGTCCGCCGCAGGACGTCCTCGACCACTTCAGCCGGTCCTGCGGTGTGTCGCTGCCCCACGCGGTGGTGCTGCTCGACCTGCCCGTCGAGGACGCCCTGGCACGCACCCGGGACCGGCGCGGCGGGGGCGAACTGCACGAGACGGCGGACCTGCTGTCGCTGGTACGGCAGCACTACGAGACCGCTCTGGCCTGGCTGGCGCGCGCCCGGCCGGAGGTCGCCGTCCACCGTGTCGACTGCCGTGGCCGCACCGCGGCGGAGGTGACCGAGGCGGTCCGCGAGGCGGTGGGCTCCACCGCGGTACGCATCCGGACGCGCGGAGACGACGACCGGTGCTGAAGGGGATCCGGCGGACCGGTCGGCCTGGCGGATCGCGGTGTTGCGCGAGAGCGCCGGGCGGGGCGGTTCGGCCCATGTGCACGAACACGTGGGCGAGGGTGCTGACGGACGACGAGCGCGCGGCGGGCGACACCATGATGATCTGTGTGTCCCGCTGTCGCGGGAAGCGGCTCGGGCTGGATCTGTGAGGCCCCGTTCCGTCAGTCCTCCCGGTCCGTTCGGGGCGCGGCCCACAGGCCGCGGACGTGTCCGAGGTGCCGGGTCATCACGGCGCGGACGGCCTTCTCGTCGCGGGCGAGCAGGGCGTCCAGGATCTCCAGGTGCTCCTCCGCCGACGCCTCCAGCCTTCCCTGCTCGACCAGTGCCGTAAGGCCGTAGAGGCGGGAGCGGCGTCGGAGGTCGCGGACGACGTCGACGAGGTGGCCGTTGCCGGCGAGGGCCAGCAGGCCGAGGTGGAAGCGCAGGTCGGCCTCGACGTAGGCGATGAGGTCCCCGGCGGCGGCGGAGGTGACGATCTCCCGGGCGACCGGGCGGAGCGCCTCCAGGGCCACGGGGTCGGCGGTCCGGGCGAGTTCGGCCGTGGTGGGGATCTCGATCAGCGCCCGGATGTGGGTGTACTCGTCGAGCTGTTGCTCGGAGACGGCCGTGACCCGGAAGCCCTTGTTGGGCACGGTGTCGACCAGGCCCTCCTTGGCCAGGTCGAGCATGGCCTCGCGCACGGGTGTGGCGGAGACGCCGAAGCGGGCGGCGAGTCCGGGGGCCGAGTAGACCTCGCCGGGCCGCAGTTCACCGGCGATCAGCGCGGCCCGCAGCGCGTCCGCGACCCGCTCCCGGTGGCTGGGCTTCCTGCTGCCCAGCACGGGCAGGGCGGGGGTGTGCTGCGGGGCCATGGCGATTCGGGTTTCCTCTCGTGGTCTGCTCGGGTGCGCTCTACAGGACGAAGCCCGCGGGGAACGGGTCCTCGGGGTCCAGCAGGTACTGGGCGGTGCCGGTGATCCAGGCGCGGCCCGTGAAGCTGGGCAGCACGGCCGGGCGGCCGGCGACCTCGGTGGTGCCGAGCAGCCGGCCGGTGAAGCGGGTGCCGATGAAGGACTCGTTCACGAACTCGGTGTGCAGCGGGAGTTCGCCGCGCGCATGCAACTGTGCCATGCGGGCGCTGGTGCCGGTGCCGCAGGGCGAGCGGTCGAACCAGCCGGGGTGGATGGCCATGGCGTGCCGGGAGTGGCGGGCCGTCGAGCCGGGGGCGGCCAGGTAGACGTGGTGGAGCCCGTGGATGGACGCGTCCTCCGGGTGCACGGGCGGGTCCTCTGCGTTGACGGCGGACATGAGGGACAGGCCCGCGGCGAGGATCTCGTCCTTGCGGGACCGGTCGAAGGGCAGACCGAACCGCTCCAGCGGCAGGATGGCGTAGAAGTTGCCGCCGAACGCGAGGTCGTACGTCACCGTCCGGCCGTCGGTGAGGGTGGCCTTGCGGTCGAGGCCGACGGCGAAGGAGGGCACGTTCCGGAGGGTGACCGCCTGTGCGGCCCCATCCTTCACCGCGACCTCGGCGACGACCGGGCCGGCCGGGGTGTCGAGCCGGATGGTGGTGACCGGCTCGACGACGTCGACCATGCCGGTCTCGACCAGGACGGTCGCCACGCCGATGGTGCCGTGCCCGCACATGGGCAGGTAGCCGGAGACCTCGATGTAGAGGACGCCCCAGTCGCAGTCGGGCCGGGTCGGCGGCTGGAGGATCGCGCCGCTCATCGCGGAGTGTCCGCGTGGCTCGTTCATCAGCAACTGCTTGATGTCGTCGCGGTGTTCGCGGAACCACAGCCGCCGTTCGTTCATGGTGGCGCCCGGGACGGTGCCGACGCCGCCGGTGATGACGCGGGTCGGCATGCCCTCGGTGTGCGAGTCGGCGGCGTGCAGGACGAGTCTGCTGCGCATGGTCCTCAGCTCAATCCGGCCGCGAGGGCCTTCTCGGTGGCGGCTCGGACGGCCGCCTCCTGCTCGGGCGGCAGCGGCACCCGCGGCGGGCGGCAGGGGCCGCCGTGGCGGCCGACGAGGTCCATGGACAGCTTGATGGCCTGGACGAACTCCACGCGGGAGTCCCAGCGCAGCAGCGGGTGCAGCTGCCGGTACAGGGGCAGCGCGGTGTCCAGGTCGCCGCCGACCGCGGCGCGGTACAGCTCGACGCAGGCGCGGGGCAGCGCGTTCGGGTAGCCCGCGACCCAGCCCTTGGCTCCGGCGACGGCCAGCTCCAGCAGGACGTCGTCCGCGCCGATCAGCAGGTCCAGTTCGGGGGCGAGTTCGGCGATCCGGTAGGCCCGGCGGACGTCGCCGGAGAACTCCTTCACCCCGTGGATGTGTCCTTCGCCGTGCAGCCTGGCGAGGAGTTCGGGGACGAGGTCGACCTTGGTGTCGATCGGGTTGTTGTAGGCGACGACCGGCAGGCCCGACCGGGCGACCTCGGCGTAGTGGGCGACGACGGAACGCTCGTCGGCGCGGTAGGCGTTCGGGGGCAGCAGCATCACCGCGCGGCAGCCGGCCTCCGCGGCCTGCTCGGCCCAGCGCCGCGCCTCGGCCGACCCGTAGGCGGCTACGCCGGGCATCACGCGCTCTCCGCCGATCGCGGCGACGGCCGTCTCGACGACCCGGGCCCGTTCCTCGGGCGTGAGCACTTGGTACTCGCCGAGGGAGCCGTTCGGTACGACGCCGTCGCAGCCGTTCGCGACCAGCCAGGCGCAGTGCTCGGCGTACCGGTCGTGGTTCACCGAGAGGTCGTCGTTCAGTGGGAGCGCGGTGGCGACGAGGACGCCGCGCCAGGGGCGGGGTGCGGTCATGACGGTCCCTCCTGGGGGTGTTGCCGGGCGAGGACGCCGAGCGGCACGGGGCGGGCGAACGGGCGCTTGCCCGGGGCGGGCGGGCAGCCGGCGAGACCGGCGACCGCGGTGCCGCACATCCGGCCCTGGCACCAGCCCATCCCGGCGCGGGTGAGCAGCTTCACGGTGCGTTCGTCGCCCGCGCCGAGGTCCAGGGCCTCGCGCACGGCCCCGGCGGTGACCTCCTCGCAGCGGCAGACCACGGTGTCGTCGGTGATCTGCTCGGGCCAGTGCGCGGGCGGCGCGTAGGCGGAGTCGAGGGCGGCGGCGGACCGTCTGAGCTTCGCCCGGGCCTTCAGGGCGGCGGGCGCCGGGCCGGGGGCGGTACCGCGCAGGTGGGCGGCGGCGGAACAGCCGGCGATGTGTCCCTCGGCGAGGGCGAGGTCGGCGCCGCCGACACCGGTGGCCTCGCCGGCCGCCCACACGCCGGGCACGTCCGTGCGCTGCTCGGGGTCGATGGCCACGGTGAGCCCGTCCAGGCGGCAGCCGAGGCTCTCGGCGAGGTCGGTGTGCGGGAGCATGCCGTGTCCGACGGCGAGGGCGTCGCAGTCCAGGTGCCGCTCGGTGCCGGGCCGGACCCGGCCCTCGGCGTCGAGGGAGGCGACCGTGACGCCGGTCAGCCGGTCGTCGCCGTGGGCACGGACGACGGTGTGGCGGGTGAGGACCGGGACGCGGTGGCGCAGCAGCCGGGCGGCGTATCCGGCGCCCTCCGGGAGCTTGCCGGCCAGGGCCCGGCCGTGGCGGGCGAGACGGCCCGGGCCGGCCGACTCGACGAGCGCGGCGACCTCGACGCCGGCGGCCGCGAGCCCGGTCGCCACGGGCAGCAGCAGCGGCCCGGTCCCGGCCACGACCGCTCGGCGCCCCGGCACGGCCAGCCCGCCCTTGAGCATGGCCTGGGCGCCGCCGGCCGTGACGACGCCGGGGAGGGTCCAGCCGGGGAACGGCAGCACCTTCTCGTAGCCGCCGGTGGCCAGGAGCACGGCGCGGGCGCGCACCTCGACGGGCTGGTCCTGCTCCGGGCCGAGCAGCGCGTGCACGGTGAAGCCGTCCGGAGTGCGCTCCGCACTCCAGACGTGGTGGTCCGTCAGCACGTGTACGGCATGTGCGGCCAGTCCGTCCCGCAGCCGCTTCCAGGTCCGCCACCGGTGGTGCAGCGCCTCGGGCCGCGCGGCGCCCAGTCCGGCGGCGGGCTGCCGGTAGTACTGACCGCCGGGCTGTGCGGCGGCGTCGACGAGCGTGACGCGCACGCCGCGCGCGCAGGCGGCGAGGGCGGCGGCGAGCCCGGCCGGTCCGGCGCCGACCACGGCGAGGTCAGTCCGCATGGCACGCCTCCTCCTGGCCCGTCCCGTCCTGCGTGGCGATCACGTCCCCGGGCCGCACCGGCACCAGGCAGGCCCGCCGGTTGGGGAGGCCGTTGACGGTCACCAGGCAGTCGAAGCAGACGCCGATCCCGCAGAACACCCCGCGCGGACGGCCCTGTGACCGGGTGGAGCGCCAGGAGGTGACGCCCGCCGCCCACAGCGCGGCGGCGACCGTCTGCCCGGGCAGCGCCTCGACGGGCCGCCCGTCGAACGTGACCGTGAAGGCGGGGCCGGGCCTGGCCCCCGCGAGCTCCAGCGGATTCACTCGGCCTCCTCGGTGAAACGGTCGGGCCGGAAGGGGAAGAGGTCCAGATCGGGCGTCCGGCCGCTCAGCACCTGCGCGAGGAGATGCCCGGTGCCGGTGGCCAGACCGATACCCGCGCCCTCGTGCCCGCAGGCGTGGAACAGCCCGGGCGCCCTCGCATCCGGGCCGATCGCGGGCAGATGGTCCGGCAGATACGGCCGGAAGCCGGCGTACGTCCGCAGGGCCCGGACTCCGGCGAGGAAGGGGAAGAGCCCGGTCGCCCCGGCCGCGAGTGCGCGCAGCGCGGGGAGGGACAGCGACCGGTCGAAGCCGACGCGTTCGCGGCTGGCGCCGATGAGGACCGGTCCGGCCGGGGTGCCCTCCACCACCGGTGAGGTATGCAGTGCCGCCGAGTCGCTGGCGACGTCGGCCACGTAGTCGGCGGCGTACACCTTGTGCCGGATGCGGGGCGGCAGTGGTTCGGTGACCAGGACGAAGCCCCGCCGGGGCAGGACCGGCAGGGACACCCCGGCGCGGGCCGCGACCTCGCCGCCCCAGGTGCCGGCCGCGTTGACGACCGCGGGCGCGTGCAGGACGCCCCGGTCGGTCCGCACCCCGCGCACCGCGCCGTCCGGTCCGCGCAGGACCCCGGTCACCTCCCGCCCGGTGAGGACCCGGGCCTTCGAGGCGCGCAGCAGGTGCGCCGCCGCGAGGGCGGGCATCACCTGCGCGTCCTGCGGGTAGTGCATGCCGCCCGCGAGGCCGGGGGCCAGATACGGCTCCAGGTCGGTGAGTGCGTCGGGCGGCACCGGGACGGCCTCCACCCCCGCCGCGCGCTGCTCCGCGGCGAGTTTCTCCAGCCCGGCCAGGGCCCGGTCGGTGCCGGCGACGACGACACCGCCCTTGGCCTCGTACTCGACGGCCCGGCCCAGCCCCTCACGGGCCAGGGCGGCCCACAGCCGGGAGGACAGCAGGGCGAGTTCGAGCTCGGGTCCGGGTTCCTTGTCGGAGACGAGGAGGTTCCCCTCCCCCGCTCCGGTCGTGCCGCCGGCCACCGGGCCCCGGTCCACCACGACGGTGTCCAGGCCCGCCCGGCCCGCGTACAGGGCGGTGGCGGCGCCGACCACTCCGGCCCCGACCACCACGACATCGCAGGTCAGCGACTCGCTCACAGCAGTACTATGTCACACACCACAGGGCGGGGAAAGGGTGCCGACCAAGTGGACTGGCCACCTGGTCGAGCAAGGGTGCCGACACGCCGGGGGGGTCACCCGGTGACGGTCAGTCGGCCGTGGGGACGACCCTCAGGTGGGAGGCGGTACGGCGGGTGCGGCGCTCGCGGGACGTGGAGCGGCGGGCCTCGCGCAGAACGAACGTGACCCGGGCGCAGCCCAGTTCCTCGAGCGCCCTGGACGTCTCTACGACGATCCGGCACTCGGTGGCGCCCCGGTGCGGATCCGGATGCACGAGGGGCCGGACGGCTCCGTCCTGCTCGACGGCGCCCTCCCCGACCGCGCGGATCCAGTGCGGCAGGCCGTGCCGGTAGGCGGCCTCCATGATCGGGTCCTGGGCTATGTCGCGGCGGATGGCCTGCAGACCGTGGTCGGCGCCGTGGCCGTCCACGGTCCGCGCGAAGTGCGCGAGCATCGGCAGGCACCAGCTCGCCTCGTGGTCGCCGAGCACCGTGGGCGCGTCGGGATGGAAGAGGACGAACCTGAGGAAGTTGTCATCCGGCATCGCGGTCGGATGCGGGCCGACCTCGCGGAAAAGTGACCGGAAGGCGCCGTTGGCCAGCACCACGTCCCAGCAGTGGTCGACCACGAGCGAGGGGAAGGAGAAACCCTCCAGGAGCTCGGCGTAGTCCTCCAGGTAGGCCTGGGCCTCGGGAGTCTCGGGGACGGGCCGCGGTGCCGGCCGCTGCCCTCCTGCCTGATATGCCATCGGGAGGTCACCCCTCTTGCCTGTGCGGCCTTGACGCGGCGCCCCGATCCTGCTGCTCCGAGCTGAGGTGTGTCAACTATCGTGGCATTCCGTGGCTGTTGACGGCTGAAATTGGCCACAGTTGTGGCGAGACCTGGATGTGAGTTCGAAGCACCGGCTACGCTCCGGGAAGTTAACGCCGGGGTAGGTCACGGCATCCACGTGTGAGAAGCCTGTGAGATACGTAGGAGATCTGTCGGTGACGGGTGGCTTCGTCGAAGGTCCGGGCGTCACGCCTACGGCCGTGCTGCCGGCGGTCGTCTCCCGGGTCGGCGCGCTCGCCGACCGGCTCGGCGTGCCGCACGCCGAGGTCTTCGACGTCGGCAGGCTGTCCGTCGCCTCCGGAGTCCCGGACCCCGTCATCAAGGCCCTGCTCAGTGGCCGTCCTGCGGGTGAGCCCGACGTCCAGGCCCGGTTCCTGCAGCGGCTGGACCTGCTGCGCCGGACCCGGCTCAAGCCCAACGGCCGCAAGTACACCCAGCAGGAGATCGCCGACGGCGCCGGGATGTCCCGCCAGCAGGCCGGCGCCCTCATCAACGGCGACCGGCGGCCGACCATGGAGCACTGCGACGCCCTCCAGCGGTTCTTCCGGGTGCACGCCGGTTTCCTGACCGCCGAGGACCCCGAGGCACTCGTGAGCGCCCTCCAGCACACCGAGCAGGAGCTGCTGCAGAAGCTCGCCGACCGTGAGCGGCAGGCGGCCGCGGCGGCGGACGACCCGCTGGAACGGCTGCTGCAGGACCACGGCGTGCGCGGCATCGCCTGGCGTGCCGCGCAACTGCCCACCGACCAGCACCGCGACAAGGTCGCGGAGTGGCTGGACATGCTCCTGGAGAGCGTCAAGCGGCCCGAGTCGTGACCGTGGGGAGAACTGTGGGCATCGGTAGGGAAATGCGCCGCCTGTGCGGCGAGCTGGTCGCGGAGCTGACCCTCCCCGCGCCGGCCCGGCCCGACGAGCTGTACGCCGCCCTGTGCGACGGCATGAGCAGACGCCGCGGCCGCCCCGTCCGCTTCCGCACCGCCGCGTTCCCGCCCGGGACGGCCAGCGGGCTGTGGCTGGACATGGCCGAGCAGGACCTCGTGGTCATCGAGGAACGCACCGCCCCCGAGCATCAGTTGGTGATCCTGGGCCATGAGCTGTGGCACATGAAGGCGGGGCACTGCTCCCACCACGTCGAGGGCGCTGCCGTGGCGGCCCGGCTCCTCGACGACGGGGCCGATCTCCAGGCGACCGTGCTGAAGGTCGCCGCCCGTACCCGTTTCGACCTCGACGACGAGAAGGAGGCCGAGAGCTTCGGCCTGCTGCTCGCCAGCAAGTGCCGTGCATGGCTCGCCGGTTCGTCGTCGCGGGGGCCGGTGCAGCGGGACCATCTGGCGGGGCGGATCGAGGCGTCTCTGGGGTATCGCGGACCGCAGGGCTGAGGGGCCCCCGGCGCGGTGACGTGCTGCGTCCTGCGCCGAGCGGGCGAACCGGAAGGCGGCGGGACCGGATTGTCAGTGGTGGGCGGCAAGCTGGAGGTGCGCCACCGCTGTGCGGAGGCGTACGCGCCGCGAGGCGCGGGACCGACGACGCCGACACGGGGAGAGCCGATCGATGCCCACCGCCGTTCTGACCGATCGTGAACGCACCGCCGTCCAGGCCTATCTGCGGCTGCTGCACACCGTCCGGGCCGCCTTCGACCGGGAGGGCGGACCGCCGCTCGTCCCGCCGGCGGTGCTCGCCGAGGCGGAGCAGGCCCTGGAGCGCGCCGGCCTGACCGGCAACGAGGAGGAGTTCTTCCGCCTCCTGGAGCAGTGGTGCCCGGAGCCGGGCAGCTGAACGGGGCCCGCCCCGGGGGCGGGTCCCGCGCGGCGGGTTCAGGCGTGCGGTACCGCGATCGCCGTCGCGATCAGGCCCCGCCCCGCCGTCCAGCGGCCGTCGAAGTGGTCCAGGCGGCGGGTGCCCACCCGGGGTCCGGGGACGAGCAGGTCCGCGCGGAAGGTGCCGTCGGGGGTGAGCTCGATGTCGGCCTCCATGAAGTCCAGCCACTTCCCGGTGAGGGGGAACCACGCCTTGTAGACGGACTCCTTCGCGCTGAACAGCAGCCGGTCCCAGTGGATGTCGGGGTGTCCGGCCGCGAGCCGCCGCAGTCGGTCGGCCTCGGCCGGCAGGGACACCGACGGCAGGACGCCTTCGGGCAGCGGTCCGTGGACCTCGGCGTCGATGCCGAGGGACGCCAGGTCGGTGGCGCGGACCAGCGCGGCGGCGCAGTAGCCGTCGCAGTGGGTCATGCTGCCGGCCAGCCCGGCCGGCCAACCGGGGGCACCGCGCTCCCCGGGCAGGATCGGCTGCGGCGGCACACCGAGCTTCTCCATGGCCCTGCGGGCGCAGGAGCGCACGACGGCGAACTCCCTGCGCCGCTTGGCGACCGCCCGTGTCAGGAGCGCCTCCTCCTCGGGGTACAGCGGGGTGTCCGCCTCCGCGTTGCCGTACGCCTCGACGGTGACCACCGTCTGCGGCAGCAGCTCCTCGATCACCGCTCCTCGCCCTCCTCCGGCAGGATGCGCCGCAGCCGCCCCGGCGGCTGGGACCGTTTGCTCCACTCACGCGGATAGCCCACCGACACCTCCTCGAAGCGCACGCCGTCGTGGAAGGTGGTACGGGGGATGTGCAGATGGCCGTAGACCATGGCGGGCACGCGGAACCTGCGGTGCCAGTCGGCGGTCAGGTCCGTGCCGCACCACATGGCGAACTCGGGGTGCCACAGCACGTCCATCGGATGCCGGTGCAGCGGGTAGTGGTTGACCGGGATCACCGGCAGGTCGCCGGGCAGGCCGGCGAGTCTGCGTTCGGTCTCGGCGACCCGTGCCCGGCACCAGGCCTCCCGGCTCGGGTAGGGGTCGGGGTGCAGCAGGTACTCGTCGGTGCACACGATCCCGGTGCCCTGCGCGTACTCCAGGCCCTGTTCCTTGGTGGTGCAGCCGGCCGGCAGGAACGAGTAGTCGTACAACAGGAACAGCGGGGCGACGACCACCGGGCCGCCGGGGCCCTCCCAGACGGGGTAGGGGTCCTCGGGTGTCGTCACACCGAGGTCGCGGCACATCTCGACGAGGTGGGTGTAGCGGGCGACACCGCGCAGGGGGACGGCGTCGCTCGGACGGGTCCACAGCTCGTGGTTTCCGGGCACCCAGACGACCTTGCGGAAACGGCCCGCGAGCGTCTTCAGGGCCCAGCGGATGTCCGCCACGGTCTCGGCGACGTCCCCGGCCACCAGCAGCCAGTCGTCATCCGTGCCGGGCCGCATGCCCTCGACCAGGGCGCGGTTCTCCGGGTAACCGATGTGCAGATCGCTGATGGCCAGCAGTTGTGCGGCGCCACCGGCCGTCGATGTCACCTCTCGCCCCCTCCGTCCATGCGGACGCCACCAAGAGATCACATCCGTGTGACCGGGACAAGGGCGGCCCGGGGGCGGCGGGCGGAGAATTCCTTCACACGCGCGTTGCACGAGGGAGCTCACCGAAGCCGTATGATCTGGCCCAACACCACCGCTACGAACGTCCCTTTCAGGGGCGGTTTGGTGTCCCTCCCTTCTCCTGCCCGGGCACGGGCTGCTCAGCCCTGCCCGCGAACCGTGAAAGGCGGCCTGCATGGTCTCTCGCGTACGCGTCTGGCTCAACCGCACGTACGCGGAGAACGTGTTCTTCATGGATCAGCTGCGGAGGAATCCCAGCGACCGGGCGGTCGAGATCCATGCCACGCACGGCGACCCCGACTCGCCGGTGCTGGCCGCCGCCGACACCGCCGAGCTGGAGCCCGAGAACCTCTCCCCCGCCGGGTACGTCGAGTACGCGCTGGACCAGTGCGCGCGGCGGGGCATCGACGTGTTCGTGCCCCGGCTGCACCAGTCGGCGGTCGTGGCGCACCGCGCCGAGTTCGAGGCGGCCGGCACGGCGGTTCTGGCGCCGCCGCCCGAGGCCGTGGCCGTCTTCCACGACAAGGTGATCGCCTACGAGGCGGTCCAGGCGATCGGTGTGCCGGTGCCGCCGTGGTACCGGGTCCGCTCGGAGGAGGAACTGGTCGCCGCGGTGGAGGAGCTGGAGGCGGGCGGGCACAAGGCGTGCTTCAAGCCGGCGTCCGGGGCCGGCGGGGTGGGCTTCCGCGTGATCACGCGTACGCCCTTCTCCCTGATGCATCTGAGCGGTTTCCCGAGCCCGTACGTGCCGCTCGATCTGGTGCTGGAGGCGCTGCGGCGGGACGGGGAGCCGGTGGACTGGCTGGTGATGCCGCGCCTGGAGCAGCCCGAGGTGTCGGTGGACTGCCTGACCGGCCCGGACAACCGGGTCCGGCTGGCGGTGGGCCGCACCAAGAACGGCCGCCGCCGCGGCTTCACGCTGCACGAGCAGTGGCTGGAGCCGGCCCGGCGGATCGCGGAGGGTTTCGGTCTGCACTACCTGTCCAACATCCAGTTCCGGATGTTCGGCGACCGGGCGGTGCTGATGGACGTCAACACCCGCCCGGCCGGCGGCCTGCACCAGCTGTCCCAGTGCGGTGTCAACGCGCCGTGGGCGGCTGTGCAGTTGGCCCTCGGCGAGGACCCGGGCGAGATGGAGCCGCCGTTCCTGGGCCAGGACTACACGGTGGTGTCGGGGCCGCGCCCGCTGCGGCCGGTGTCGCTGCCCCAGCAGCGGCCTGAGGTGGCCGAGCCGCTCCCGGCGGTGCCCTCGCCCGCTGCACCCGAGCAGGCCGGCGCCATCGGGTCGGCGGTTCAGGCGGCGCCGCTCCCGGGCCTGGCCGCGAGCGCCTCGCGCCGCACCGGGCTGTCGACGTAGTGGTGGTCGAAGCGTTCCGAGGAGTCCTTGATCTCCTGCGGGTCGGCGTCGCCGCGCATCACCCGGCCCGGTAGCCGCAGACAGTCGAAGCGTCCCGCGCCCGGGGTGAAGACGAACAGCACGTCGGCTGTCGCCCCCGGCGGTCAGCCCCTTCGCAGGCGCAGGGTGAGGATCTGGAAGGGGCGCAGCGCGACGGCGACGGCCCCGTCGGTGATCTCCGCGTCCTCCAGCGGGCGTTCCAGCAGGTCGGTGATCCGGGCGCCGGCGAGCGGGAACCCGGTGCGCAGGGTGCCGGTGGCGCGGCCGCCACGGGACTCGTAGAGCCGTACGACGACATCGCCGGAGGCGTCGTCGGCGAGCTTGACCGCTTCCACGGTGATGCCCTCGCCCTCGGTGGAGACGACCGGTTCGGGGGCACCGGCCGCGTCGGCCACCCGCAGCGGCAGGTTGAGGGCGTAGCCCTCGGCGACGGCGTCCTCGATGGTCGCGCCCGGCAGCAGGGCGTAGGTGAAGCGGTGGCGGCCCTGGTCGGCCTCGGGGTCCGGGATGCGCGGGGCGCGGACCAGGGACAGGCGGACGGTGGTCGTGGTGCCGCCGTCCTCCCGGACCGTGCGGGAGACGTCGTGCCCGTACGTCGAGTCGTTGATGACGGCGACGCCGTAGCCGGGTTCGCCGAGGTGCACCCAGCGGTGGCCGGAGACCTCGAAGCGGGCCGCCTCCCAGCTGGTGTTGGTGTGGGTGGGGCGCTGGATGTGGCCGAACTGGATCTCGGCGCAGGAGTGCGGGGCACGGATGTCGACCGGGAAGGCCGCCTTGAGGATCTTCTCGGTCTCGTGCCAGTCGATGTCCGTCTCGAAGTCGATGCGGGGGCTGCCGGCGCGGACGGTGATCGTCTGGATGATCGTGGAGCCCTTGCCGAAGGACCGTTCGACGCGGATGGCGCCGATCAGCGGGTCCTGCTCGACGACGGTGACGGACGAGGCGTCCAGGAGGTCGGTGTAGCGGTTCTTGTAGTGCTTGTCGATGTCCCAGGCGTCCCAGTAGTTGGGCAGGTCGGTGTGCAGGCGGAGCAGGTTGCCCGGCTCGGCGAGGACCTCGCGGCCGGTGCGCAGGTCGCGGACGGAGGAAAGCGTGCCGTCCTCGGCGACCTCCACCCGGACCAGTCCGTTGTCGAGGACCCGGCCGTCCACGGTCACCGGCTGCGGGGGCGCGGTGTCGGCCAGGGGCGCGGAGCCGCTCGCCGGCACCTGCACGTACACCGGTGTGCCGTCGGCGGTGCGGACCACTTCGGCGCGGTCGTAGGGGCCGGTGTTGAAGACGCGGGTCCCGCCGGTGCCCAGTGCGGCGAGCGCCTGCGCGGTCAGCGCGTGCAGTTCCCGGGCGGCGCGGGCGTACTCGGCCTCGGCCTCGCGGTGCACCCAGGCGATGGAGGAGCCGGGCAGGATGTCGTGGAACTGGTGCAGCAGCACCGTCTTCCACAGCCGGTCCAGCTTCTCGTGCGGATAGGTGTAGCCGGGGGCGTGCAGGGCGGCCGTGGTCGCCCAGAGTTCGGCCTCGCGCAGGAGGTGCTCGGAGCGGCGGTTGCCCTGCTTGGTGCGGGCCTGGGAGGTGTAGGTGGCGCGGTGCAGCTCCAGGTAGAGCTCGCCGACCCACACGGGGGCGTCCGGGTACTCTTCGCGGGCCTTGGCGAAGAACTCGTCGGGGTGTTCGACGACGACCTTCGGGGATCCCTCCAGGTTCGCCAGCCGGCGGGCGCGTTCCATGATCTCGCGGGTGGGGCCGCCACCGCCGTCGCCCCAGCCGAAGGGCGCGAGTGAGCGGGAGGCGCCGCCCTTCTCCTGGTAGTTGCGGACCGCGCGGGACATCTCCTCGCCGCTGAAGCGGGCGTTGTAGGTGTCGACGGGCGGGAAGTGCGTGAAGATGCGGGTGCCGTCGATGCCCTCCCACCAGAAGGTGTGGTGGGGGAACCTGTTGGTCTGGTTCCAGGAGATCTTCTGGGTGAGGAACCACTCGTTGCCGGCGAGCTTGGCGATCTGCGGGTAGGCCGCGTTGTAGCCGAAGGAGTCCGGCAGCCACACGCCCTTGGTCTCGATGCCGAAGTGCTCGATGAAGAACCGCTTGCCGTGGACGAACTGGCGGGCGACGGCCTCGCCGCCGGGCAGGTTGCCGTCCGACTCGACCCACATGCCGCCGACCGGCGCCCACTGGCCGTTCTTGACCGACTCCTGGATGCGGGCCCAGACCTTGGGGTGGTTGTCGCGCACCCACTCGTACTGCTGGGCCTGGGAGCAGGCGAAGATGAAGTCGTCGTACTCGTCGGCGAGCGAGGTGACGTTGGAGAAGGTGCGGGACGTCTTGCGCTTGGTCTCGCGGATCGGCCAGAGCCAGGCGGAGTCGATGTGGGCGTGGCCGACGCCGGAGATCGTGTGCGCGCTGGCGTGCGCGGGCTTGGACAGTGCCGGCTTCAGCGCCTCGCGGACGGCCGGGGCGGAACCGGAGACGTCGTCCAGGTCGAGCAGGTCCATCGCCCGGTCCAGGGCGTGCGCGATCTCGTGCCGGCGCGGGTCGTGCTCGCCGAGCTCCAGCATCAGCTCGCGCAGCACCTGCACGTCGAGGTCGAGGTGCCACACCTCCTCGTCGAGGATCGCGATGTCGGCGCTGCGGAAGGTGTAGAGGGGCTTGTCTCCCGCGGTCAGCTTGTCGCCGAGCGGGGTGACCCTGGAGAAGTTGTCCGCCAGGATGTCCGGGTTGGAGGCGGCTTCGACCAGGTAGTCGACCGTCTCGCCGCCCCGGGCGGGGTTGGCGATCGCCACGTACTGGTTGAGCGGGTTGACGGCCTTCAGGGGGGTGCCGTCGGTGCGGTGGACCAGGGCCTCGGCCTGGTTGCCGGGCCAGCCGCCGACGAAGCCGAGGTCGATGACGGCCTCGACGCGGCGGCCCGCCCATTCCTCGGGGACCCTTCCGCGCATGCGGAACCAGGTGGTGCCCCAGGGCGGACCCCACGGGGTGCCCATCGTGAAGGGCTCGTAGGAGGCGGCGGCGGCCTCCTCGAACGGGACCGGCTCCCCCGGGGCCTGCCAGGCCGCCACCTCGAAGGGGACGGTGGCGGCGTAGACCGCGGTCTTGATGCGCTGGTCGTGAAGGCGCTTCACGCGCTCCTCGATGCGGCGGCTTTCGTCGTGCATGGGATGTCTCCAGGAAGCGGGAAGAGCGAGCAGACGGGAAGCGGTGGGGGAAAGCGCTTACCGAATAGCGTTCACCTAAGGTACGCCAACCCGGGATGGACCTCGGTGTAGCCCTCGACCAGCCTGCGGGCCACGTTGACGGAGTCGACGAGCGGATGCAGCGCGAAGGCCTTCACGGCGGTGGCGCGGGAGCCGGAGTCGGCCGCGGCCAGCACCTCGCGCTCGACGGCCTTGACCGCGCAGACCAGGCCGGTGGCGTGGTCGGGCAGCGGGTCGACGGCGACGGGGTGGGCGCCGTTGGCGTCGACCAGGCAGGGGACCTCGATGACGGCCTCCGCGTCCAGGACGGACAGCGTGCGCCGGTTGCGCACGTTGAGGATCAGGGTGGTGCGCTCGTCCCGGGCGATGGCCCGCATCAGGGCGAGGGCCACCTTCTCGTAGCCGCCGGACAGGTCGTCCTCTTCGCGTTCCCCGGCGCCCGCGCTCTCGCGGTTCTCGGCCATGTACGTGGCCTCGCGCTCGGCGCGGGTGCGGTCCCAGACGGCGAGGGCGGGGGCGTCCGGGTCGCGCATCTCGGCGTAGAAGCGGGCCTGCTGGTCGCGCAGGAAGGCGCCGCGGGTCTTCTCGGCCTGCTGGTAGGCGCGGACGGCCTCGCGGTTGAAGTAGTAGTAGTGCAGGTATTCGTTGGGGATCGCGCCCAGGGAGCGCAGCCAGTCGGCGCCGAAGAGCTTGCCCTCCTCGAACGAGCCGAGCAGGTCGGGGTCGGCGAGCAGGCGCGGGAGCTCGTCCCGGCCGGCGACGCGCAGGCCGCGCACCCAGCCGAGGTGGTTGAGCCCGACGTAGTCGATCCACGCCTCCGCCGGGTTCTTCACGCCGAGCACCCGGGCGATGCGGCGGCCGAGGCCGACCGGGGAGTCGCAGATGCCGATGACACGGTCGCCGAGGTGGCGGGACATGGCCTCGGTGACCAGACCGGCGGGGTTGGTGAAGTTGATGACCCAGGCGTCGGGCGCGAGCCGGGCGACCCGTCGCGCGATGTCGACGGCGACCGGGACCGTGCGCAGGCCGTAGGCGATGCCGCCCGCGCCCACCGTCTCCTGGCCGAGCACGCCTTCGGCCAGGGCGACGCGTTCGTCGTTCGCGCGTCCCTCCAGGCCGCCGACGCGGATCGCGGAGAACACGAAGTCGGCACCGCGCAGGGCGTCGTCGAGGTCGGTGGTGGCGCTCACCCCGGGGGCGTCGGGGACGCCGGCCGCCTGTTCGGCGAGGACGCGTGTCACCGCCGACAGCCGTCCGGCGTCCGGATCGTGCAGGACGACATGGGTCACCCGGCCCTCGGCGTGGTCCTGGAGGAGCGCTCCGTACACCAGGGGTACGCGGAATCCTCCGCCGCCCAGAATCGTCAGTCTCACGCTTGCACCTTTCCCGCCACGACGACCTCGACGCCCGCCTCCTGGAAGGAAGCCTGTGTCGCCGCGTCGACCGGCGCGTTCGTCACCACCGCGTCCAGGTCCTCGGGACCGCAGACCTTCGCCATCCCGTGCCCGGGGAACTTCGCCGCGTCGGCGAGCAGCACCACCTTCTCGCCGGCCTTGATCATGGCCCGCTTGACCGGCACCTCCACGACCGTCGTGTCCATGACCTGTCCGCCGGGCCGCACCCCGCTGGTGCCGAGGAAGAGCCAGTCGGCGTGCAGCTGGCGCAGGTTGTCCTCGGTGAGGAAACCGACCAGGGAGCGGTACTCGCGGCGGACCATGCCGCCGAGCAGGACCAGTTCGATGCCCTCGTCGTCGGCGAGCTCCTCGTAGACCACCAGGTTGCTGGTGATCACGGTGAGCCGCCGTCCGTGCAGCTGCCGGGCCAGGCGGTAGGCCGTGGTCCCGATGTCGAGCAGCACCGACTGGCCGTCCCTGATCATCGCGGCGGCGCGTTCGGCTATGGCGTCCTTCTCGGACACGCGCACCTCGGCGACCTCGGCGAAGGGCTGGTCGCCCTCCTCCACGACGGCGCCGCCGTGCACCCGCGTGAGCAGTCCGTCCTCTTCGAGTTTCACCAGGTCACGCCTGATGGTGGCGGGGCTCACGCCCAGCTGCTCCGAAAGGTCGGTCACGGCCGCGGGGCCACCGGCCCGCAGGGCCCGAAGGATGAGTTGGTGTCGTCGTTCAGCCAGCACGGCGTGCACATTACTCGTCATCTCCAATCATCACCATGCTCATTTCTGCTCGCGTATTGACCAATCTCGCGAAGCAGCGCACGATTTCGGTCACCGAAATGAAGAGTTCTGACGATCTCCGTCGAAGCAGCGAGTGAGAGGACACATCCGTGGACGACGACCGGCCCGATGTGCTGCTGACCGGGCTGCTCTTCTACGACCTCGTCCTCACCGGGCTCGGCAGGCCGCCCGCCCCGGGCGAGGAGATCTGGACCCGGGGCATGGGCTGCGGCCCGGGCGGCATCGCGAACCTCGCGGTCGCCGCGTCCCGCTTCGGCCTGCGCACCAGCCCGGCCACGGTGTTCGGAGACGACTTCTACGGCGAGCACTGCCGGGACGTCCTGAGAGACCAGGAACACGTCGACCTCTCGCTCTCCCGGACGGCGGACGGCTGGCCCACGCCGGTCACGGTCTCCGTCGCCTGCGGTCACGACCGGGCCCTGCTCACCCACGGCCAGCAGCCCCCTTACACGCAGGGCGTACTGATGGGCGGCCCGCCCGACGCGCGGACCGCCCTGGTGCACCTCGAGGCCGAGCCGCGCGAGTGGCTCGCGAAGGCCGCCGCCAACGGCACCCGGACCTACGCCGACGTCGGCTGGGATCCCACCCAGGAGTGGCCGACGGCCCTGCTGGAGCAACTGGCCCTGTGCCACGCGTTCCTCCCGAACGAGACCGAGGCGATGGCCTACACCCGCACCGACAGCGCGATGGCCGCGCTCGGCACCCTGTCCGAGCTGGTGCCGGTCGCCGTGGTGACCCGCGGCGGGGACGGCGCCCTCGCCGTCGACCAGATCACCGGCGAGTACGCCGAGGTCCCGGCCCTGGACACCGAGGTCCTGGAGGCGACGGGTGCCGGAGACGTCTTCGGCGCGAGCTTCCTCGCGGCGTCCCTCGGCGGCTGGCCGCTGGCGGAGCGCGCCGTACTCGACGGAGGGAGCGGTACAGGGCAGTTGACGCCCTGAAGGGCCGTGCCCTTCAGGGGCGCGGGGAACTGCGCGACCAGCCACAGCGGGCGCGCGGTCAGAATCCGGCGGCCGGTCCCGAGCTCTTCTGGCAGCCATTCAAGAGAGGCACCCTGTGACGGACGTCAACACCGAGGCCCGACGCCCCAAGGTCCTCGTCATCGGCATGGACGGCCTGCGCTACGACCGCCTGACCCGCTCGCCCGCCAATGCCCCGGTACTGCACGCCCTGATGGCGGCGGGTGCCGTCGGCACGAGCCTGCTGCCCTACGGCCGGCCCGACGGCGAGCCGTCGAGCACCGCGGCCTTCACCGACTCCGGCCCCGGCTGGTCGAGCATCCTCACCGGGGTGTGGCCCGACCGCCACGGGGTCACCGGCAACGATTTCAAAGGCGCCGACTACACCCGCTACCCCGACTTCCTGACCCGTGCCGCCCGCACCCGGCCCGGTCTGCGCACGGCCGTCGCGGTGTCCTGGCCGGCCCTGGTCCGCCGCGGCACCCTGGGCCGGACCATCGGCCGACGGGTGCGCCACAACGGCGAGTTCCGGGGCTACGAGAGGGCGGACCGCCGCGTCGCCCGCACCGCCCTGCGCTGGCTCACCCGGGGCGACCCGGACGCCCTGTTCGTGTACTTCGGCGCCACCGACGAGGCCGGCCACGCCACCGGGCCCCTCTCCCCCGCCTACGACCGGGCCCTTCTCGCACAGGACGCCCACCTCGGGCGGCTGCTGGCGGCGATCGACGCGCGGCGATCGGATCCGGGGCGCGCCGGGGAGCGGTGGACCGTGCTGGTCACCACGGACCACGGTCACCTCGACTCCGGTGGCCACGGCGGCGACTCGCGTGCCGAGCGGGAGGTCTTCGTCGTCCTCGCCGAGCGCGGAGCCCACGGATGCCCAGGAGGCACCCCGCTCGACAACCCCCGCCAACTCTCAGGCACCCCGCTCGACAACCCCCGCCTCATCGACATCGCCCCCACCGTCCTGGACCGTCTCGGTATCCCCGTCGACCCCGCATGGGGCCTGCAGGGCCGTGTCCTGCCCGGGCCCCCCGGACCCAGCGCACCGACTTCGGAATGGTCATGACCGACGCACCGCTCGATCCCCTGATCGCCCTCCGCCCCTGGGAAGCCCCCCAGGAGGTCACCTCGGATCACCGCCGAGGCGGCGACTCCGGCCTGGCGCCCCGATCCGCCGCTTCACGCTCGCGGTGATGCCGGACACGCAGTACCTGTTCGAGGGGCCGAGCAACGACAAGGCGCCCGTCGAGGCCGCGCTGCGCCATCTGCTGGAGCACGGCCGGGAGGAGAACATCGTGCCCACGGCGGCGTGACCGCCGCCGTGTCGATCGTGGTGCCCCACGCCGACGCGCGAGTGCCGGTCCTGGCCCCGGCGGTGCGGGTGGCGGCGCGCGGGATCTCGCGGGCGCTGGGGTGGCGGCCCTGAGCGGATGCGCCGCGTGGCGTGGCGTGGCGTCAGATCTGTTCCCGGGCCGGTGCCATGGCCCAGCGGATGGTCCGGGTCAGGGCCCGGCCGGTGGGACGCACGGCGAGGTCCTCGACGACCGGTACCCGGGGGAGCCACAGCAGGCCGCGCGCCCAGGGCGGGAGCAGGGTGACGGCGTTCGCGGCCAGCCCGCCGTAGAAGGGCCGGACGGCCAGGGGCAGCGGAGGGCGGAGCAGCAGGAAGCGGGCGGCCGCCCGGGCCTCGGGCGTGGCCCGCAGTTCGGGCCGGTACACGGCCAGGCGCTCGGCCAGTTCGCCGCGGTCGCGGGGCGGGTCGACCACCCCCAGCGCCTCGGCGACGCGCGCGGTGTCGGCGACGTAGGCGTCGTAGCCGGCGGCGTCCAAGGGCCGGGCCCCGTAGCGTTCGTGGGCGCGCAGGAAGCTGTCCGTCTCGGCGGCGTGCACCCAGCCGAGCAGGTGAGGGTCGGCCGCGTGGTACGGCACGCCGTCGCCCGTGGTGCCGCGGATCCGCTCGTGGATGCCGCGCACGTGGTCGACCGCCTGCTGCGCGTCGGCGGCCGTGCCGTACGTGGTCACGGCCAGGAAGGTGCTGGTGCGCTGCAGCCGGCCCCACGGGTCGCCGCGGAAGCCGGAGTGGCCGGCGACCGCCGCCATCGCCAGGGGGTGCAGGGACTGCAGGAGCAGGGCGGTCAGCTCGCCGATGAACATCGAGGCGTCGCCGTGGACCGTGCGGATGGGCCGGTCCGGCCCGAACCACCGGGGCCCGGGCGTGTGGTGGATGCGGGCCCGGGTCGCGGGCCCGCCGGGCCCGGCGACCCGGCGGAACAGGGCCTGGCCCAGCTGTTCACGCACTCCGGTCAGCACGGTCGGCCTCCCTTCTCCTGCTGCCCAGTGTCCGGCATGGCAGTGCCGACCGGGGGACGTGCCCGCCCGGGCCGCGCCGTCCCGGACACCGGGCGCGGCCGGGCCCCCGCCTTGCCGTGCCGCCGGAGTCAGGAGGCTTGGCCCGATGCCGCGCGGTCGGCCTGGCCGCCGGCGCCGAGGGGGCCGGTGTAGCGGACCGGGCCCTCGGCCTCCAGGCGAGGCAGGGCGCGGCGCGCCACGCGCAGGACCACCGGGGGCATGGCGGGGCGTATCGGCTGGGCGAGCCGCAGCCAGGCCGGGGCGTAGACCGCCGTACGCCGCCGTTCCATGCCTCTGACCAGGCGGGCGGCGACGACCTCCACCGGGTACACGCGGCGGGCCGGCGCAGGCATGTGCAGGCGCAGCTCGCGCAGGACCGCGTACCGGTCGGCGTCGCGGATCATGTCGGTGTCCGTCCAGTTGAGGTAGGCGATACCGACCCCGACCCCGCGGTGCGCCACCTCCGCCCGCAGGGAGTGCGCGAAGGCCTCGGCCCCTGCCTTGGAGGCGCAGTAGGCGCTCATCAAGGGTGCGGCGCCGATCGAGGCCAGGGAGGCGACCTGGAGGAAGTAGCCCGCCGTGTCGAGCAGGTCCGGCAGGAACGCCCGGGCCGTCCGGGCGCTGCCGGTGAGGTTGACGTCGATCACGCGGCTCCAGGCGTCCGGGTCCGAGGCGAGCAGCGAGCCGCCCTCGGCGATCCCGGCGTTGGCCACCACGGCCGACGGGCGGCCGAGACCGTCCCGCACGGCTTGCGCCGCGGCTTCCAGCGCCGACAGGTCGGTGACGTCGGCCTCCAGGGCGAGGGCCGGGCCCGGCAGTGAGGCGGCCACCGTCTCCAGGGCGGCCTTCTCGTGGCCGACGAGCGCCACCCGGGCGCCGCGCCGGGCGACTTCGCGGGCCAGGGCCGCGCCCACGCCCCGGGCGGCTCCGGTGACGACGATCGTGCGCTCGGCGAGCGGGCTGCTGCGCATGGGCTGCCCTTCCTTCCGGCGTCGGTCCCGTCCCCCGAGGGATCAGCGCCTGGCTCCGGAGCGGTCGCGATGGGCGAGGAGCCGCTGGGCCCGGGCCAGGCCGGGGGGCCGGTTGCGGCGCAGGGCGGCCCGGGCGGCGTTGGCCCCGGGCGCTCCGTGCACTCCGCCGCCCGGATGGGCTCCGGAGGAGGCGAGGTACAGGCCCCGTACCGGGGTCTCGGGGCGGCCGGTGCCGGGCAGGGGCCGGAAGACGAGCTGCTGGTGCAGGGCGGTGGTGCCGCCGTTGATGGCGCCGCCCGCGAGATTGCCGTCGAGCGCCTCCAGCGTCGGGGGCGCCAGGATGCGGCGGCTGCGGATCAGCGAACGGAAGCCGGGCGCGAAGCGTTCCACCTGGCGTTCCATGCGGTCGGCCATGAGCTCCTGGTCCTTGGTGCCCCAGCGGCCGGTGATGCCCTCGTCGGCGGCGTCGGCGCGGATCTCGTGGGGGATGTGGGTGTAGGCCCACGCCGATTCGGTGCCCAGGGGCGAACGAGTGGTGTCGGAGGTGGTCATCTGGCCGAAGATCAGGAACGGCCGGTCGGGCACCTCCCGCATGGCGATCTGCGCGGCGAAGCGGGTGAGCTCGTCCATGCCGTCGGCGAGGTGCACGGTTCCGGCCCGCGACGCCTGCTCGGCCTGCCAGGGCACCGGGCCGTCGAGTGCCCAGTCGACCTTGAACGTGGCGAAGTCCCACTGGAAGCGCCGCAGGTCGTCGAGGACCTGCGCGGGCAGGTGCTGCGGGTCGAGGAGCTCGCCGTACAGGGCGGGCGCGGACACGTCCGCCAGCACCGCCCGGCGGGCCCGGACCGCGTCACCGGGGGCCGTGCGGACACCGACGGCCCGGCCGCCCCGGACGACGACGTGCTCCACGCGTTGCCCGCAGCGCACCCGGCCGCCCCGGGACTCCAGGCGGTGCACCAGGGCCGAGGTCAGCGCGCCGGAGCCGCCGGCCGGGACGGGGAAGCCGTAGGTCTGGCCCAGCATGGCCATCAGCCAGCCGAAGCCGCCGCTGCCCGTCGACTCGGGGGCGAGGTCGGCGTGCAGGGCGTTGCCCGCCAGCAGCAGGCGCCCGCCCTGGCCGCGGAACTCCTCCTCGCCCAGGCGGCGCACCGGCAGCATCAGGGAGCGGGCCATGCGCAGTCCGCCCGCGGCCCGCAGCCGCAGCGCCAGCCGCGCCGAGGCCCGGACGGGCGGGAACGGGGTGAACAGGGCGTCCAGGAGGTCGGGGCGCAGGCTCTGCCACACCTCGTGCAGTCGCCGCCAGGCGGCTCCGTCGCCCGCCTCGAAGGTGTCGAGGGACGCGGCGGTGGTGTCGACGTTGCGGTCCAGGAGGGCGCAGCTGCCGTCGGTGAGGGGGTGGGCCAGCACGCTGGGCGCGTGGCTCCAGCGCAGCCCGTGCTCCTCGGGGTGCAGCGCGGCCAGGACGGGCGATGCCGCGGCGAGGGGGTAGAAGGAGCTGAAGAGGTCGTTGACGAACGCGGGGTCGACCCCTCGGTCGTGGCGCACGGCGCCGCCCGGTTCGGGCTGCTCCTCCAGCACTTCCACGCTCCACCCGGCGTCCGCGAGGACGTTGGCGGCGACCAGGCCGTTGGGGCCCGCGCCGATCACCACTGCGTCAGGCATCGCGGGCTCCGCCGGTGTCGGGTCCGACGGTCACCTGGCCCAGCGGGCGGCGGGCACCGCCCGGGATCCGTGCCTCGTCCTCGCAGAGCCTGGCCAGGCGGGCCAGCATGGCGCGGTGGCGCAGCTGGATCAGCGCCTCGAATCCGATGTTGTGCAGCCGGCCGCCGGCGCCCCGCAGGGGGTGCTCGTCCACGATCACCAGGCAGTGCTCGCCCCAGGGCCGCAGCTCGATGGCGATGCGGGCCGTGCCGAGGGGACCTGCATGGGCCTCCAGCTCCAGCCGGGTGCCTTCCTCGCAAGAGCGGACGGTGGTCTCGTTGGTGAGCCGCACCGGGCCGAGCCGGACTTCGTAGCGGATCGCCGCGTCCTTGCGGGGCCAGTGCCCGCGTACGGGGTGGGATTCGGAGGTGCCCACCACCCACTCCGCGTAGCGGTGGCCGTCGGCGAGGACGTCCCACACGGCGCCCGGGCCGACCCGGATCAGGTGATGGCGTACGGCCACGGATGCCTCCTGCTGCCTCGACCGGTAGTCGTCGCCACCCCGAGTGCCCCGGAACCCCTTGTTCAACAGCGCCGAGCCCGGCGGGACCGGGCCGGGCTCGGCGCGGAGCCCAGCCGGACCGGGCCGGACCCCGGCGGGCAGTCCGGCGGGAGGCCGTCGCCGGGGCGTGCAGAAGACCGGCGAAGGCCGCCGCGTCGAGGTGCAGAGCGGCCGGGGGGCCGTCCCCTTCAAGGAGTGCACTCATGCTCCGCCCCGCACCAATCCCGGCTTTACCTCTTGACGCCCCGGACCGCGGGGAGCACATTGACCGCACTTTGAGAGCGCTCTCATCCTTCTCCCCGCACGAGAGGCATCCCCACATGAGCGACACCACCGGCACCTCCCCCGCACGGCGTCCGCTGCGGCGGGCGTTCATCGCCGTGGTCAGCACCCTCGGGCTCGCGGCAGCCGCCTCCGCGATCGCCACCCCCGCCGCCAACGCC
>NZ_JAKEIO010000062.1 GCF_021474405.1 [Streptosporangium] indianense
ACCCCCAGGTCCGCGTCGCCCTCCCCAGCCGCCGCCTGGCCGCCACCCTCGTCGAGCACCGTGCCGACGTGGTCCACCTCGCCAGCCCCTTCGTCCTCGGCGTGCGCGGCATGGCCGCCGCCGCCCGCCTCGGCCTCCCCGCCGTCGCCGTCTACCAGACCGACCTGGCCGGCTACGCCCGCACCTACATGGGCGCCGGAGAGGCCGCCGCGTGGCGCCGCATCCGCTCCGTCCACGGCGCCGCCGACCTCACCCTCGCCCCGTCCAGCGCGGCCCTGCGCGACCTGGAGACCCATGGAGTGCCCCGGGTCGAGCTGTGGCCGCGGGGCGTGGACACCGAACGTTTCCGGCCGGACCGGCGCGACGAGGCACTGCGCCGCGAACTCGCCCCGAACGGCGAGCTGATCGTCGGCTACGTCGGCCGGCTCGCCCCCGAGAAGCAGGTCGAACTCCTCGCCGGTGTCCGCGGTCAGGAGGGCGTCCGGGTCGTGATCGTCGGCGACGGCCCCAGCCGGCCCGGCCTGGAACAGGCCCTGCCCGGCGCCGTCTTCCTCGGTCGGCGCACCGGTGACGACCTCGCCCGGATCTTCGCCTCCTTCGACGTCTTCGCGCACACGGGCCCCTTCGAGACCTTCTGCCAGACGATCCAGGAGGCCATGGCCAGCGGCCTGCCGGTGGTGGCGCCCGCCGCGGGCGGACCGCTGGATTTGGTCGCCCACGGGCACACCGGGCTGCTCGTACCGCCGCGCGACGCGACCGCCGTCCGGGACGCGATACGGTCCCTGGCCGCCGATCCCGGACTGCGGGCGGCCTTCGGCGCCGCCGGACGGGCCACCGTCGAGGGCCGCACCTGGGCGGCCGTCGGCGACCGGCTCATCGGGCACTACACGAAGGTGCTCGCGGGTCGCCGGACGGCGGTGGCGGCATGAGAGGGTCCCGCCCCGGCAGCGGCCGCCAGGCGCTCCGGATCGTCCGGCTCGCCAACTTCGTCGCCCCCTCGTCCGGCGGCCTGCGCACCGCGCTGCGCGAACTCGGCAAGGGCTTCAAGGCCGCCGGACACGAACCCGTCCTCGTCGTCCCCGGCGAGCGCAGGAGCGACCACGAGACCGAGCAGGGGAGGGTGATCACCCTCCCCGGGCCGCTGCTGCCCGGCACCGGCGGTTACCGCGTCCTCGCCGACAAGCGGCGGGTGGCCCGGCTCCTGGAGGAGCTCGCGCCGGACCGGCTGGAGGTGTCCGACCGCACGACCCTGAGGTGGACCGGCAGGTGGGCGCGGCGCGCCCGGGTCCCGTCCGTGATGGTCTCCCACGAGACGGCCGACGGGGTGCTGCGCACCTGGGACGTGCCCGAGGGAGCCGCCCGGCGCGCCGCCGACGCCCTCAACGTCCGTACGGCCCACACCTACTCGCGCGTGGTGTGCACCACCGAGTTCGCCGAGCGGGAGTTCGTGCGGATCGGGGCCCGCAACGTCGTCCGGGCCCCGCTCGGCGTCGACCTGGCGCAGCGGCACCCGGCGCTGTACGACCCGCAGTTGCGCGCCCGGCACGCGCGGGGGGACGAGACGCTGCTCGTGATGTGCTCGCGGCTGTCCGTGGAGAAGCGGCCCGGCACGGCGCTGGACGCCCTGGAGACGCTGCGGCGGCGGGGGCGGCGGGCCGTGCTGGTGGTGGCCGGGGACGGTCCGCTGCGCTTGCGGCTCGAACAGCGGGCGCGCGCGAGCGGTCTGCCGGTCACCTTCCTCGGGCACGTCTGCGACCGCGGACTGCTCGGCGCGCTCCAGGCGTCCGCCGACGTGGCCCTCGCGCCGGGGCCCGCCGAGACGTTCGGGCTCGCCGCGCTGGAGGCCATGGCCTGCGGCACACCCGTCGTGGCGAGTGCGTCGTCCGCGCTGTCGGAGGTGATCGGCTCCGCCGGGGCCGTCGCCGCGGACCACGGGGAGGCCTTCGCGGACGCTGTGGACCGTTTGCTGGAGCACCTGGAGGCGGACCGGCGCGAGGCGGCACGGGCGCGTGCGGAGTGCTTCGGCTGGGACGCGGCGGTCGACGCGTTCCTCACCGCGCACGACGCGGCCGTCCCGGTGCGTCCGGCCGGGCCGTTCGTGCCCGGGGGTGTGGCATGAGACCCCGGCGGTGGGCGGGGTTTTCGCGGTACGAGGGGGCCTCGCGGGGCGAGGTGCCGCTGCGGTTCGTGGCCCTCGGGGACTCGCTCACCGAGGGCGTGGGGGATCCCGTCGGCGCCGGGGCGTGGCGCGGCTGGGCCGCGCTGCTCGCGGACGGGCTCGCCGACGAGCCGGTCGCCTTCACCAACCTCGCGGTGAGCGGCTCGCAGACCAGGGACGTGCTGGAGCGGCAGCTGCCCGCCGCGCTGGAGGTGCGGCCCGACCTCGTGTCCGTCGTCGTGGGCGTCAACGACACCCTGCGCTGCACCTTCGACATACGGGCCGTGGCCGCCCGGCTCGACCGGGTGTACGCGGCCTGCACCGGGCAGGGGGCGGTCCTGCTCACCGCCTGCCTGCCCGACCCGGGCACGATGCTCGGTCTGCCGGGCGCCCTCGCGCACCCGCTGGCCCGGCGGCAACGGGCCGTGAACACGGTGGTGCACGCCCTGTCCGAGCGGTACGAGGCTCTGCACCTGCACGCGTGCGAGGGCGACTGGACCACCGACCGTGCCATGTGGAGCGCGGACCGGCTGCACCCCGCCGAACGCGGGCAACGGCAACTCGCCCTGCGCTTCCACGCGCTGCTCGCCGAGCGCGGCCTCGCCACGGGGCCCGCGCCCGCGCCCGAGCCCGAGTTCCCCGTCCCGACGACCTCGGCGAGCCTGTGGTGGCTGGCCACGGCCGGCACCGGCTGGGTGGCGCGCCGCTGCACCGATCTGCTGCCCCAGCTCCTGACCCTGGCCGCCGACGAACTCCGGCACCGCGCCCGGGGCACGAGCGCCCGGCTCGACCTGAGGGCCTCGGCCGCGGTGTCCGCCGCGCTGGCGGCCCTGTCGGTGCCGGGCCAGGCGGACGCGGCCTAGGTGTATCGATCACGAGGGTTGTGGACACCGGCCGGGCTCGGGGCCCGCCGTCCGGCCAGGTGCGGACGCGCGGCCCAGCGGCGGCGGACGGCCACGAAACGGAGCGGTGTGCCGGGGACAGCCTGGGCGGCGGCCGGGAGGTCGGCGGCGCGGACCACGGCGATCACCGGGTAGCCCCCGGTGGTCGGATGGTCGGCGAGGAACACCACCGGCCTGCCGTCCGGCGGGACCTGCACGGCGCCCAGCACCATGCCCTCGCTGGGCAGTTCACCCGGCCGGGCCCGGTCCAGGGCGGGGCCCTCCGTGCGCAGCCCGATGCGGTTGCTCGCGGAGGACACCGAGAACGCCCGGGAGACGAAGGTGCGTACGGCCCCCGGGGTGAACCAGCCGTCCCGCGGGCCGAGTGTCACCCGGAGGACCAGCTCGGCCGGTGGCGCCGGCTGCGGGACGACGTCCACGCGCGCGTGCCCGCCCGTCGGCCGGCCCAGGGGCAGCACCGTGCCGTCCGTGAGCGGGGGCGGGCCGAGCCCCGACAGCAGGTCCGTGGACCGGCTGCCGAGCACCGGCTCCACCGCGACGCCGCCTGCGAGCCCCACGTAGGCGCGCACGCCCGACACCGCGGGACCGACGTCCAGCAGCGCCCCCGCGGGCACCCGAACCGGCGCACCCCAGGCGGCGGGCCGTCCGTCCACCGTGACCCGGCAGGGCGCGCCCGCGACCGCCACGGTGACGGGGGAACGGGGCCTGAGGGAGCAGCCGTCGAGGGTCGTCTCCAGCACGGCCGCCCCGGGCGGGTTGCCGACGAGCCGGTTGACGAGGTCCGCGGCGGGCCGGTCCAGCGCCCCGGAGCGGGGCACGCCGAGATGGGCATGGCCGGGGCGGCCCGCGTCCTGCACGGTCGTGAGGGCCCCGGCCCGGACGACGGCGAGCGCGCGGTCCGTCATGACCCCGCCTCGGGGACGAACCGCACGCGCGTGCCCGGCGACAGCAGCGCGGCCGGTACGCGCGCGTCGTCCCACAGCACCACGTCCGTCGTGCCGATCAGTTGCCAGCCGCCCGGCGACGAGCGCGGGTACACGCCGGTGTACGGGCCCGCCAGGGCGACCGACCCCGCGGGGACGGCCGTGCGGGGCGTCGCCCGGCGCGGGACGTCGTAGCGGGAGGGGAGTCCGGTGAGGTAGCCGAAGCCGGGGGCGAAGCCGCAGAAGGCGACCCGGAACTCGGTGGCGCCGTGGATGCGGGCGACCTCCAGTTCCGGCACGCCCCAGTGGCCGGCGACGTCGGCCAGGTCCGGGCCGTCGTAGCGCACCGGGATCTCCACGACCTCCCCCGCGCGCGGGGGAGCGGGCGGCAGGTGGGCGGCGGTCAGTTCGGCGGCCAGCCGGGCGGGAGCGTCGAGGCCGTCGAGGAGGACCGTGCGGGCCGCCGGCACGATCTCGCGGGCCGTGAGCGATCCCTCCGCGCGGCGCCGCAGCAGCTCCGCGTGCAGGGCCTGGGCCTCGTCGTCCGAGGAGACCTCGACGAGCAAGGCGTCCTCGCCGACGGGCAGCACGTTCATGCGAAGGCCTCCACCCGGACCCCCGAGGCCTCCAGCCGCTCGCGCACCCGGCGCGCCAGCTCCACCGCGCCCGGGGTGTCGCCGTGCAGGCACAGCGAACGCGCGCGGACCTCGACGCGCGTCCCCGAGCGGGAGACGACCTCGCCGGAACGGGCCAGGCGCAGGGAGCGGTCCACGACGGCGTCCGGGTCGGTGACGACGGCGCCCTCCAGGGTGCGCGGCACCAGGATGCCCTCGTCGGTGTACGCCCGGTCCGCGAACGCCTCGGTGACGACCGGCAGCCCGGCCTTCCCGGCCAGCTCCAGCAGGCGCGAGCCGGGCAGTCCGAGCACGGGCAGCGCGGTGTCCGCGAGGAGCACGCCGTCGACGACCGCGGCGGCCTGCTCCTCGTCGCGCACGACCCGGTTGTAGAGCGCGCCGTGCGGTTTGACGTAGGCGACGCGGGCGCCCGCCGCGCGCGCGAAGACCTCCAACGCGCCGATCTGGTAGGCGACTTCCGCCGCCAGCTCGGCGGGCGGCACGTCCATGGCGCGCCGCCCGAACCCGGCCAGGTCCCGGTAGGAGACCTGGGCGCCGATCCGGACCCCGCGCTCGGCCGCCAGCTCGCACACCCGGCGCATGGTGGCGGCGTCCCCGGCGTGGAAGCCGCACGCCACGTTGGCGCTGGTGACGACGGACAGCAGTTGTTCGTCGTCGGTGAGCCGCCAGCGGCCGAAGCCCTCGCCGAGGTCGGCGTTCAGGTCGATCGAGGTCATGTGCGGTGTCTCCTGTCAGGCCACGCGGTACTGCTCGTCGCGGGCGTCGGTGAGGAACATCTGCCCCGGGGCATGCGTGAGGGCGAAGGGCGGACGCGACGCCGTCACGGCCGCCTGCGGGGTCACCCCGCAGGCCCAGAAGACCGGGATGTCGTCCGGCTCGGTGTCCACCGGGTCCCCGAAGTCGGGGCGGCCGAGCTCGTCGATGCCGAGGCCCGCGGGGTCACCGCAGTGCACGGGGCTGCCGTGCACCGCCGGCAGCAGACTGCTCTCCCGGATCGCCGCCGCCAGATGCCGGGGCGGCACCGGCCGCATGGACACCACCAGCGGCCCGTGCAGCCGCCCCGCCGGCCGGCACTGGCGGCTCGTCACGTACATCGGGACGTTGCGGCCCTGTTCGACGTGGCGGATCGGCACGCCCGCCTCGCCGAGTGCCCATTCGAAGGTGAAGCTGCACCCGATGAGGAACGACACCAGGTCGTCCCGCCAGTACGCGCGCACGTCCGTCGGCTCGTCCACCAGCTCGCCGTCCCGCCACACCCGGTAGCGCGGCAGGTCGGTGCGCAGGTCCGCGCCGCCGGCCAGCACGGTGCTCCAGGAGCCCGCGTCCGTGACGTCCAGAACCGGGCAGGGCTTGGGATTGCGCTGGCAGAACAGCAGCATGTCGTAGGCCCAGTCAGCGGGGACCGAGATCAGGTTGGCCTGCGTGTGGCCCGCCGCGACCCCGGCCGTGGGGCCCGTCAGGCCGTCCCGGAAGCGGGCCCGGGCGGTTGCGGGGCTCCACGCGTGTGCCTGCTCGTCGACCAGGACGACGGGACGGTCCTCGGTCCCGGTGCTCGTGGGGTTCACGCGAGCTCCTTCCCGCGCGTCTCCGGCAGCCCGAGCAGTGCCAGCGCCGCGATGCCGTAGCCGATCGCTCCGAAGACGAGCGCGCCGCCGACGCCCCAACTGTCGGCCAGGAACCCGACCGTCGTCGGGAACACGGCACCGACCGCGCGACCGGTGTTGTACGTGAAGCCCTGCCCCGTCCCGCGCACCGCCGTCGGGTACAGCTCGCTCAGGTAGGACCCGAAGCCGCTGAAGATCGCCGACATGCAGAACCCGAGCGGGAATCCGAGCACCAGGAGAAGGGTGTTGGCCCCGCTCGGGATGTTCGCGTAGGCCAGGATGCACAGCGCCGACAGCAGGGCGAAGAGCCAGATGTTGCGCCGCCGGCCCAGCTTGTCGGTGAGGTAGCCGCCGGTCAGGTAGCCGATGAAGGCGCCCGAGATGAGGAACGTCAGATAGCCGCCGGTGCCGACGACCGACAGGTCGCGCTCGGACTTCAGATACGTCGGCACCCAGGTGGCCAGCGTGTAGTAGCCGCCCTGGACACCGGTCGAGAGGAGTCCCGCGAAGAGGGTGATCCGCAGCAGGCCGGGCTTGAAGATCGCCGTGAACGAGCCCTTGTCGGAACTCTGTTCACGCGCCGCGGCCGCCTCGGGGGCGTCGTGCACACTGCGCCGCAGCCAGATGACGAGCAGTGCGGGCAGCGCCCCGGTCCAGAACATGATGCGCCAGGCCAGGTCGTCGCCGGCGACGGAGAAGACCAGGGTGTAGACGATCACCGCCAGGCCCCATCCGACGGCCCAGGAGCTCTGGATCGCGCCCAGCGTGCGCCCCCGGTTCTTCGCACTCGCGTACTCGGCGACCAGGATCGCGCCGACCGCCCACTCGCCGCCGAAGCCGAGGCCCTGGAGCGCGCGGAAGACCAGCAGCGTCTCGTAGTTGGGCGCGAAACCGCAGGCGACGGTGAACACCGCGTAGGTGATCACCGTGACCATCAGGGCCCGCACCCGGCCGACGCGGTCCGCGAGGACGCCCGCGAGGGCGCCGCCGACCGCGGAGACCACCAGTGTGACCGTGGTGAACAGACCGGTCTGACCGCTGTTCAGACCGAAGTAGGCGGACAGCGCGACCATGCTGAGCGGCAGCGTGAAGTAGTCGTACGAGTCCAGGGCATAGCCGCCGAAGGCGCCGGCGAAGGCGCGGCGGCCGCGCGGGCCGAGGGCGCGCAGCCAGCCGAACGCCCCGTCGTCCTGGGTGCTTTCGGTGGTCGCGGGGCGTGTGTCGTCGGTCAGGGCCTCACGGGGAGGGGTCGTGCTCATGGGCACCTCGCAGAGGGAGGACGGAGGGTGCTTCGGAGTGAGCCGTGCCGTACGGAGGCGGTCGGGACCGTGGTGGGAAACGGCCCGCCGCCGCGACGCTGTGCGTAGCACCGTAGAGGATTGTTCAACGATCCCTCAATACCCATGTTGGTTCGTTCTTGTGATCTGCGATTGAATTCCGGCATGGCAGAGCAGCTGAAGGACCTTGCCGACGACCGGGCCCTCCTCGGGCGCACCAGCACCGCGGAACGGGTCTCGGACATCCTCAGGAGCCGGATCGCCGAGGGCTACTTCCCGCCCGGCACCCGCCTGTCGGAGGACAGCATCGGCGGCGCGCTCGGCGTCTCGCGCAACACGCTGCGCGAGGCGTTCCGCCTGCTCACGCACGAGCGCCTGCTCGTCCACGAACTGAACCGGGGCGTCTTCGTCCGGGTCCTGACCGTGGAGGACGTCGAGGACATCTACCGCACCCGGCGGCTCGTCGAGTGCGCCGTCGTCCGGGGCCTCGGCGAGCCGCCGTACGGCCTGGAGGGGCTCGCCGGGGCGGTCGCGCAGGGGCGGGCGGCGGCCCGGGAAGGTGACTGGAAAGCGGTGGGTACCGCGAACATCCACTTCCACCGGGAGCTGGTCGCCCTCGCCGCGAGCGAGCGCACCGCCGAGCTGATGCGCAGCGTCTTCGCCGAACTGCGGCTGGCCTTCCACGTGGTGGACGAACCAGAGCGACTGCACGAACCGTATATCGCACGAAATGTCGCTATTCTGGAGGCGCTTCAGGGTGGCGACCGCGAGAAGGCCGAGCGCCTGCTCGCCGGATACCTCGACGACTCCCTGGAGCGCGTGGTCGAGGTGTACCGGCGGCGGGTCGGCGAGGACGGCTGAGGGCCCCGGCCCGAGGGGCGCACCGCGTCGTTTGGGCGGTTGTCAGACCCAGGACCTAGTCTGTGCACCGTGACTTCGCCTGCATCGACGGACAGCGTTCCGCCCCAGCTCAGCGCGGGGCCGCGCCCCGCGCCGGGGCCGGCCGCCGACGAGGGCCTGGCGCGGCGCCTGCGCGCGCTCGCCTGCACCGCGCCGCTGCACGACCTGGACGCGCGCAAGGCCAACCTGGCCGGCGAGTACTCGGTGTACGGCATGGCGGAGGTGGCCCTCTCGGCCATCGACCTGGTCACCCTGAACATGGACTTCGACACGGGCGCGGACCACGACCAGATCGTCGCCCGCCTCATCCCGCGCATCGCCGCCCAGGCGCCGCAGCGCCCCGCCGCCGAGCACGAACGCGTCGCCCGCTGGGTCCTGGAGAACCTGATCAACGTCGGTAGCGTCGACCGCGGCTTCCGCGCGGTCTACGGCACGTTCGCCGCGGACGGCACCTATGTGCGCCGTGACTACGACTTCAAGCTGCTCGAGGAGGTCCCCGGCCCCGGCGGCACGGTCTACCTCCGCACCACGGACGAGGCGGTCAACGTCCTCGTCGGCGCCCTCGACACGGACGTCACCAGCGCGCAGATCGCCGCCGAGGTCAAGCTGGAGGTGCTGATCAGCCGCGGCCGGCTCGCCGACGCCCAGCTCGCCGCCGAACAGGCCCGCTACCGCACCGTGCAGTACTCGGAAACCCTGCGCCGCGCCCTGGACGCGACCCGGCGCAACGTGCGCGCGGTGGACTGGCTCTCCGCCGTGCCCGACATGATCGCCGAGGCCCTGGAGCACGTGGCCGACCGCTACCGCCACGAGAACGCGATCCTCACCAACATCCGCAAGGCGCGCGACGAGTCCGAGGACCCCGAGCACAAGCGCCGCACCGCCGAGCTCGTCGACATCGTCAAGGACTGCATCCGCCGGCACACCCAGCTGCAGTCCCGGCTGCTGGAAGCCGGACCGCTGTTCCGCGCCGAGCAGGACCGTCAGGCCTTCGCCACCCCGATGACGACCTCGGGGACAGACCTCTACGGGCACCTCCTCTCGCCCGTCCTGCCGCTGCCGCTGGAGCAGGCCGTCCGCGTCACCGACGCCTTCTTCGGCCGCGGCACCGGGCTGCGCACACCGGTGTCCGTCCGGGTCGGCGACCTGGTCGACATACTGCTGACACCGCCGGTGGAGCGCGAGCACCTGGGCGCGGAGATGCCCGAGCCCGACCTGATCGCCACGCCGGACGACAGCCGGTTCAGCGAGGAGCAGCTGGCGGCCGCGCAGGAGCTGCTCGACCTGCCGGCGGACGCGCCGCGCCGCTTGTCGGGGCTGCTGGCGCAGGCCCGGCGGCAGGACCCGGAGCTGCCGTACCTGGTGGCCCTGCTGGCGGTGCACGCCGCCAGCCCGCCGGTGGGCACGGCCTACCGGCAGGGCGAGCAGAAGCTGCTGTTCGCCGTGGACGACGGGACCGAGCTCGACGACCCGGAGTTCGGCGGGGCCGACCTCATCGTCGGGACGGCACTGCTGGACGCGGCGGGGATGGCGGCGGACAGGACGGAGGCCGCGTGATGCCTCCCCCGGTGGCCGGCCGCGGCGCCGTCGTGGCCGGTCGCACAGTTCCCCGCGCCCCTGAGGGCGTGGCCCGCACTCTCATCTACAAGGTCAAGGAGTTCACGTCGTGAGCGAGCACGTCGAGTGGGGCGACGCGGAGAGCCCGGCCCCGGCGGCCACCGCCGCCGTCACTCCCGCCGACGCCGCCGACGCGGCTCGGCTCGTGTCGTTCGGGCTGCAGCCCAAACTGCAGCCCGCCCGCGACCAGGAGTACGCGGATCTGCTCCGCAGGTACCGCGAGGACCCGCCGTTCGCGCGGCTCGCGGACGCCGTGGCGACCGGGCTCGGCCTGATCGTGCTGGAGGTCTCCCCGCGCGCGGGCATGGCCGTGACCGCCGCAGAGGACTCGGTCTTCGCCGTCCGCATGGGCGACTACGCGCGTCGTACGTCCGCCGACGGCGCCGACCGGTTCCTGCACGGGCTCGCCCATCTCGCCGTCGCCGCCATGGCGTTCCCCCGCCCCGAGGACCTCGCCGACGACGGCTACATCGGCCGGGTCACGGTCAACGGCGTCGACGCCTTCGTCCGCCAAGCCTGCCGCCGGCTGGAGGAACGCGCCGAGGAGCAGGGCGAGAACACCGACCCGGCCACCGACGCCCCCGGCCTCGAGGCCGCCTGGCGGATCTGGGTGCGGCGCAGCGCGACCGGCGCCACCAAGGACGCCCGCCGCCTGGCCGGTTCGACCACCGGCATCGTCGCCAAGGCCGCCGCGTTCCTCACCGAGTCCGGCTTCCTCCAGCGCACCGGCGACGACCACGGCGGCACGTACCGCACCACCGCGCGCTACCAGCTCCAGGTCCGCGACATGGCCGGCAGCGCCGCCCTGGCCGAACTGCTGGAGCTGGGCGTCGTCCCGGTCACCGACGGCACGCCGACGCTGCTGCCCGCCGAGGAGAGCGACGACCTGGAACTGGTCGCCGACGCCGGGCTGCCCTTCCACTCCTCCTGAACCCCCCACTTCCTTCACTTCACGAAGACTTACGAGAGTCCGCCATGTACGAGCTGTCCCGGGTCCGCCTCTACTCGATCGGTCCCGCCGGTGCGCGCTACGCCGACACCGTGCTTGACCTGCGGGGCGTGGGCGAGGTCGTGCCCGACCCCGCGCCCACGCAGGCGGAGTTCTTCGAGGAGGAGCCGGTCGGCCCGCCGCGCCGGCCCGCGCCCGCCGGCGTGCTCTTCCTGGAGAACGGCGGCGGCAAGTCGGTGCTGCTCAAGCTGATCTTCTCCGTGATGCTGCCGGGCCACCGCAACACCCTCGGCGGCGCCAGCTCCGGCGTGCTGCGCAAGTTCCTGCTCGCCGACGACTGCGGACACGTCGCCCTGGAGTGGCAGCACGTGCTGACCGGCGAGTGCGTCGTCGTCGGCAAGGTCAGCGAGTGGCGCGGACGACAGGTCTCCAATGATCCGCGGAAGTTCGCCGAGGCCTGGTACTCCTTCCGGCCCGGCCCCGGACTGAGCCTCGACAACCTCCCCGTGGCCGAGGCCACCGCGGTACGGGCCCCGGCCGAGGGCCAGTCCCGTGCCCGTGGGCGGCGCCGCACCATGAAGGGCTTCCGCGACGCCCTCACGGAGGCGGGCAAGACCTACCCGCACCTGGAGGTCCACTGGGAGGAGATCCACGACCGCTGGATCGAGCACCTCGGCGACCTCGGCCTCGACCCCGAACTCTTCCGCTATCAGCGCGAGATGAACGCCGACGAGGGCGAGGCGGCCGGTCTCTTCGCCGTCAAGAAGGACGCCGACTTCACCGACCTGCTGCTGCGTGCCGTCACCGACACCCGGGACACCGACGGGCTCGCCGACCTGGTCAGCGGCTTCGGCAACAAGCTGGGCCGGCGCGCCGAGCTGATCGCCGAACGCGACTTCACCGCCGGGTCCGTCGACCTCCTCGGGCGGATCGTCGAGGCCGCCGACACCCGCTCACGCGCGCGGGACATCCACGCCGTGGCCGAACGCCGTACCCGGACTCTGGCGCGCCGGCTGTCCGCGCGCGGCGTGCAGGAGCGGGTCCGGGCCGCCGACCTCGCCCAGCGGGTCACCGCCGCCGCGTACGCCGTCACCCACGCCGAGGCGGCCCGCGAGCGCAGCGCGCTGATCTCCGCCGAACTCGCCTACCGGCACGCCTCGCTCGCGCTCGCCGGAGCCGAGAAGTCCGCCGCCGCGCAGAAGCGAGAACTCGCCGACGCCCGCACCCTGTACGCGGCGTGGCAGGCCGCCGAGGCCGTACTGCGCCACCGCGCCGCCTCCGACCGCGTCACCCGCGTGTCCGCCGCCATCCAGGAGGCCGAGCGCGACGCCGCCCCTGCCCTGGCCGCCCGCTCCAAGGCCGCCGTCGACCTCGTACGGGCCCTGCACGCGGCCGCGGAGAAGGCCGAGAGCCACGCCAACGAGGAGGAGGAGCGCTCCGCCGCCCTCCAGGAGGTCAGCGACGCGGCCTACCGGGACTCCACCGCCGCCGCCACCCAGGCCCAGCGCGCCCGCAGCGAGATCGGCCACCTCAGGCAGCGCCTCGCCGAGGTCGAGCAGGAGACCGCCGAAGCGGTCCGCGCCGGCTGGCTCGACGACACCGCGCCCGACGCCGACCCGGCCCGCGCGGCCCTGGCCGCCAGCGACGCCGAGAAGACCGCCGTCGCCGCCTGGGACGCGGCCCGCGAGGCGTCCCGCCGCGCCACGGAACAGGCCCGGGAAGCCGCTTCCGCCGAGTCCCGCGCGGAACTGACCGCGGCCCGCGCCGCCGACGCGGCCACCGCGGCGGAGCGGTCGTACGAGGCCGAGCGCCGTACCGCCGAGGCGCTGGCGGGGGAGGAGCGGCTGGCCGAACTGCTCAGCCTGACCCCTCAGGCCCGCCCGGGCATCCCGCAGCCCCGCCACGACACGGACAGTGAGGCCACCGCGCAGCCGGCCGCCGGCGAGCAGGGGCTCACCGCCGAAGAACTCGACCGTTTCGCCGACGAACTGCGCGACCTGCTCGACGCCGCCGTCTCCTCCGCCGAACGGCAGCTGTTCGATCTGCGCACGGCAGCCGCGGACGACTCCCGCATTCTCGGCGCCCTCGGCGACGGCGGACTGCTGCCGCCCGGCCCGGACGTGCTGGCCACGGTCGAGTTCCTCGGCGAGCACGGCATTCCCGCGCTGCCCGGCTGGCGCTATCTCGCCCAGGCCGTCGACCCGGCCGACCACGCGCGCGTGCTCGCCGCCCGGCCCGAGCTCGTCGACGGCGTGATCATCACCGACCCGGACTCCCACGCCCGCGCCCGGGAGGCCCTCGGCGACGCGGCGCTGCTGCCCCGCTCCGCCGTGGCGGTCGGCACCGCCGCCGCCCTGCTCGCCCCGACACCGGCCCCGGACACCGACAACGGCGACGTGTTCCTCGTCCCGCCGAACCCGGCCATGCACGACGAGCACGCCGCCGACGAGGAGCGGCAGGCGCTGCGCGCCCGGGCCGGCGAGCGGGACGAGGAGATCCGCACCCTCGCCGCCCGGCTCGGCAAGGACCGCGAACTGGCCGCCCGGCTCGCCTCCTGGCGCACCGGCTGCCCCGCAGGCCGGCTGACGGAACTGGCCCGCACGGCCCACGACACCCGCGACTTCGCCGAGGAGTCGGAGGCCGAACTGGCCGAGGCCCGGACCGCCCGGGCCGAGGCCGACGAGGTCGCCGCCGAGGCCGCGCGCGTCCGGGACGAACGGCAGGAGGCCGCGCAGAAGGCCCGCCGCTCCGCGGACGCCCTCGCCGGGCTCGCCTTCCGGCTGCGCGAGCGGGCCGGCTGGCAGGTGAAACTGCGCGAACTGGCCGACGAGGCCGCCGAGTCCGAGGCGAGTGCCCAGGCCTGCCTGGAGCGGGCCCGGGCCGCCGACGAGGACCGGCGCGCCGCCCAGCGCGCCGCGGACGACACCCGCCGCACCGCCCGTGCCCTGCGCGCCGAGCGCTCCGAGATCGCGGGCGCCCCCGACGACGTACCCGAGGACGAGGAGCAGACGCCCAAGGCCTCCCTGCCCGCGCTGCGCGAGGCCTACCGGGCTGCCTCCCAGGTGTACGAGAAGGTCGGCGTAGGCGCCGACCTGCGCGCCGAGCAGGCCCGCGCGGAGAGCGACGAGAGCGCGGCCCGCGCGGAACTGGACCGGCTGAGCAACAAGGTCCGCACCCGCGCGGAGCAGCTCCTCGAATCACCCGACGGCTCCGACGGCCCCAGCCGCCAGGCCGCCGCCGCCCGCGCCGAGGAGCTGGTGCAGCTCCTGGAGACGCGGATGTCGACCGCGAGCGAGCAGCTCGGACGGCTGCGCGGCGAGGCCGAACGTCTCGCCCCCGCCGACGACGGCGAGACCCACACCGATCTCCCCGAGGACCTCCAGCCGCGCGACACCGAACACGCGCAGACCCTGCTGCGCACGGCCACCGCCGAACTCGCCTCCCACACCGAGGCGCTGGACCGGGCACGCGAGGCCCACGCCGAACTGCTCGACGCCCACCGCGCCGCCGAGGACGCGGCGAGCGGCTTCGACGAGATCGCCGCCATGCTCCGCGACCTGCTGCGCGAGCACGCCCCGGACGAGGAGCACGACGAGCCCGAGCCCTATGCCGGCAGCCCGGAAGAGGCCCGCCAGGCGGCCGCCGAGGCCCGTCGCTCCCTGCGCGGCTGCGCCGCCGACCTGTCCGCCGCCGAGGCCGCCGTCCGCGAGGCGAGCGACATCCTCGTCCGGCACGCCAACTCCACGCGCTACGAGCAGGTCCGCACCCCGGCCCGGCAGCAAATCCGTGAACTGCCCTCCTCCGCACTGCCCGAGCACGCCCAGAAGTGGGCGGACGCCTTCGCACCCCGCCTGCGTGTCCTCACCGACGAACTGGAGCAGCTGGAGCGCAACCGCGACTCGATCGTGGACCGCCTGCGCGGCCTGGTCGAGTCGGCCCTGGCCACCCTGCGCTCCGCCCAGCGCCTCTCCCGCCTCCCGGAGGGCCTCGGCGAGTGGTCGGGGCAGGAGTTCCTCCGCATCCGTTTCGAGGAGCCCGACCAGGCCACGCTCACCGAGCGGCTCGGCGAGGTCATCGACGAGGCGACCCGCGCCGCCGTCAAGAAGAACTCCGACCTGCGCCGCGACGGCATGTCCCTGCTGCTGCGGGGTGTCGCCGCCGCGCTCCAGCCCAAGGGCGTCGCCGTCGAGATCCTCAAGCCGGACGCGGTGCTGCGCGCCGAGCGGGTCCCCGTCGGGCAGATGGGTGACGTCTTCTCCGGCGGGCAGCTCCTCACGGCAGCCATCGCCCTGTACTGCACGATGGCCGCCCTGCGGTCGAACGACCGGGGCCGCGACAAGCACCGGCACGCCGGCACGCTGTTCCTCGACAACCCCATCGGCCGCGCCAACGCCACGTACCTGCTGGAGCTCCAGCGGGCGGTGTCGGACGCTCTCGGTGTGCAGCTCCTGTACACCACGGGCCTGTTCGACACCACCGCGCTGGCCGAGTTCCCCCTGGTCATCCGCATGCGCAACGACGCCGACCTGAGGGCGGGCCTGAAGTACATCAGCGTCGAGGAACACCTCCGCCCGGGCCTGCCGCAGCAGCCCGAGGCGGGAGAGGCGGTCCACAGCGAGATCACGGCGACCAGGATGTACAAACGCCCGGCGTCCACAACGCCCTAGGGGCGCGGGGAACTGCGCGACCGCCCACGACGGTCGCGCAGCCGCCCACGGTCAGGCGTCCTCCCGCAGGAGATCCGCGCACTTCTCGCCGATCATCATGGTCGTGATGCACGGATTGACGGTGACCAGGTCCGGCATCACCGACCCGTCGGCCACTCGCAGCCCCTCGACTCCCTTGACCCGCAACCGCGCGTCCAGGGGGGCCGACGGATCATCGTCCGCACCCATCTTCACCGTGCAGGACGGGTGGTAGACGGTGTTGTGCGTCGTGTGGATGTAGTCGAGCAGTTCGTCGTCCGTCCGCAGGTCCGGCCCGGGCGCCAGCTCGGCCCCGGCCCACCCGCTGAGCGCCGGCTGCTCGACGATCCGCCGGGCCAGTCTCAGCCCGTACGTCATGACGCGCACGTCGTGCTCGTGCGTGAAGTACCGCGGATCGACCTTCGGCTTGTCGCGGTAGTCCCGCGTCCGCAGCCGCACCGTCCCGCGCGATCTCGCCCGCGTCACGTTGGGGGTGAGGCAGAACGCGTTCTCGGAGGTGGGGTAGCCGTGCCGGGCGGTGTTCATGTCGAACGGCACGGACCCGTAGTGGAACATCAGGTCCGGCCGGTCGAGCCCCGGCTCGGTGTCGTAGAAGATGCCCGCCTCCCACCACTGGCTGGACGTGGTGGGCATGGGCTGCCGGGCCTCCCACATGATCACGCCCTCGGGATGGTCCTGGAGGTTCTCCCCGACGCCGGGCGCGTCCACGACGACGTCGACACCGACGTCGCGCAGATGCCCCGCCGGACCGATGCCCGACAGCATCAGCAGCTTCGGTGAGTCGATCGCCCCGCAGGACACGATCACCTCGCGCCGGGCCCGTACCGTCCGGGTGTGGATCAGATCCGGGTCGAGGTACTCGGCGCCCACACAGCGCCGCCCGTCGAGCAGCAGCTTCTTGGCGCGTACGCCCGTGCGTACCTCCAGGTTGGGCCGCTTGCCGAGGACCGGGTGCAGATAGGCGACCGAGGACGACTGGCGGATGTTGTTCTCGTCGGAGTTGATCTGGAACCAGTTGGCTCCCCGGACCACCGTGCGGCCGGTGTTGAAGGCGACGGTCGGGATGCCCGCCTGCGCGCACGCCTCAAGCAGAGCGGTGCCGCACGGATCGTCGCTCTTGAGCGTGCGCAGCTTCACCGGGCCGGTACGGCCGTGGTGGTCGCCGGGGGCGTCGTTGTTCTCCAGCCGGCGGTACAGCGGGAACACGTCGGCGGCGCCCCAGCCCGTACAGCCCTGTGCCGCCCAGTCGTCGAGGTCCTCGGCGGGGGCCCAGAAGGCGATGCAGGAGTTGTGCGAGGAGCAGCCGCCGAGCACCTTCGCCCGGGCGTGCCGCATGAAGCTGTTGCCGCTGGCCTGCGGCTCGACCGGGTAGTCCCAGTCGTAGCCGGACTCCAGCAGGCCCATCCAGCGCTCCAGCCGCAGGACGTCGTCGTCACCGACGTCGCTCGGGCCGGCCTCCAGCACACACACCGTGACGGAGGGGTCCTCGGAGAGCCGGGCCGCCACCACGTTGCCCGCGGTGCCGCCGCCGACGACGACGTAGTCGAACTCATGCGTACTCATGGGTTCTCCCTCGGTCTTCAGTCGGCCGCCGGGGCGGCGACGGGAGCGGTGGCCGGGGCCTCGGAACGGTGCTCGGCGAGTACTCCCGTGCGGTGCCGCTGCACGAACCAGTAGTAGGCGAAGCCGCCGCCCGCGATGACAGCGACGAACAGCACCGCGCCCCAGCGCAGGTACCAGTGGTAGGGAGCAGCGGCGTTGTAGACCGCGGCCCGCGGCCAGATCAGGTTGAGCGTCATGGCCGCGCCCCACAGGACCGCCAGGATGTTGACCGGCAGGCCCCAGCGGCCCAGCGAGAACCGGCCCTCGCCCGCGGGCTGCCACTTCCCGCGCAGCCGCGCGACCAGCAGCGGCACCGTGACCCCCAGGTAGGCGAGGTAGATCATGATGATGCCGATGCTGGTGACGACGGTGAAGATCTGCGGCTGGCGGATGTTGACCACCAGGATCGCCAGTGCCAGAACCCCGATGATCACGGTCGGCAGGACCGGCGTCTGGAACCGGGGGTGGCACCTGGCCAGCTTCGGGGACGCCGGCAGGTTGTTGTCGCGGGCCATCGCGAACGCCAGCCGGACCGCAGCCGTGTGCACGGCCAGGGCGCACACGGTCACCGCGATCAGTACGCACCACAGCATCGCCTTGCCGGCCGTCGGGCCGAGCACGTCCAGCACGATGTACTGCAGGCCGTCCGTGGACAGCTTGTCGCCCTTCAGGCTGGACACGCTCATCAGCGCGAGGAGCAGGACCAGGCCGCCCAGGACGAACGAGGCCACGATCGCCCGGATGATGGCGCGCGGCGCGTTCCGGGTCGGGTCCAGGGACTCCTCACCGAGCGAGGCGGCCGTGTCGAAGCCGTACATGACGTACGCCGAGGCCAGCGAGGCCACCAGGAAGGCGCCCAGGTAGCCGTTGCCGTAGCCCGCACCGGTGCCGTGCGTCTCCATCACGACCTGCGGACCGCGCGTGATGTGGACCGCGAACAGGATGATCAGTACGACGGTGGCGATCAACTCGATGAACACGCCCGCCGTGTTGATCCGTGCCATCAACTTGACGCCGAAGGCGTTCACGAGGGTCGTGAACAGGATCAACACCGCGGCCAGGATGACCGCGTTGGTCGCCACGTCGTACGTACCGGTGCCGTCCCCCACGAACTGGAAGAACGACGAGATCTGCGGCAGCGTCAGCTGGTAGGCCAGCGCGACGGCCGATATGGACACGATCGAGGCGATCAGCATCATCCAGCCGGCGAGCCAGCCCAGATGCGGATTGCCTATCTTCTTCGACCAGTTGTAGACGGAACCCGCGACGGGATAGCGGGCGGCGAGCTCCGCGAAGCAGAGGGCGACCATGAACTGGCCGACGAAGACCATCGGCCACGACCACCAGTAGGCCGGGCCGCCGCTGCCGTAGCCGAAGTAGAACAACTGGAAGGTGCCGGTGAGGATCGAGATGTAGCTGATCCCCGCGGCGAAGGTGTGGAAGTTGCCGAGCGTGCGTTTCAGCTCGGGTCTGTAGCCGAACTCGGTGAGTTCGGCGTCGTCCCGGCCGTGTGGGTCGGTCGACTCTGCGGTTGCTTTCATGGGCGCTTCCTCAAGGGTGTGTCGCAGGGTTGGTTCGATCAGTCGAACCAACCCTGGGGGGTGGGGCGGGTGTTGCGCCAGATGTGTTTCGTCTCGCGATACTCGGCGAGTCCCGCGGGCCCGAGTTCGCGTCCGAATCCGGACTGTTTGTAACCACCCCACTCCGCCTGCGGGACGTAGGGGTGGTAGTCGTTGATCCAGACCGTGCCGAGCCGCAACCGGGCCGCGACGCGGGCCGCGCGGGCCTCGTCGCTCGTCCACACCGCGCCGGCGAGGCCGTAGACCGTGTCGTTGGCGAGGCGCACTGCCTCGTCCTCGCTGCTGAACCGCTCGACGGTGAGGACGGGACCGAAGGACTCCTCCCGGACGACCGACATCCCCGAGGCGCACTCGTCCAGCACGGTGGGCAGGTAGTAGAAACCGTCGGCCAGGTCCTGCCGGTCCGGGCGGGCGCCGCCGCAGCGCAGCACCGCGCCCTCCGCCAGACCCCGCGCCACGTACGCCTCGACCTTGGCCCGGTGCGCCGCCGAGATCAGCGGCCCCGTCCGCGCCCGCTCGTCGAACGGCCCGCCCAGCCGGATCTCCCGCGCACGGCGTACGACCTCGTCGACGAACCGGTCGTGCAGACCGTCCTCCACGAGCAGTCGCGCGCCGGCCGAGCAGACCTGGCCCGAGTGCAGGAACACGGCGGTCAGCGCCATGTCGACGGCCGTCTCGAAGTCGGCGTCGGCGAAGACGACGTTCGGGTTCTTGCCGCCGAGTTCGAGGGCCACCTTCTTTACCGTGCCGGCGGCGGTGGCCATCAGCTGGCGGCCGGTCTCCAGGCCTCCGGTGAACGAGACCAGGTCCACGTCCGGGTGCTCGGCCAGCGGGGCGCCCGCCGCCGGTCCCGCGCCCAGGACCAGATTGCCGGCGCCCGGCGGAAGACCGGCCTCCGCCAGCAGCCGCACCAGGTGGATCGCGGTGTGCGGGGTCAGTTCGCTCGGCTTGAGCACGAAGGTGTTGCCCGCCGCGAGGGCCGGGGCGACCTTCCACGCCGTCTGCAGGAGCGGGTAGTTCCAAGGGGTGATCAGCCCGCAGACGCCCACCGGCTCGTGGACCACCCGGCTGTCCACGTCGTCCCGGCCGGTGTCGACGACCCGGCCGTGCTCGCTCGCGACCAGCCGCCCGAAGTAGCGGAAGCACTGCGCGACGTCGTCGATGTCGTACCCGCTCTCCACCAGCCGCTTGCCCGTGTCCAGGGACTCCGCGCGGGCGAGCGCGTCCTTGTCCCGCTCCAGGAACCCGGCGACGCGCAGCAGCAGATCGCCCCGCTCGTGCGCCGGGGTCCGCGGCCACGGGCCCTCGTCGAAGGCCCGGCGGGCCGCGGCGATCGCCTCCGCCGTGTCCTTGCCGCCGGCCTCGTCCACGACCCCGGCCGGGGAGCCGTCGGCCGGGCAGCGGATCTCACGGGTGCGCCCGTCGACCGCGCTCCGCCACTCACCGTCAATGAACAGGTCCGGCATGTGCGCCTCCCAGCCGCTCGACGAGCCATTCGTGGAAGATCTGGATGTGGTGCTCGGTGGGGACCAGGACCCCGCCGTCGCGGTACGCCCGGGAGGCCATCGCCGGCTGAGTCCGCTCACAGGCCGCGAAATCCTGGAGGTTGACCCGGTGGAAGAGCTCCACGGACTTCGACACGTCCGCCCCGGACTCCACCACCTCCGGCGCGTACAGCCAGTCGCACTCGACGACCGTGCGGTCCTCGGCGAGCGGGAACATGCGGTGCAGGATGACGTGGTCCGGGACGAGGTTGACGAAGACGGTCGGCTTGACCGTGATGGCGTAGTAGCGGCGGTCCTGGTCGGCGCTCACCTCGGGCAGCCTGCCGAAGCCCTCGCTGCCGTCGACCGTGAAGCCCTTGACCTCGTCGCCGAACTCCGCCCCGTGGCCCACGTAGTACTGGGCGGCGTAGCCGTCGGCGAACTCCGGCAGCACCTCGGTCAGTTCGGGGTGGATCGTCGCACAGTGGTAGCACTCCATGAAGTTCTCGACGATCAGTTTCCAGTTCGCCTTCACGTCATAGGTGATGCGTTTGCCGAGCGCGAGGTTCTCCGTGCCGTAATGTTCGATTGCGGCGACGTCGCCGAGCCGTTCGACGGCCGCGTGCACGACCGTCTCCTCGAAGGAGGGCGGCTCGTCGGCCAGGCACACCCAGGCATAGCCCAGCCACTCGCGCAGGGCGACGTTGATCAACCCGTACGCGACACGGTCCACGTCCGGCATCTTGATCAAGTTGGGTGCGGCGATCAACTTGCCGTCGAGGTCGTACGTCCACGCGTGGTACGGGCACTGGAGCGTGCGGCGGATCTCGCCCGACTCCTGCGTGCACAGCCGGGCGCCACGGTGCCGGCAGACATTGAGGAAGGCGCGCAGGTCGCCCTTGCGGGTGCGCGTGAGGATGACGTTCTCGCGGCCCACCTGGACGGTGCGGAAGGCGCCCGGGCGGTCGAGGTCTGCGCTGCGGACGGCGCAGAACCACATCCTCTCGAAGACGCGTTCCTGCTCCTGCCGGAAGACGTCCGGGTCGGTGTAGTAGCGCCCGGGGAGGGTGGCGATCAGGCTGGGGGTGATCGGGGTGGTCGTCACGTGCGTGCTCCTCTGAGAGGCCAAGGCAGGTCCCCTAGCGGCGGATGCGCGTCCTCTTCGGGTCGAACAGCGGCTCGTCGGCGACGGTCGCCGGGACCTTCTCGCCGAGGTACTCGATGTGCACGCCCGTGCCCGTGGGCAGTCCGGCGGGCAGCCAGGCGTACGCGACGCAGCGGCCGAGCGTGTAGCCGTACGACGCGCTGGTGACGTAGCCGGCCGGGGCGCCGTCGACGTAGACCGGTTCCTTGCCCAGGACGACGGCGGCGGGGTCGTCGAGCAGCAGGGGCGTGAGGCGACGGGTGGCCTCGCTCTTGCGGGCGAGTGCCGCCTTGCCGACGAAGTCGTCCCGGTCCATGCGGACCGCGAAGCCGACACCGGCCTCGAACGGGTCGTGCTCGTCGGTCATGTCGACGCCCCAGGCGCGGTAACCCTTCTCCAGACGGAGGGAGTTGAACGCCGAGCGGCCCGCCGCGATCACGCCGAGCTCCCGCCCCGCCTCCCACAGCGTGTCCCAGAGCCGCAGCCCCAGGTCGGCGGTGGTGTACAGCTCCCAGCCGAGCTCGCCGACGTAGCTCAGCCGCATGGCCGTCACCGGGACGTGCCCGATGTACGTCTCCTTGGCGCGGAAGTAGCCGAACGCCTCGTGGGAGAAGTCGTCGGGGGTGAGCGGCTGGACGAGGTCGCGGGCGAGCGGGCCCCAGACGCCGACACAGCACGTGCCGGAGGTGACGTCCCGGATGTGGACGTCGGCGGGCGCGTACCGCAGCAGCCGGTCGAGGTCGGCGGGGGAGTTGGCACCCACCTGGAAACGGTCGGGCGCGAGGCGGGCCACGGTGAGGTCGGAGCGGATGCCGCCCGACTCGTCGAGGAGGAGGGTGTAGGTCACCGCGCCGGGCTTCTTGCGGAGGTTGTTGCTGGTCATCCGGTCGAGGAAGTCCATGGCTCCGGGGCCGGTGACCTCCAGGCGGCGCAGGGGCGTCATGTCGTAGAGGGCGACGCCCTCGCGGGTCGCCTTCGCCTCGGCCGCCGCGATGGGCGACCAGTGCCGGGCCGACCATGCGTCGCGCTCGGGGAGCGGTCCGAGGGCGTCGACGAGCGGGGCGTTCGCCTCGTACCAGTGCGGGCGCTCCCAGCCGCCGCCCTCCAGGAAGTACGCGCCGAGCTGCTGCTGGCGTGCGTGGAAGGGGCTGACGCGCAGCGGCCTCGGGTGCTCCATGGGCTGCAGCGGGTGGATGACGTCGTACACCTCGACGAACTGCTGCGCACCGCGTTCGAGGACGTACGACGGTGAGCGCTGCGCCTCCTCGAACCGCGTGAGGTCGCACTCGTGCAGGTCGATCGACGGCCGCCCGTCCACCATCCACTCGGCGACCGCCTTGGCGACACCGGCGGAGTGCGTGACCCAGACGGCTTCGGCCAGCCAGAAGCCGCGCAGCCGCCGGGACTCGCCGAGGACCGGCATGCCGTCCGGGGTGAAGGAGAAGACGCCGTTGAAGCCGGCCTCGATCTCCGCGTCGCGCAGGGCGGGCATGAGCCGCCGGCAGTCGTCCCAGCCGGGGGCCCAGTCCTCCTCCGTGAAGGGGTACGAGGACGGCATGTCCATGTTCCGGGCGCGGGCCTCGTCGTACGGCAGGACCGCGAACGGGTCGACGGGCAGGGGGCGGTGGGCGTAGGAGCCGATGCCGAGGCGGTCGGTGTGCTCGCGGAAGTACAGATCGCGGTCCTGGAAGCGGAGGATCGGCTTCGAGGCCTCCTCGGTGGCGCCGCCGAGCTCGGGGAGCGGCCCGGTCCTGGCGTACTGGTGGGCCAGCGGCTGCAGCGGCACGTCGACTCCTGCCATGCGGCCGATGACCGGCCCCCAGAACCCGGCCGCCGAGACGACGTGGTCGGCCGGGAAGCTGCCCCGGTCGGTGACGACGATGGTGACCCGGCCCTCCGACTGCTCGATGCCGGTGACCGTGTGCCGGTCCAGGAAGCGGGCGCCCCGGGCGGTGGCCCGGGTGATCTGGGCGCGGCAGGCGAGCAGGGCCCGGGCGAGGCCGTCGTCCGGGGTGTGGAAGCCGCCGAGGACCACGGACTCGTCGAGCAGCGGCCACAGTTCCTTGCAGCGGGCCGCGCTGACGATCTCGCCGCGCACACCCCAGGAGGCGGCGTAGCCGGCCCTGCGGTGCAGCTCCGCGAGGCGCTCCGGGGTGGTGGCCAGCTCCAGACCGCCGACCTGGTGGAAGCAGGAGACGCCGTCGACGTCGAGCGAGCCGAACTTCTCGACGGTGTAGCGGGCGAGGGCGGTGAGGGTCTTCGACGGGTTGGTCTGGAAGACGAGGCCGGGTGCGTGCGAGGTGGAGCCGCCCGGGGCCGCCAGGGGCCCCTGTTCGAGGACGGTGACGTCGGTCCAGCCGCGGGCGGTCAGTTCGTCGGCGAGGGAGCAGCCGACGATTCCGGCACCGATGACGACCACGCGGGGGTTCTCGGGTGTGCTGGACATGCCCCTCCTTGCCGGGACGGTGGAACGCGTTGGGGGAGTGGGGCGTTGGTGCTTTTCGGGTATGACGGTCCCCGGGGCAGGTGAAGGGCCCCTGGCGCGGGACGTGTGCTCAGAGCACGACCACCGAGCGCAGCACCTCGCCCCGGTGCATCTTGGTGAACGCCTCCTCCACCTGGTCCAGCGCGATGGTCTCGCTGACGAACGCGTTCAGGTCCAGCAACCCGTACAGGTACTGATCGATGAGGAACGGGAAGTCACGGCTCGGCAGACAGTCCCCGTACCAGGACGACTTGATCGCGCCGCCCCGCGAGAACACGTCGATCAGCGGCAGTTCGACCGTCATCTCCGGGGACGGCACGCCGACCTGGACCAGCAGACCGGCGTGGTCGCGCATGTAGAAGGCCTGCCGGAAGGTCTCGGGGCGGCCCACCGCGTCGATCGCGATGTCGACGCCGAAGCCGCCGGTGAGCTCCCGCACCGCCTCGACGGGGTCCGTCCCCCGCGAGTTGACGGTGTGTGTGGCGCCGAACTTCTCCGCCTGGTCGAGCTTCCTGTCGTCGATGTCCACGGCGATGACCTTCATGGCGCCGTTGAGGCAGGCGCCCGCGATCGCCGCGTTGCCCACCCCGCCACAGCCGATCACGGCGACCGAGTCACCCCGGCCGACGTTGCCGGTGTTGACCGCCGCGCCGTATCCGGCCATCACACCGCAGCCGATGAGCCCGGCTGCCTCCGGGCGCGCCGCCGGGTCGATCTTCACCGCTTGGCCGGCCGCGACCAGCGTCTTCTCGGCGAACGCGCCGATGCCGAGGGCGTTGGAGAGCGGCGTGCCGTCCGGGAGGGTCATGGGCTGAGCCGCGTTGCGGGAGTCGAAGCAGTACCAGGGGCGGCCGCGGCGACAGGAACGGCAGGTGCCGCAGGGGGCGCGCCAGGCCAGCACCACGTAGTCGCCGGGTTCGAGGTCGGTCACGCCTTCGCCGACCGCCTCGATCGTGCCCGCCGCCTCATGGCCCAGCAGGAACGGGAACTCGTCGTTGATCGCGCCTTCGCGGTAGTGCAGATCCGTGTGGCAGACGCCGCACGCCTGCACGCCGACCAGGACCTCGCCCGGCCCCGGATCGGGAACCACGATCGTCCGCACCTCGACGGGTGCGCCCTTTTCGACAGCGACTACGGCACGGACCTCGTGTGGCACGACAAGCTCCTCTGCTGTTGCGCAATGCACGATGGGTTGCGCGATGGGGAACATAGTGGGAACGCCATCGAGGAGCCGTCAAGGGGTTCGGCCCATGGTTCGAGTCAACCCTGGGAAAACGGAACGGGCCGGGCGAAACCCGCCGGACACACAACAGCGCGGGACCAGGCACTTCGCCTGATCCCGCGCTGTGCTCCGGCTGCCGACGACCGCCCGGCGCTACGTCAGAAGCCGTAGCCCATACGCCGGGACAGCTCGACCGCGGCCGCCTCCGTCCGCTTGGCCAGCTCGGGCAGCCGCTCCTCGGTCAGCCGGTACACGGGCCCCGAGACGCTGAGCGAGGCGATGACCTTGCCGTCGTGCGCCCGTACCGGAGACGCCGCTGCCGCCAGCCCGATCTCCAGCTCCTCCACCGTGATCGCGTAACCCTGCTGCACCACCGCGTCCAACTCTCCGCGCAGCATGGACGCGACGGTGGCGGTGCGTTCGGTGAAACGGTGCAGCGGGCGCGCGAGCAGGCCTTCGCGCAGGGTCGGGGGGAGGTGGGCGAGCAGGACCTTCCCGCTGGCGGTGGCGTGCAGCGGGGTGCGCCGGCCGAGCCAGTTCTGCGCCGTGACCGACGCGGTGCCGCGGGCCTGCATGATGTTGACCGCCGCGTCGTCGTCCAGCACCGCGATGTTGACGGTCTCGCCCAGCTCGTCGGCGAGTTCCCGGCAGATCGGGACGCCCTCCTGGGAAACGTCCAGCCGTACTGCCGCCGCCCCCGCGAGGCGCAGTACGCCGGCGCCCAGGTAGTACTTGCCGCGGTCCTTCGCCTGGGCCACCAGGCCGCGGTTCTCCAGAACGCCGAGCAGCCGGAACGCCGTGGACTTGTGCACGTCCAGCTCGTCGGCGATCTCGGTCACCCCCGCCTCGCCGTGCCGGGCGAGGATCTCCAGCACACTCACGGCGCGGTCCACCGACTGGACGGCACTCGCCGCGCCTCTGCCGCTCGCCTTGGCTCCGCTCTCCCTACGGTTCTCCTCCTGGCCGGACTGTTTCTGCGTGCGGGTCATGGCTGAACTCTCACCACCTGTCGGCCCGGTTTGGGCCGCATCTGCGGGAACCCCTTGACGCGACGGTCGCCCCGCCCGGATTCTGTTGCGTATAGCGCTTGCTCCTGCGCCATGTGAAACATCATGTTACTCAAGAGTCCGGATCCCGGTAGGGGACGAGCCCCCGGCAGGGGGTCCCGTCCTCGGGGTGGGACCGATGACGTGCACCAACACCTTCCCGTGCCCGGACCCGCCCAGGTCCCGGCACTCCCAGCGACTGCCTACAGTCTGGCCGAACTGGTCCGGACCATGCGTCCAGGACCGAAAGGGGGGCCCGTGATTCCCGTCTGCCGCCTCGAAGACCTCCCCAAGGGGGAGTCCTTCCGCGTCGAGACGACCCCGCCCGTCGCCGTGTTCCACACCGACGACGGCGATCTCTACGCCATCGACGACACCTGCACCCACCAGGACGCCTCCCTCTCCGAGGGCTGGCTGGAGGGCTGTCTCGTCGAATGCCCGCTGCACGCCGCCTCGTTCGACCTGCGCACCGGCGAGCCGACCTGTCTTCCGGCCCGCCGCCCCGTCCGCACCCACCGCGTCACCGTCGACGACGGCTTCATCCACCTCCACCTCGTGGCGGAAGAGGGGACAGCGGCGTGAACGCACAGCGCACGGGAACCCCCGGCACTCGTACGGGGACGGGTGCGTGTGGCGGCGGCGCCGACGCCGCGAGGAGGCGCTCCGCATGCGAACCGTGACCATCGTCGGCGCCTCGCTCTCCGGTCTCTACGCCGCCCGGGAACTGCGCGCCCAGGGCTACGACGGACGTCTCGTGATCGTCGGCGACGAACCTCACGCCCCGTACGACCGGCCTCCCCTCTCCAAGGACTTCCTCACCGGCCGCGCCGACGAGACCCACCTCGCCCTCACCGACGCCGAGGAGACCGCGCAACTCGGCGCCGAGTGGATCCTCGGCGTCCGTGCCCGTGCGCTGGACGCCCGCGGCCCGACCGTGCTGCTGGACGACGGCCGCGCCCTCTCCACCGACGGCGTCGTCATCGCCACCGGCGCCTCGGCCCGCCGCCTGCCCGGCGACACCCTGGACGGCGTGCACACGCTGCGCACCCTCGACGACGCCCGCGCCCTGCGCGAGGAACTCACCCCGGGCCCGCGCCGCGTCGTGGTCATCGGTGGCGGCTTCATCGGCGCCGAAACCGCGTCGTCATGCTCCTCCCTCGGCCACTCGGTGACCGTCGTCGAGGCCGCCCCGCTCCCGCTCGTGCCCCAGCTGGGTGCCGAGATGGCCGCCGTGTGCGCCGCGTTGCACCGCCGCGCCGGCGTGGAGCTGGTCACCGGAACGGGCGTGGCCGGACTCCGGGGCACCGCCCGCGTCACGGGAGTCGACCTCACCGACGGCCGCAGCCTTCCCGCGGACGTCGTGATCGTCGGTATCGGTGCCGTCCCCAACACCGCCTGGCTCGTCGGCTCTGCCCTGGCCCTGCGGGACGGCGTCGTGTGCGACGACGGCTGCGTCACCTCACTGCCGCAGGTCGTCGCAGTCGGCGACGTGGCCGGCGTCGGCGGCCACCGCGCCGAGCACTGGACGTCCGCCACCCAGCAGCCGAGAGTCGCCGTGACCAACCTGCTCGCCGGACGCACCGCCGAGACCGCCCTGGCGGTGCCCTACTTCTGGTCCGACCAGTACGGAGCCCGCATCCAGTTCGCCGGCCGGCGCCGCGACGGCGACGCCGTCCGCCTCGCCGAAGGCGAACTGTCCGACGGCGCACCTGCCGAGGGCGGCTTCCTGGCCCGGTACGAGCGGGACGGCCGTACGACCGCCGTACTCGCCGTGGACCGCCCGCGTCCGTTCATGCGGGCCAGACGCGAACTCGCCCGGGGTGCGGAAGAGGGGCAGACCCAGTCGGTCCCGTAATGAGCGGATAGACCGGGGCGGAGCCTGCGACCTCCTGCCTCAGGAGTGGGACAACTGCCCTGCCCCGCCCCGCCGGCGTATCCGCCCGTGTGCGCGCTCGGCGGCACGCTCCTGCCGCCGGGTCCGCCGCCGCTCCCGGCGCAGGGCCCGCGCGGTACTGCTCGGCACGGACACCACGCCGTGGCGCTGGTTCCAGACCTGGCGGGTCACCCACACGTCGAGCGCCCCCCACGTGGCCGCGATCGTGCTGACCACGCTGCTGATCACCATGGGGAACGCAAGCCAGGAGCCGGCCATCGCGCACAGGAAGGCCACCATGGCCTGGATCAGGGTCACGGCTATGAGGAGAACCGCCCGCACGGCCGCCGTCCGCACCGGATCCGGCAAGCGCCGCCGCCGCGCGGGCTCCTCGACCCACAGAGGCCGGTGGTACCGCTGCTCCCGAGCACCGCGACCCGCCTCGCGATCCGGAAACCCGCTCTCCTGTCCCGAGGGCTCCGCCCCAGCCTCTCGGATGCCGCGTTCGGCCGCTCCGAGGCCCCGATGCCCCGTCAGCCGCGCCCCATCCGCCCTGGGCGCACTGCGCCGTTCCGCCGTGCCCATCACCGTGTCACTCCCCACCGCCAGCAGACCGCTCGCTCGCATCCGAAGACCCGTGCTCCCCAGTGGCTGCCCGGCTTGCGCTGTTTTACGCCGCCCAGGTGCGCAACGCGGCTCCTGTGGCCGATTCCGCCCCCGTTTCCCGGAGAGAAGGACGAACGGCCGTTCACGAAGATTCCCGGGAACCGAAAAATTTCAGCCAACCGCCCGGACAGCGTTCGGGTGTGGGGCCGCGCCGCCACCACCGAATACGGGCAGACAACTCCCGCAATGCCCGGACAACTCACCATGCCCCGTGGCTGGCACGGAAGTTCAGCTTCCGGACCGGTCTTCGAGTTCCCTGTGCGTCGGTAGTAGGCTCGCGCCGTTTGTTGACGCACATGTGTACCCCCGGTAGCGGGGGGCCCGAGCAGGGGGAGGCCATGCGCTTTCGCGGAAAGTCCATCCGCCGGAAGATCGTGGCGCTGCTTCTCGTGCCTCTGGTGTCCCTGACCGCGATCTGGACCTTCGCCACCGTGCTCACGGGACGCGAGGCGGCCGACCTGTTCAACGTGTCGTCCGTGGTGGAGAAGATCGGCTACCCCATCGAGGACACCGTCCGCGTCCTCCAGGAGGAACGCCGCCAGACCCTCGTCTACCTCGCCGACCCCCGTGCCTCCGACGGCCTCGCCGCTCTCCGCCGCAGCCGTACCGCCACCGACGAGGCCATCGGCGGCATCCGCGACAACGCCCGCAACCCCGACGTGCGGGACGCGATGGGCGCGGACACCGACGAGCGGCTCACCGCCGTCCTGGACGGCTTCGACGGCATCGAGTCGCTGCGCCGCAGCGTCGAGGACGGCACCGTCAACCGCACCCAGGCCCTCGACCTCTACAACCGGCTCGTCGACCCCTGCTACGTCCTCCTCGCGAACCTGCACGTCGTCGACAACATCGAACTGGACAAGCAGTACCGCGCGCTGGTCAATCTCGCCCGGGCCCGCGAACTGCTCTCCCGCGAGGACGCCCTCCTCGGCTCCGCCCTGATCGTCGGCAGGATCTCCCACTCCGAGGAGCGGGACATCTCCGACCTGGTGGCGCAGCGCACCCTGATGTACGACGTCAACCTGCCGCTGCTGCCCGTGGCCGAGCGCGACCGGTACCAGAGCTTCTGGAAGAACGCCTCCTCCGCCCCCTTGCGCGTGGCCGAGGAAGCAGCCGTCTCCTCCGGCGCCGGCACCCCCCGCGGCGTCTCCGCCAAGAGCTGGGACAGCGCCGCCGGGAACGTGCTCGACGAGCTCGGCACACTCAACGACCAGGCCAACGACCGCTACCAGGACCGCGTCCACCCCGTCGCCGTCGGCGTCATCGCCAAGGCCGTCATCGCCGGGGCCCTCGGCCTGATCGCGCTCCTGCTCTCCCTCTTCCTCTCCGTACGCGTCGGCCGCACCCTGATCCGCGACCTTCGGCAACTGCGCCTGGAAGCCCACGAGGCATCCGGAGTGCGCCTGCCCAGCGTCATGCGCCGCCTCTCCGCGGGTGAACAGGTCGACGTCGAGACCGAGGTCCCGCGTCTCGAATACGACAAGAACGAGATGGGCGAGGTCGGCCAGGCCCTCAACACCCTGCAGCGCGCGGCCGTCGAAGCCGCCGTCAAGCAGGCCGAGTTGCGCGCCGGCGTCTCCGAGGTCTTCGTCAACCTCGCGCGCCGCAGCCAGGTCCTCCTCCACAAGCAGCTCACCCTCCTCGACGCCATGGAGCGCCGGACCGAGGACACCGAGGAACTCGCCGACCTGTTCCGCCTCGACCACCTGACCACGCGTATGCGCCGGCACGCCGAGGGCCTCGTGATCCTCTCCGGCGCCGCACCCTCCCGTCAGTGGCGCAGACCCGTTCAGCTCATGGACGTCGTACGCGCCGCCGTCGCAGAGGTCGAGGACTACGAGCGCATCGAGGTCCGCCGCCTTCCCCGCAACGCCATCACCGGCCCGGCCGTCGCCGACCTCACACATCTCGTGGCCGAACTCCTGGAGAACGCGACGGTCTTCTCGCCACCGCACACCGCCGTCCAGGTCCTGGGCGAGCGGGTCGCCAACGGCTTCACCCTGGAGATCCACGACCGTGGCCTCGGCATGGCCGCGGAGGCACTCCTGGACGCCAACCTCCGGCTCGCCGAGACACCGGAGTTCGAACTGTCCGACACCGACCGGCTCGGCCTGTTCGTGGTCAGCCGGCTCGCCCAGCGCCAGAACGTCAGGGTCTCCCTCCAGCCCTCCCCGTACGGCGGCACCACCGCCGTGGTCTTCATCCCCGACACGCTGCTCACCGACGACGTCCCGGACACCAACGGCATCGGATTCCGTCTCGACCGCCCCCAGCTCGCCTCGGAGAAGGAACCACAGGACGGCCGCCGCGCCGCGCTGTCCCACGCGCCCGCGCGGCACCCCGGTCTGCCCGCCTCCCTGCTGGACGGCCCGGTCGAGCTGGAGGCCCCCGTCGACCTCGACACCATCGGGGACTTCCCGGGCGCCATCGAGGACGAGGACAGCGAACACGGCGGCCTGTTCCGCCCCCGCCACTCCCTCACCCGCGACACGGACGAATCCGCAGGCCGCCGCACCGATGCGCGCAGGCAGCCCGCCGACGCCCGCACCGACGGTGACGCCGAGCCGAGCGACCCGGCCGCCCTGCCCCGCCGCCACGCCCCCAAGCTGGTCAGCTCCCACGGACGCCCGGTGACCGAGCAGCGCCCCCGCCGGGGGAGGACGGACGAGGAGACCACCTCTGCCGCCGGCCGAACGGACAGGAGCCCCACCTCCGCACTCCCGTCACGGCGCCGGGGCGAGGAGCCCACGCCCGGCCGGGACAGCGGCCGGTCAGGGCCCGAACCCGCGTCCGCCCTCCCGGCCAGGCGCCGCACCGAGAGCCCCTCGACCGGTAGCCGTCGGGGCGACGCCCTGCCGGAGGCACCGCCACCGCTGCCCGCCCGCCGCCGCGGGACGGACCCGGCCCGCCGTGGCATCGGAGCCGTCGGCCGCCACCAGGACCAGCAGGATCCCACGGAGTCCCCCGCGCCCTCCGGCGACGTCGGTGACCGGTCGGAGCCGTCCGCCCTGCCGAGGCGGACCCGCCGCGCGGAGATCGCCTCCAGCGGCCCGGCCCGGCCGGACCACCCCGCCGACTCCGCCTCGGCGACCACCGGCGGCGCCTCGAACCAGGAGACCGGCTCCGGCGACGCGCCCCGGGGAACCGGCTCCACGGCACAACCCGCTTCCGGCACTGCGCCGCTGCCCCGGCGCGTCCGGCAGGCCAACCTCGCCCCGCAGCTGAAGCGGAGCTCCGTGCCGTCCGGCGAGAACACGGCCGAGCCCGTCGAACGCGACGCCGAGGAAGTACGCAGCCGCATGGCATCGCTCCAGCGTGGCTGGCAGCGCGGCCGTGAGGAGAACGCCGCGGGCGATGCCGCCCACACCGGCGCAGCACCACAAGGAACGACAGAGGGGGACGGTCGATGACCGCACCGAAGGCGACCGGCCACACCGCGACCAACAAGGGGGAGCTGAACTGGCTCCTCGACGAGCTCGTGGACCGCGTCGCGAGCATCCGCAAGGCTCTCGTGCTCTCCGGCGACGGTTTGCCGACGGGCGTGTCCAAGGACCTGACCAGGGAGGACAGCGAGCACCTCGCTGCCGTCGCCTCCGGCTTCCACAGCCTCGCCAAGGGCGTGGGACGCCACTTCGAGGCCGGCAACGTCCGCCAGACGGTCGTCGAGCTCGACGACGCCTTCCTGTTCGTGACGGCGGCCGGCGACGGCAGTTGCCTCGCCGTCCTCTCCGACGCCGACTCGGACGTCGGCCAGGTCGCCTACGAGATGACGCTCCTGGTGAAGCGGGTGGGTGCGCATCTGGCCGCCGCACCGCGCACCGATCTGCCCGCAGGCGGGTAGTGGGATGACATGAGCGCTGACGGTCAGGGAAGAAGCCACTGGTTCGACGACGAGGCCGGACCGGTCGTCCGCCCGTACGCCATGACCCGGGGCCGCACCAGCAGCCAGGGCCAGCACCGCCTGGACCTGATCGCGGTCGTGGTCGCGGAACCGCAGGCGGACGATCCGGAAGCGGACCACATGCTCTCCCCGGAGCACGTGGACATCGTCGAACTGTGCCGCGACATCCCGCAGTCGGTCGCCGAACTCGCAGCGGAACTCGACCTGCCGATCGGAGTGGTACGGGTCCTCGTCGGAGATCTCGTGGACGCGGAATTCGTCCATGTGAACCGGCCCGTACCCCCTGCCGAGCTGCCGGACGAGAGTATTCTGCGCGACGTGATCAACGGCCTCCGGGCGCTGTGAGCAGCGCGGAAGCGGGGTATTGACGTGACTGGCTGGCAGTTCTGGGTGGACCGAGGCGGCACCTTCACCGACATCGTCGCCCGGCGCCCGGACGGCCGGCTGCTCACGCACAAGCTGCTCTCGGACAACCCGGCACGCTACGCCGACGCCGCAGTCGAGGGCGTCCGCACCCTGCTGGCCGGCTCGGGCGACCCCGTCGACAGCGTGCGCATGGGGACCACCGTCGCCACCAACGCTCTCCTGGAGCGCACGGGGGAGCGCACCCTCCTGCTCATCACCCGGGGCTTCCGCGACGCCCTGCGCATCGCCTACCAGAACCGCCCGAGCATCTTCGCCCGCCGCATCGACCTGCCCGAGCTGCTGTACCAGCGGGTCGTGGAGATCGACGAGCGCATCGCCGCCGACGGCACCGTCCTGCGCGCCCCCGACCTGGACGCCCTCGCCGGGCCCCTGCGGGAGGCGTACGACGACGGGATCCGCGCCGTCGCCGTGGTATGCATGCACAGCCACCTCCACCCGGCCCACGAACAGGCCGTCGGAGAGCTCGCCGCCCGCATCGGCTTCCCGCAGATCTCGCTCTCCAGCGAGACGAGCCCGCTGATGAAGCTCGTGCCCCGCGGGGACACCGCCGTCGTCGACGCCTACCTCTCGCCCGTGCTGCGCCGCTACGTCCGCCACGTCGCCGACGAGCTCGAAGGCGTACGGCTGATGTTCATGCAGTCCAACGGGGGCCTCACCGAGGCTGGGACGTTCCGCGGGAAGGACGCCATCCTGTCCGGGCCGGCCGGCGGCATCGTCGGCATGGCCCGCATGTCCCAGCTCGCCGGATTCGACCGGGTCATCGGCTTCGACATGGGCGGCACCTCCACCGACGTCTCCCACTTCGCCGGCGCCTACGAGCGGGTCTTCACCAGCAAGATCGCCGGCGTCCGGCTGCGCGCCCCCATGCTCGACATCCACACCGTCGCCGCCGGCGGCGGGTCGGTCCTGCACTTCGACGGATCCCGCTACCGCGTAGGGCCGGACTCGGCGGGCGCGGAGCCGGGGCCAGCCTGCTACCGCGGCGGCGGACCGCTCGCCGTCACCGACGCCAACGTCATGCTCGGCCGCATCCAGCCCGCCCACTTCCCGCAGGTGTTCGGCCCGAACGGCGACGAGCCCCTCGACGACGCACTCGTCCGCGACCGCTTCACCGCTCTCGCCCGCGAGATCGGCGAGCGGACCGGCGACGACCGCACGCCGGAACAGGTCGCGGAGGGCTACCTGCAGATCGCCGTCGCCAACATCGCCTCCGCCGTGAAGCGGATCTCCGTGCAGAAGGGTCACGACGTCACCCGCTACGCCCTCACCACGTTCGGCGGCGCGGGCGGCCAGCACGCCTGCATGGTCGCGGACTCCCTCGGCATCCGCACCGTCCTCGTGCCCCCCATGGCCGGAGTCCTGTCCGCCCTCGGCATCGGCCTCGCCGACACCACCGCCATGCGCGAGCAGTCCGTCGAAGCCCCCCTCGAACCCGCCTCGATGCCCGGCATCCACCAGACCGCCGAGGACCTGGAAGCGGCGGCCCGCGCCGAACTCCTCGCCGAGGACGTCCCCGAGGAGCACATCGAGATCACCCGCCGCGCGGAGCTGCGCTACGACGGCACCGACACCACCCTCACCGTCGAGCTGACCGAGCCCGCCACGATGCGGCGCGCCTTCGAAGAACGTCATCGTGCCACGTACTCCTTCACGCTCGACCGCCCGATCGTCGTCGAAGCCCTCTCCGTCGAAGCCACCGGCATCACCACACCTCCCGATCTGTCCGCTCTCGCTCCCTACGCAGCCGCCACCGGCGCAACGCCCCCAAGCGGCTCCCAGGGCTCCGCAGCGCCCCCGACCGTCCGCCTCCACACCGGCGGCACCTGGCGCGACGTGCCCCTCCACCGCCGCGAGGAACTTCCGCCCGGCGACCCCGTCACCGGCCCGGCGATCATCACCGAAGCCGGCTCCACGACCGTCGTCGACGACGGCTGGCGGGCCGCGGCGACCGACGACGGGCATCTGGTCATGGAACGCGCCGCGATTACGCAGAGTTCCGAAGTCGACACGAAAGTCGACCCCGTTCTGCTGGAGGTCTTCAACAACCTCTTCATGTCGATCGCCGAGCAGATGGGCGCCCGCCTCGAATCCACCGCCCAGTCCGTCAACATCAAGGAACGCCTGGACTTCTCCTGCGCCCTGTTCGACCCGGACGGAAACCTGGTGGCCAACGCCCCGCACATCCCCGTCCACCTGGGCTCCATGGGCACCAGCGTCAAGGAGGTCATCCGCCGGCGCGGCTCCCGCATGCGCCCGGGCGACACCTACGCCGTCAACGACCCGTATCACGGCGGCACCCACCTGCCGGACGTCACCGTGATCACTCCGGTCTTCGGCACCACACCGGCACAAGACACGGAGAGTGACAGGCGGGAGGGTGTGGAGCGGGCTCCGGAGATCCTCTTCTATGTCGCCTCCCGTGGCCACCACGCCGAGATCGGCGGCATCGCCCCCGGCTCCATGCCCGCCGGCAGCCGCACCATCGAGGAGGAAGGTGTCCTCTTCGACAACTGGCTGCTCGCCGAGAACGGCCGCTTCCGTGAGGCGGAGACCCTCCGCCTCCTCACCGAGGCGCCCCACCCCTCACGCAATCCGCGGACCAACCTCGCCGACCTGCGCGCCCAGATCGCCGCCAACCGGAAGGGCGTCGACGAGGTCGGCCGCATGATCGACGACTACGGCCTCGACGTGGTCCAGGCCTACATGAGGCACGTGCAGGACAACGCCGAAGAAGCAGTACGGCGCGTCATCGACGCCCTCGACGACGGCGAGTACACCTACGAGACCGACTCGGGGGCCGTCATCCGTGTCGCCGTGCGCGTGGACCGCGGACGCCGGGCCGCGACCATCGACTTCACCGGTACGTCCGCGCAGCTGCCGACCAACTTCAACGCGCCCTTCTCGGTCGTCAACGCGGCCGTCCTGTACGTCTTCCGCACCCTCGTCGCCGACGACATCCCCCTCAACGACGGCTGTCTGCGCCCCTTGCGCATCGTCGTCCCGCCCGGTTCCCTGCTCGCGCCCGAGCCGCCCGCCGCCGTCGTCGCGGGCAACGTGGAGACCTCCCAGGCCGTCACCGGCGCCCTCTACGCGGCGCTCGGCGTGCAGGCCGAGGGCTCAGGGACCATGAACAACGTCACCTTCGGCAACGAACGCCACCAGTACTACGAAACCGTCGCCTCCGGCTCCGGCGCGGGTGACGGCTTCCCCGGAGCACCCGTCGTCCAGACCCACATGACCAACTCCCGCCTCACCGACCCCGAGGTCCTGGAGTGGCGACTGCCGGTGCGCCTCGAGGAGTTCGCCGTCCGGCGCGGCAGCGGCGGCGCCGGACGGTGGCGCGGCGGGGACGGCGCCGTGCGCCGGATCCGCTTCCTGGAACCCATGACCGTCTCCACCCTGTCCCAGCACCGCCGAGTCGCCCCGTACGGCATGGCGGGCGGCGAGCCGGGCGCGCTCGGCGCCAACCGGGTCGAGCACACCGACGGCACGGTGACCGAACTGGGAGGCAGCGACTCCGCGGACCTCGTCACCGGCGACGTACTCGTCATCGAAACCCCGGGCGGCGGAGGCTACGGCCCACCCTCGCCCGACCCCCATCAAGCAGGAGAAGAGATCGATGATCTTCGGGCGTTCTGAGCGCGGCAAGCCTCCGGTCGAGCCCGTCACGCTCAAGATCCTCGTGGCGGGCGGCTTCGGCGTGGGCAAGACCACGCTCGTCGGCGCGGTCAGCGAGATCAGGCCGCTGCGCACCGAGGAGCTGCTCACCGAGGCCGGCCGCCCGGTCGACGACACCAGCGGTGTGGAAGGCAAGCACACGACGACCGTGGCCATGGACTTCGGCCGGATCACCCTCCGCGAGGACCTGGTGCTGTACCTCTTCGGTACGCCCGGGCAGGAGCGGTTCTGGTTCATGTGGGACGAACTCTCCGAAGGCGCGCTCGGTGCCGTCGTACTCGCCGACACCCGCCGCCTGGAGGACTGTTTCGCCGCCGTCGATTACTTCGAACGGCGCTCCATCCCCTTCCTCGTCGGCGTCAACTGCTTCGAGGGCGCTCCCCGTTACCCCGTCGACGACGTCCGCCGGGCCCTCGACCTGGACGAGGGCGTGCCGCTCATGATGTGCGACGCCCGCGACCGCGAATCGGTCAAGGAAGCACTCATCGGTGTCGTCCAGCACGCCATGGCGTACGCGGCGGACCGCCGTGAGGCCGTCACCGGCTGACGTCCCCGGGGCGACCGGCGCGGCCCGTACCCCCACCGACCGGGGTACGGGCCGCAGCCGGAAACGCGCTCCACGCGCGCGTCAGCTGTCGTCGTCCTCCTCCCAGCCGAAGCTCTTCTCCACGGCCTTGCGCCAGTTGTGGTACTCGCGGTCCCGTACCGACGCCTCCATGTTCGGCGTCCACTCGACGTCCTTCTGCCAGTGCGCCTTGAGCTCGTCCAGGTCGTTCCACACTCCGGTGGCCAGACCGGCCGCGTACGCGGCGCCCAGACAGGTCGTCTCGGAGACCTTCGGCCGCACCACCGGCACGTCGAGCACGTCCGACTGGTGCTGCATGAGCAGGTTGTTCTTCGTCATGCCGCCGTCGACCTTCAGGGTGGTGATGTGCACCCCGGAGTCCTGGTACATGGCGTCCACGACCTCACGGGTCTGCCAGCTGGTCGCCTCCAGCACCGCGCGCGCGAGGTGCGCCTTCGTGACGTACCGGGTCAGGCCGGTGATCACGCCACGCGCGTCGGAGCGCCAGTACGGGGCGAACAGGCCCGAGAACGCCGGAACGATGTACGCGCCGCCGTTGTCCTCCACGCTCGCCGCGAGAGGCTCGATCTCGTCCGCCGTCCGGATGATGCCGAGCTGGTCCCGGAACCACTGGACCAGCGCGCCCGTGATGGCGATCGCTCCCTCCAGGCAGTAGACCGGCGCCTCATTGCCGATCTTGTAACCCATGGTCGTCAGCAGTCCGCTCTTCGACGGCACCGGGCGGTCGCCCGTGTTGAGCAGCAGGAAGCTGCCCGTGCCGTAGGTGTTCTTGGCGGTGCCCACGTCGTAGCAGGCCTGCCCGAACACGGCCGCCTGCTGATCGCCCAGCGCGGAGGCCACGGGCACGCCGGCGAGCTGGCCGACGGCGGTCCCGTACACCTCCGAGGAGGAGCGGATCTCGGGCAGCATGGCCTCGGGGATGTTCATCGCCGACAGGATCGAGGGGTCCCACTCGAGGGTCTGCAGGTTCATCAGCATGGTGCGGCCGGCGTTGGTCACATCGGTGACGTGCTGCCCGCCGTCCGTGCCGCCGGTGAGGTTCCAGATCAGCCAGGAGTCCATGGTGCCGAAGGCGATCTCGCCGCGTTCGGCACGGGCCCGCAGGTCCGGCACGTTGTCGAGCAGCCAGGCCGCCTTGGGCCCCGAGAAGTAGGTGGCCAGCGGCAGACCCGTCTGCTCGCGGAAACGATCCTGCCCGTCCGTGCCGCCCAGCTGGTTGCACAGCGCGGCCGTCCGCGTGTCCTGCCACACGACGGCGTTGTGCACCGGCTTGCCCGTCGCCCGGTCCCACAGCAGGGTCGTCTCGCGCTGGTTGGTGATGCCCATCGCGCTCAGCTGGTCGGCTCGCAGACCCGCTTTGGCGATCGCGCCCGCGACCACCGCCTGTACCTTCGACCAGATCTCGGTGGCGTCGTGCTCCACCCAGCCGGGCTTCGGGAAGATCTGGCGGTGCTCGCGCTGGTCCACGGCGACGATCGCGCCGTCCTGGTCGAAGACGATGCAGCGGCTCGACGTGGTGCCCTGGTCGATGGCTGCGACGTACTTCGCGGAGTTGTCCGTCATGGCTACCCCTTCGGCTGGTTCAGAAGGCTGCGTTGTAGATGACGCCACCCAGCAGGCCGCCGATCAGTGGTCCGACCACGGGGATCCACGAGTAGCCCCAGTCGGACGTTCCCTTGTTCGGGATCGGCAGGATGGAGTGGATGATGCGCGGGCCGAGGTCACGTGCCGGGTTGATGGCGTACCCGGTGGGCCCACCCAGGGACAGGCCGATACCGACGACCAGAAGGGACACCAGCAGGATCGCGATGCCGGACCCGTAGATGCCGCCACCGCCGGGGATCAGGCCGATTCCGACGCCCTCGACGTGCCTGTCCTGACCGACCAGGGCCAGGATGGGCAACACCAGGGCGATGGTGGCGAGGATCTCCGTCATCAGGTTGGCGATCGGGTTCCGGATCTCGGGGATGGTGGAGAAGATCCCGAGCGTCGGGACCGGCTCGTCCACCGTGCCCTCCGTGGTGCCCGTCTTCCGCACGTTCGCCGCGAACTGTGCGTAGTACACGAGGTAGCACAGGACGGCCCCGATCATGGCGCCGGTGATCTGGCCCAGGAGGTACACCCAGACCTTGCTCCACACACCGGTGTCGACGGCGAGGCCGAAGGTGACGGCCGGGTTGATGACCCCTCCGGAGAGGGGAGCGGCGGTGTACGCGCCGGCCAGGACGCCGAAGCCCCAGCCGAAGGTGATCACGATCCATCCGGAGGCCCGGGCTTTCGAGAATCTGAGGGTGACGGCGGCACACACGCCGGCACCGAACAGGATCAGGATCGCCGTGCCGATCAGTTCGCCGAAGAAGATGTCTCCGTTAGTCATGGCTGCTCCTCAGCCTGGCCCGGGACGATCCGCCCCGGTCCTCACCTGCAGGGTGCGTTTCCCGTGGCTACTTCAGCCGAAGGCAGGGAGATCCCGCGCCCCGCCCGGCATCCGTGACGAGCGTGCCGTCGCAGCCGGATCGCCCGTGGGGGAAAGGCCTTGGCGCAGACGCGCTTTCGCGCCGCTGTGCCGGAATGCGCCGACTATGTACGGCGATGTCGACTGACACCGGAAGTGTTCACCGGCACCCCAAGGGCGTCAAGATAGCCGACCGCAACGGTTGGCGTCGGACGGTCACCGGGCTCGCGCCGGGCCGACGGGCCTGTTTGCTCGGCCACGGCGGCGCCCGGTCGGGTCAATGTTCAGATCTGGTCGGACCCGCGCGGGCCCGCCGCGCGAGGCGTGAACGATGGTGTCCGGCCTGCGCCGAGCCCCGCCGGGGGGCCGGAGCCCAGCCGTGCCTGACTCCTCGCCTGCTAGTGTCCAGCATCCACCTGACCTGGCGGTTTCTCAACCGCAGGAGATCGGCGGGGCCGTGCGCGCCGCGGATACGCGCTGCCACAGGCCCACCCCGGCCCCACAGCCCCCCGGGTTCGGCGGCGGGCCGGTCGGCGTACAGCGCGTGCCCGTAGTAGCGCCCTGGCAAAGCTCGTCTGCGTCAAATGCCCTCCAGCTGTGAGCGCCGCCGCTCACCGGCCCTTCGTCTCCGGGCATGCACGCATGCATGTCCAGCCCACGACCGCGCCGGTCGGCCTTCTGGTCACAGCAGCGGCGACATCGATCACCAGGTCGTACGGGGCCGTGCCGTCGGCGCGTTGCAGTGCGGTCAGCGGGAGTCCGGTCCCGGGACACGGACGCCGGCGGCGCGCAGCTTGGTCTCGACGAGGGCGGTCAGCCGGGCCGAGGCCGGCGCCTGCTCCGCGGCGTGTTGGGAGATCGGCTTGTACCGGGTCGCGGCCTGGGTGCGGGCTTGCAGACCAGTGACGATTCTCAGCTGTGCGGGATTGGCGAGGTAGTGATCGGCCATGGCGGTGGCGAGAAGCCCTCGGGGACCAGAGCCCTGGCCAGCACCCATCCCTCCCGGGCGGCGGCCACCTCGTCGGTGGTGAAACCGAGGCCGGACATACGGCACGCCCGCCCCGGCAAGTGTCCGGACCTGCACGAGTCGCAACAACTGGACCGATCCGTACCTGCGGTAGCCAGAACTGTCACGTTCGGGCTCCTCGACCAGGCCCAGCTTGTGGTGATGCCGCACCGTCTTGATCGTGACGCCGGCGAAGGCCGCCGCCTGGCCCGATCGTGATTCCGTTCCTCATATACCCAATCCGCCTCATGTTCGGGGCCGGCCGCGGATGCGAACACCGCGACGGAACAAGGGCGTGCCGCGCCGAACGCGGTGAACCGGCGCGGCCCTGATACGCGTTCAGACCGTGGGCAGAGCCGGATCGGCCTTCCCGTCGCAGAACCTCTCGTTGACGAGCCGCTGTGTGGCCTTTTGAAAGGGCACGGCCCGCGACAGCGCGGCGTCGTCAACCTCAACTGTGATCCAGGCCATGGTCGCTGCCTCAAGCGAACGTGACGCCCTCCGGCGGTAGTTACAGACGTCGGCCGCCGGTCACCACGTCGCATGGGGTCCTTCCCCCGGCGTCCGCACTCCTGATAGACGCAGGTACATGACACGACTCAGCACCATGGCACGTGCTCTGATCACCGCGGCCGCCGTCCTGCTGGCATCGACCGCCCTCACCCCGACCGCCCACGCCGGCACCGAACCCAAGGCACCGAAGGACTTCGTGGCCCTGAGAAGCGTGGATCCGACGATCCTTCAGGAGATGCGCTACGTCACCCCGCACAACTTCGTGGGCGAGCGCATCGACGGCTACCGGCAACCCCTCTGCATCCTCACCCGCCCCGCCGCCGAAGCCCTCCACCAGGCCCAGCACACACTCCTGCGCAAGGGCTACACCCTCAAGGTGTACGACTGTTACCGGCCCCAGCGCGCGGTGGACCACTTCGTCCGCTGGGCCGAGGATCTCGACGACCAGGCGATGAAGGGCGAGTTCTACCCGAACGTCGACAAGACGCGACTCTTCGCCGACGGCTACATCGCGGCGAAATCCGGCCACAGCCGCGGCTCGACCCTGGACGTCACCCTCGTCAGGCTCCCGGCGAAGCCGACCCGGCCCTACCGCCCGGGAGCGCCCCTGGTGCCGTGCTTCGCACCCCAGGGCGAGCGGTTCCCGGACAACTCGGTCGACATGGGGACCGGCTTCGACTGCTTCGACACTCTCTCGCACACCCTCGACCCCCGTATCCAGGGCCACCAGCGTGCCAACCGGCTGCTGCTCAAGAGCACGCTGGAAGGCCTCGGCTTCGTCAATCTGGCGGAGGAGTGGTGGCACTACACCTTCAAGCCGGAGGCCTATCCGGACACGTACTTCGACTTCCCCGTGTCCCGGACATCGCTCACCGGCGCCCACTGAGCAGCCTGCCCACGGCGCCCTCTCCGTGATCGGCTACAGTCCGCCGCGTGGCCGAATCTCAGCACTCCGCTTCCGACTCCGTGCCGAACTCACACTGTTCGAGCTGCGGCGCGCCCTACGGAGAGGGCATCACCGGCTGGCCCCGCACCTGTCAGGTGTGCGGGGCCGTGGCCTACCGCAACCCGCTGCCGGTCGCAGTGGCCCTGCAGCCCGTGTACGACACCAAGGGCACCGCCCTGGTCGTCATCACCCGTACCATCGCTCCCGCGCGCGGGGGCATCTCACTGCCCGGCGGCTACATCGACGACCGGGAGGACTGGCGGCAGGCCGTCATACGCGAACTCCGCGAGGAAACCGGCATCGACGCGGCCGGCCGTGACGTCCGGCTCGCCGACGCGATGAGCTCACCGGACGGGCACCTGCTGCTGTTCGGACTCCTCCCGGAACGCCCCGCCGAGGGTCTGCCCCCCTCGACCGCCACGGACGAGACGGCGGGCTGGACCCTCCTGCGCAGGCCCGAGGAACTGGCCTTCCCCCTGCACACCCTGGCCGCACGCGCATGGTTCGAGGGCCGCTACATCTGAGCTCGTCCCTCCGGCCCGGGGCGCTCGTCCCTCCGGCCCGCGGAGCAGATCCCTCCCTGGCCGGATCAGCTCACGGCTCCCGGACCCCTCGAACGCGCACCGGGTAGGACGGCACGCCCCCGCCGTCCTCACCCTCCCGCTCGACGACCACCCGGGAGCCCCTCCACCGAGCGGTGTAGCGCACGATCTCCGGCTCGTCCCACCC
>NZ_JAKEIO010000063.1 GCF_021474405.1 [Streptosporangium] indianense
CGCCCCCGCCGTTCAACGCCCCCGCCGCCCGCCGGCTGCGCGCGGCCCTCGGCATGGCACCCGAACACGTCGCCCACGGCATGCGCATCTCGTACGGGCATCCCCACATCACCCCGGACGACGTGAGGGCCTGGGAACGCGGGGCCGCCGCCCCGAGCGGCTCCGAACTCACCGCGCTCGCCGGCGTGCTGTGGTGCTCGCCCGCCGAACTGATCGGCAGACCGCGCACCCTGCGCGAACACCGCATCGCCCGCTGTCTCGCCCCGGAGGACGTGGCCCGGGCCGTGGGGCACGACGTGCACGCGTATCTGCGCATGGAGGAGACCGACACCTGGCGCGGCACGGAACGCCAGGCCGGCGCCCTCGCCGAGCTGCTCGGGCTCACGCTGCCCGACTTCGTGTCCGTCACCGGCCGTGACGCCAAGCTGGGCGGCCTGCTGCGCAGCGCGGCCACGACCCGCTGGCAGGCCTACGTCCGTCCGGTGGCCAAGCTCGTCCCCTTGGACCGCCGGTTCCTCGAGGCAGCCCTGCAGGGTCTGCACGAGGACTACCAGGGCCACATGGCCGCCACCCTCAGCTGGGGCGGCGGCAGGGGCGACGCGGGCGGCGCCGGCCAGGAGTTCCTGGACCGGATCGTGGAGCACTTCTGGGCGAAGCTCCAGGACGACACCGGCCCGGAGGCCGGTTAGAAGACCGACTCGGCCTCGTCCATGCGGTCCTTGGGCACGGTCTTCAGCTCGGTCACGGCCTCGGCGAGCGGGACCATCACGATGTCCGTCCCGCGCAGGGCGGTCATCCTGCCGAACTGCTCCTGGTGCGCCGCCTCCACCGCGTGCCAGCCGAAGCGTGTGGCGAGCACCCGGTCGTAGGCGGTCGGCACACCACCGCGCTGGACATGGCCGAGGATGACCGGCTTGGCCTCCTTGCCGAGCCGCCGCTCCAACTCGTGGGCGAGGGCGGTGCCGATGCCCTGGAAGCGCTCGTGGCCGAACTTGTCTATGGCGCCCTTGTTGTAGTCCATGGAGCCCTCGGCGGGGTGGGCGCCCTCGGCGACGCAGACCACCGCGAACTTCTTGCCGCGCGAGAAGCGCTCCTCGACCATCTTCACGAGGTCGGCCGGATCGAACGGCCGCTCCGGCAGACAGATGCCGTGCGCACCGGCCGCCATGCCGGACTCCAGGGCGATCCACCCCGCGTGCCGGCCCATGACCTCCACGACCATCACGCGCTGGTGGGACTCGGCGGTGGTCTTCAGCCGGTCCATCGCCTCGGTGGCGACCCCCACCGCTGTGTCGAAACCGAAGGTGCGGTCCGTGGAGGAGATGTCGTTGTCGATCGTCTTCGGGACACCCACGACGGGCAGGCCCGCGTCGCTCAGCATGCGCGCGGCCGTCAGCGTGCCCTCGCCGCCGATCGGGATCAGCGCGTCGATGCCGAACTGGTGGATCATGTCGGAGGCGTTCTCGCAGGCCTCGCGGAGGCGGTCCCGCTCCAGCCGGGACGACCCGAGGATCGTGCCGCCGCGGGCCAGGATGCCGCTGACGGACTCCAGGTCGAGACTGCGGTAGCGGCCGTCCAGCAGGCCGGCGTACCCGTCCTCGAAGCCGATGACCTCGTCGCCGTAGTGGTCGACCGCCCGGTGCACGACCGACCGGATCACGGCGTTCAGGCCGGGGCAGTCGCCGCCTGCGGTGAGAACTCCGATACGCATCGTGCTGTGTCTCCTGCTCGCTGTTGACACCGGTGAGCCACTGCCGATTGTTTCACGCTCCACGACCGGCTGTGGCACCCCGGCCTGACGGGCGCCTTATCTAGCGGCAGAGGTATTGTCAAGAGGGTTCTGCTCACCTCGGTGGGCGATTTTTGTGCCCCGGGCTGGATAGCAGTGGGGCGAGAGGCCTACCCCCATCAGACCCTCATCCGACCCTCATCCGACCCTCATCCGAGACGAACGGAGAGCGCGCGTGACCCGCAGCGTGTACGTGACCGGCATCGACCGCGGCGACGGACGCCAGGTCGTCGAACTGGGGGTCATGGAGCTCCTCACCCGGCAGGTCGACCGGGTCGGTGTGTTCCGCCCCCTGGTCCACGACGGGCCCGACCGCCTCTTCGAGCTGCTGCGCGCCCGCTACCGGCTCACCCAGGACCCGTCGACCGTCTACGGCATGGACTACCACGAGGCGTCCGCCCTCCAGGCCGAGGCCGGCACGGACGAGCTGGTGTCCACCCTCGTCGACCGCTTCCACCGGGTCGCCCGGGACTACGACGTCGTGCTCGTCCTCGGCACCGACTACGCCGGCACCCAGCTGCCCGACGAGCTGTCGCTCAACGCCCGGCTGGCGAACGAGTTCGGCGCGTCCGTGATCCCCGTCGTCGGCGGCCGCAAGCAGACCGTCGAGTCCGTGCTCGCCGAGACGCGCAACGCCTACCGCGCCTACGACACTCTGGGCTGCGACGTGCTGGCCATGGTCGCCAACCGGGTGGCCCGCGAGGACCGCGACGAGATCGCCGGACAGCTCGACTCCCGGCTGCCGGTGCCCTGTTACGTCCTGCCCGACGAGCCCGCGCTGTCCGCGCCGACCGTCTCGCAGATCGGCCAAGCCCTCGGCGCCAAGGTGGTGCTGGGCGACGACTCGGGGCTCGCGCGGGACGTGCTCGGCTTCGTCTTCGGCGGTGCGATGCTGCCGAACTTCCTGGGCGCCCTGACCCCCGGCTGCCTGGTCGTCACCCCGGGCGACCGGGCCGACCTGGTCGTCGGGGCACTCGCCGCGCACAGCGCCGGCACCCCGCCGATAGCGGGCGTGCTGCTCACCCTGGACGAGGTGCCCGGCGACCGCATCCTCACCCTCGCCGACCGCCTCGCCCCCGGCACGCCGGTGCTGTCGGTGGCCGGCACCAGCTTTCCCACCGCCGAGCAGCTGTTCTCCCTGGAGGGCAAGCTGAACGCGGCCACTCCGCGCAAGGCGGAGCGGGCCCTCGGCCTGTTCGAGCGGTACGCCGACACCGCCGACCTCGCCCGCCGGGTCTCCGCGCCGAGCAGCGACCGCGTCACGCCGATGATGTTCGAGCACAAGCTGCTGGAGCAGGCCCGTTCCGACCTGCGCCGGGTGGTGCTGCCCGAGGGCACCGAGGAGCGGGTGCTGCACGCCGCCGAGGTGCTGCTGCGCCGCGGCGTGTGCGAACTGACGCTGCTCGGGCCGGTCGACCAGATCCGCAAGAAGGCCGCCGACCTCGGCATCGACCTCGGCGAGTCCCAGCTGATCGACCCGGCGACCTCCGAGCTGCGGGACACCTTCGCCGAGCAGTACGCGGCCCTGCGCGCCCATCGGGGCGTCACCGTGGAGCTGGCCTACGACGTCGTCTCCGACGTGAACTACTTCGGCACGCTGATGGTGCAGGAGGGCCTCGCCGACGGCATGGTGTCGGGCTCGGTGCACTCCACGGCCGCGACCATCCGCCCGGCCTTCGAGATCATCAAGACCAAGCCGGACGCGGACATCGTCTCGTCGGTGTTCTTCATGTGCCTGGCCGACAAGGTCCTCGTCTACGGCGACTGCGCGGTCAACCCGCACCCCAACGCCGAGCAGCTGGCCGACATCGCCATCCAGTCGGCGACCACGGCCGAGCAGTTCGGCGTGGAGCCGCGCATCGCGATGCTGTCGTACTCCACCGGCACCTCCGGCTCCGGCGCCGACGTCGACAAGGTCCGCGAGGCCACCGAGCTGGTCCGCTCCCGCCGCCCCGACCTGAAGATCGAGGGCCCGATCCAGTACGACGCCGCCGTGGAGCCGTCGGTCGCGGCGACCAAACTGCCCGGTTCCGAGGTCGCCGGGCAGGCGAGCGTGCTGATCTTCCCCGACCTGAACACCGGCAACAACACCTACAAGGCCGTGCAGCGCTCGGCCGGCGCGATCGCGGTCGGCCCGGTGCTGCAGGGTCTGCGCAAGCCGGTCAACGACCTGTCCCGGGGCGCCCTCGTCCAGGACATCGTCAACACGGTCGCCATCACGGCGATCCAGGCCCAGTCCCCCGCCCCGTCCCCGAGCGAGAAGGCAACCGCCCAGTGAGCCCCACCCGCGTCCTCGTCCTCAACTCCGGTTCCTCCTCCCTGAAGTACCAGCTGCTCGACATGCGCGACAGCAGCCGGCTGGCGGTGGGCCTGGTGGAGCGCATCGGCGAGCAGACCTCCCGCCTGAAGCACACCCCGGCCGGCGGCGAGAGCCGGGAGCGCGGCGGGGCGATCGCCGATCACGACGGCGCCCTGAAGGCCGTGGCCGAGGAGCTCGCCAGGGACGGCCTCGGGCTGGACTCGCCGGAGCTGGCCGCGATCGGGCACCGGGTGGTGCACGGCGGGAAGTTCTTCACCGAGCCGACCGTGATCGACGACGCCGTGCTGGCCGAGATCGAGCGGCTCATCCCCGTGGCGCCGCTGCACAACCCGGCCAACCTCACCGGCATCCGCACGGCGCAGGCGCTGCGGCCGGACCTGCCGCAGGTCGCCGTCTTCGACACCGCGTTCCACACGACGATGCCGGAGTCGGCCGCCCGCTACGCGATCGACGTCAAGACCGCCGACGAGCACCGCATCCGCCGCTACGGCTTCCACGGCACCTCCCACGCCTACGTCTCCCGGGCCACCGCCGAGCTGCTGGGCAAGGACCCGGCCGAGACCAACGTGATCGTGCTGCACCTGGGCAACGGGGCCTCGGCGTCGGCCGTGCGGGGCGGTCGCTGCGTGGACACCTCCATGGGGCTGACGCCTTTGGAGGGGCTCGTGATGGGTACGCGCTCCGGAGACATGGACCCGGCCGTCATCTTCCATTTGATGCGTGTTGGTGGAATGTCCGCCGACGAGATCGACACTCTTCTCAACAAGAAGAGCGGTCTGATCGGTCTGTGCGGCGACAACGACATGCGGGAGATCCGCCGGCGCGTCGACGAGGGCGACGAGCAGGCGGAGCTGGCGTTCGACATCTACATTCACCGCCTGAAGAAGTACATCGGCGCCTATTACGCCGTGCTCGGACGGGTGGACGCGGTCGCCTTCACGGCCGGTGTGGGCGAGAACGCGGCTCCTGTGCGGGCGGCCGCCCTGACGGGGCTGGAGGAGCTGGGCCTTGCGGTGGACGGTGAGCGCAACGCCGTACGCGGCGACGAGGCGCGGCTGATCTCGCCCGAGGGCGCGCGGGTCGCGGTGGCGGTGGTGCCTACTGACGAGGAATTGGAGATCGCGACACAGACCTACGCGCTGGTAATTGGTTCGGGGAATCACACCTGAGCGGCATGCCGCCCTTTTGTATTTTCCGCCAGACGGAATATTCCGTTGCGAAACAAACCGATAGGATCGCCCCATGCGCCGTTCGAAAATCGTCTGTACTCTCGGCCCCGCGGTCGACTCCCACGATCAGCTTGTCGCGTTGATCGAAGCCGGCATGAACGTGGCCCGCTTCAACTTCAGCCACGGCAGCCACGCCGAGCACCAGGGCCGGTACGACCGGGTCCGTGCCGCCGCCAAGGAGACCGGCCGGGCCATCGGTGTCCTCGCCGACCTCCAGGGCCCGAAGATCCGTCTGGAGACCTTCGCCGAGGGGCCGGTGGAGCTGGTCCGCGGGGACGAGTTCACCATCACCACCGAGGACGTCCCGGGCGACAAGACGATCTGCGGAACGACCTACAAGGGCCTGCCGGGCGACGTCTCCCACGGCGACCAGATCCTCATCAACGACGGCAACGTCGAACTGAAGGTCACCGAGGTCCACGGACACCGGGTGAAGACGATCGTCATCGAGGGCGGCGTCATCTCCGACCACAAGGGCATCAACCTGCCCGGCGCGGCCGTCAACGTGCCCGCGCTGTCCGAGAAGGACATCGAGGACCTCCGCTTCGCCCTTCGGATGGGCTGCGACCTGGTCGCGCTGTCCTTCGTCCGGGACGCGAAGGACGTCCACGACGTGCACCGCGTCATGGACGAGGAGGGCCGCCGCGTCCCCGTCATCGCCAAGGTGGAGAAGCCGCAGGCGGTGCAGAACATGGAGGACGTCGTGATGGCGTTCGACGGTGTGATGGTCGCCCGCGGTGACCTGGCCGTCGAGTACCCGCTCGAGAAGGTCCCGATGGTGCAGAAGCGCCTGATCGAGCTGTGCCGGCGCAACGCCAAGCCGGTGATCGTGGCGACCCAGATGATGGAGTCGATGATCACCAACTCCCGTCCGACCCGCGCCGAGGCCTCCGACGTGGCCAACGCGATCCTGGACGGCGCCGACGCGGTCATGCTGTCCGCCGAGTCGAGCGTGGGCGCGTACCCGATCGAGACGGTCAAGACGATGTCGAAGATCGTCACCGCGGCCGAGCAGGAGCTGCTCTCCAAGGGTCTGCAGCCGCTCGTCCCGGGCAAGAAGCCGCGCACCCAGGGCGGTTCGGTGGCCCGGGCCGCGTGCGAGATCGCCGACTTCCTCGGGGGCCGGGGCCTGGTGGCCTTCACCCAGTCCGGCGACACCGCCCGCCGGCTGTCCCGCTACCGCGCGCAGCAGCCGATCATCGCCTTCACCACCGACGAGGGCACCCGCAACCAGATGGCGCTCAGCTGGGGCGTCGAGCCGTACGTGGTGCCGTTCGTGAACAGCACCGACGAGATGGTCGACCTCGTCGAGCAGGAGCTGGTGAAGCTGAACCGCTTCAACGACGGCGACATCGTGGTCATCACCGCCGGTTCGCCCCCCGGCGTGCCCGGGACCACCAACATGGTGCGTGTCCACCACCTGGGCGAGGCCAAGGGCTGAAACCGGCGGGGGCCGTGAAGGCCCCTGCACGGCACCGAGGGGCGCCCCCTGGGATCCAGGGGGCGCCCCTCGGTGTGTGCGGCTCCCGAACAGGCTTTGAGGGGCGCTCAGTCGGTGACGAAGTTGTGCAGCCCCGGCACGTGGAGGGTCCCGCCGAACTGGCCGGCCTGCTGGACCTTCACGTTGGTGAAGTAGATCAGCGGGATGTTCAGCGGCGGCGGGTGCTCCGGGTCGAACGTGATCGGTATCAGCCCGAGCAGGTTGCCCGAGATGCTCTCGGTGTACATCAGGGTGTCGCCGTCGCGGATCGTGGACGTCGAGCCCTTGGCCGCCTGCACGTGGTAGGTCTTGCCGGACTGCTTGTCCTTGACGGTCTGGTGCAGGTCGCCGATGTCGGTGCCGCCGGATATGACGTACTTCAGCACCTTCTTGACGGTGCCGTCGGCGGTGCGCACCTTGACGACGCCCTTGTAGTCGGCGCCCTTCAGCGTCAGCGAGCTGGCGTTGAGGAACCACGGGTCGTCGGGCAGCGGCACCTTGTTGTCGACGCCGCCCTCGGCGTCGGTGGCGGCCGGGCAGTCGTCGGCGTCCGTGGTGGCGCTCGGGGAGGGGCTGGGCGAGGCGGTGGCCTCCTTCGCCTTCTCCGCCGCGTCCTCGGCCGCCTTCTCGACGGCCTTGGTGGTGTCCTGCACCGTCTTGCCGGTGTCCTTCACCGTGTCGGACGCCTTGTCGGTGGTGTCCTTGACGGTGTCCTCGACCGTGCCGGTGGCCTTCTCGGCCGTGTCCTGCGTGCCGGAGGCGTCCTCGGCCGGCTTCTCGGTGCTCTCCGACGCCGAGGCGGACGGGCTCGGTGCGGGGCTCGCCCCGTCCGTGCCGTCGTCCTTCCCTCCGTCGAAGATGCCGCCGATCGCGTCGCCGATGCCCTCCAGGATGCCGCCGCTCTCGGAGGGCGAGGGCGACGGAGTGGCCGCCGCGTCGTCACCGCCCGTGGCGGGAGCGCTGGTGGACGGGGTCGGCTTCGGCTCGGCCTCGTCGTCGGAACCTGAATCCGACGAAGAGGAACCGCCGTTGCCCGCGTCCGCGCCACCCGAGGGGGACGGCTTCGGGGCGGTGCCGCCCTGGTCGTCCTTCTCGCCCGCCGCGCCGTCGCTCGCCGAGGGGGACGGCGTGGGCGAGGCGGAGTCGTCCTTGGAGTCCTCCGGGTCCTTGCCGGCCTTGTCGGCGTCCTCGAGGGCCGCCACACAATCCTTGTACTCGTCGGCCGTCAGGCTCTTGGAGGTCGGCGCCGCCGGGCTGTTGCTGTCGGCTATGGCGAGCGTCGACGTGAAGCCCATGCCCATGAGCACCGCCGTCGGCATCGCGGCCATGGCTATCGCCTTGCCGGCCGGCCTGTTGAACCTGGTGAACAGCGGCTTCTTGGGTGCCGCGTGGCGCGGCCCGGTTCTCACACGGGACGTCTCCACGTCTGCCCCGTGGGTCACCTCGTCAGCCGGCACTGTGCCTCCCGTTCGCCCCGTTGGCCGGGTTCGTTCCTGACAGATCGTTCGGCTCGTCCACCCCGTCCGCGGGTCGCAGCACCGCGGTGTCGTGGTCCGTGGCCTCGGGAGCCCCGTCGACGCCCGTGCCGGCCATGGCGGCCTGCTGTCCCGCGGGCGGCGCGCCCGGCGCCCACGCCACGGCCATCGCCCCGCCCACGAGGGCGAGCAGGAAGCCGATGAGGAAGCCGCCGAGGTTGGACACGGGGATGGACACCAGCGCCAGCAGGATCGCTGCGACTCCCGCGAAGACGCGGACGTGCTTCTGGAACCAGAGGCTGACGCCCAGGACGACGAGCAGCACGCCGATGATCAGGGACCCGGCACCCGCGGTGGTCGCCATCGCCAGCGTCAGGTGACCGATCTGGAGGTTCGCGTACGGGAAGTAGGCGATGGGCAGTCCACTCAGGAGGACCAGCAGCCCGGCCCAGAACGGCCGCTCACCCCGCCAGGCGCGGAACTGCTGCCTCCGGACGGTGAACTGGCCGGTGGCGGCAGGAGTCTCGGCGCTCATGGAAAAACAGCTCCCTGGTACAGCGTTGCTGTGGTGGTGATGTGGGCCGCGTGTGAAGACGCGGCCGGAAGGTGGACGGGCGGGGGCGCCACCGGCTCCCCCGCCCGTCATCGAGTGCTTAGTAGCACTCCTTGACACCCGTCGACAGCGACATCTTCAGGCCGCTGAGCTTGAAGGTTCCGGCGGTGGTCGCCCACGCCGTCTGCTTCACGTCGGTCAGGGTCGCCCTGTCCGCCTGCTGGGCGAAGCCGTACGGGTTGGTCGTCTCGCCCTTCCGCATGGCCGGACCCTTGCTGGCGTCCTTGGCGGCCACACCGATGTCGATGTTCTCGAACGTCGCGTCCGCGCTGAGGTCGGCGACGTCGATGTAGAGGTTCTGGGCCTCCACCGGCTTCGCACCCTGACCCGCACGCAGGATGAGGCTGACGTTCCCGAGCACCGGAATGTTCGGGGTGACGACCGACTGGCACAGGTTCTTGATCGTCGCCGACTTGAACGACGAGACCGCGACCGGGTGCACCGACTTCTTGCCGTCGAGCGTGTACCCCTCGTCGAGGGCGCCGTACTGCGAGAAGCCCTCACCGACGAGCTGGTCGGTCGTGACCTTGAACGACTGGCCGGAGACGCTGAACGACGCGGCGAGAGCGCCCTGCGCGAGGGCGACACCTATCGCAGCCGTGGCGGCGACGCTGGGCACCATGACCACAGCGAACCGCTTCCATCTGGTCCCGCCACGCACCTGGGACTCCATATTTCCTCCTTCTCGGACGTACATCTCCTGTCCTGGCTCGCCCCGATTGGCGGCTCAGCCGGGCAGGGATGGGAGAAGTGCTACGTCCTCGGGAAGGAGAGCGCCTGCACTCGGCGGCGCAACTGCGCCCGAATCACCGGCGATCACCCCCGAGCGACAACCACTGGTCGCGCCTGACACGCATCACGCACAACCCTGCTGGACAGGCTTCGCCGGAAGGGCGAAGACCCCCCTGTCCAAGAGCCGGCGCCACTGCCGCCGGCTCTGCTCGGTGGGGACCCAGGTTGTCCCGCGACCCAACCGGCTGCCGGGGTACGGGAATGGACCGAGCGTGGCCGATCGTGGTGCATTCTCGCCGCCTGCACAAGGGGGTTCGTTACTCGCTAGTAACGGCCGGATAACCGATCAACGACCCGTCGGTCTCGGTCGGCGACTCAGGGTGGCGTCCGGCGGCGGTACAAAGCTGTTGATCGATGGACAGAATCCGACAGATCAACGCCGGTGACTTACTCGTAGTAACAGCGGCCGCGATTACCAAGTTTTGGTAAAGCGCGGCCGCAGTGACCGACTGTCGGCAAACTTTTCACGCGGGCACCACACGCCCGCGTGTTTAACGACTGGTCAGAACAGGGCGCGCGCCAGGGCCCTGCGGGCCGCGATCACGCGGGGGTCGTCGGGGCCGACGACCTCGAACAGCTCCAGCAGCCGCACGCGTACGGTGTCCCGGTCGTCACCCACCGTGCGCTGCACGGTCTCGATGAGCCGGCCGAACGCGTCCTCGACGTGGCCGCCCACGAGGTCCAGGTCGGCCGCGGCGATCTGCGCCTGCACGTCGGCCGGCTTGTCGGCCGCGTCCCGGCGCACCTGCTGCGGGTCGACGCCCTGCACCCGCTGGAGCAACTCGGCCTGCGCGAGGCCCAGCTTGGCCTCCTCGTTGGCCGGGTCCTCGTTCAGCACGTTCTTGTACGCCTGGACGGTACCGGACAGATCGCCCGAGTCAAGCGCCTGCACGGCGGCCTCCAGGAGACCGTCGTGGGGGCCGGCCGGCCGCTCCGGAGCCGCCTGGGCACCGCCCGGCTCGGCCTCGGGGTCGACGGTGAGGCCGGTCAGGCCGAAGCGCTGCTCGCCGACCTGCACCAACTGGTCGAGGGTCTGCCGGATCTGGGCCTCGCCCGCCGCCCCCTGGAAGAGCGGCAGCGCCTGCCCCGCGACGACCGCGAACACCGCGGGGATTCCCTGGATGCCGAACTGCTGCATCAGCATCTGGTTGGCGTCGACGTCGATCTTGGCGAGCAGGAAGCGGCCGTTGTACTCGACGGCCAGCCGCTCGAGGACCGGGCTGAGCTGCTTGCAGGGCTCACACCACTCGGCCCAGAAGTCGATGACGACGGGCACCTCGGCGGAACGCTGCAGGACGTCCCTCTCGAACCCCGCCTCATCGACGTCGATGACGAGATCGGCCGGGGAGATCGCCCCCGTCCCGCCCTCCCGGGCTGCTTGCGCGCGCGCCTGCTCCGCCTTCGCCTTGGCCTCCTGGGCCGCCTTCACCGCGGCGAGGTCGACGACTCCGCTCATGGACATGTTCCGTGGCTGCATGCGTCTATCCTCCCCCGTTCGGTGCGCGCGTGTGAAAAACGGTGTGAAAGCAGGGCCGGTCGGTGCCCTTGGCGCCGGGTCCCCACCCCACGCCGGGTGTGCCAAGGCCCGTGTACGTCCCTCACGGGCTTTCGCTACGAGTCGTAGCGTAATGCCATGCGGGGGCTCCGGGACACCGCCCCCCGGTGATCTCCCTCACGGGGCCGCGCGGGAACCGCCGGTTTATGGTCGGGGACATGCACAGTCGCAGCCCAGCCGTCCGTTCCGGGCGCCCGCGCAGCGCCGAGGCGGACGCGGCGATCCTGGCCGCGACCCGTGAGGCGCTGGTGGAGCTGGGCTGGTCCAAGCTCACCCTGGGAGACGTGGCGACCCGTGCCGGGGTCGCCAAGACGACGCTCTACCGCCGCTGGGCGGGCAAGAACGAACTGGTCGTCGACGCCGTGGCCGAGCTGTTCGACGCGCTGGAGCTGCCCGACTGCGGCTCGCTGGCCGCCGACATCGAGGGCGTGGTGCTGCAGTTCGCCGCGATCCTGGCCCTGCCGGAGGCGCGGAGCGGCCTGATGGCGGTCGTGGCGGAGGCCACCCGTGACGAGGCCCTGCGCGAACGCATCCGCGCGTCCGTGGTCGACCGCCAGAAGCGGCTGGTCCTGGAGGGCCGCGCCCGGGCCCAGGCACGGGGCGAACTCCCGGCGGAGGAGGACCCGGAGTCTGCCGCCCGCACGGTGGACCTGATCTTCGACATGGTGGCGGGCGCGGTGGTGCACCGCACCCTGGTGAGCGCGGAACCCGCCGACGAGGAGTGGGTCCGCAGCTTCACCAGGGTGCTGTTGCAGGGGCTGGGGTCGTAGGCCGTCAGAAGCCGGCCGGCTCCGTGTACACGCCCCACTCGTCGCGGAGCACGCCGCAGATCTCTCCGAGCGTCGCCTCCGCGCGGACGGCCTCCAGCATCGGCTCGATCATGTTGGCGCCGCTGCGGGCGGCGGCCAGCATCGCGTCGAGCGCCGTGCGCACCGCGGCGTCGTCACGGGCCGCCTTGCGCCCGCCGAGCACCCGCACCTGCTCGCGCTCGACCTCGTGGCTGACCCGCAGGATCTCCAGGTCCCCGGTGACCGACCCGTCGTGACAGTTCACGCCGACGACCCGCTTGTCGCCCTTCTCCAGCGCCTGCTGGTAGCGGAACGCCGACTCGGCGATCTCGCCGGTGAACCAGCCGTCCTCGATGCCGCGCAGGATCCCGGAGGTGATCGGGCCGATGGGGTGCTGCCCGTCGGCGTGCGCCCGCAGTCCGCGCTCCTTGATCTGCTCGAAGATCTTCTCCGCGTCGGCCTCGATGCGGTCGGTCAGCTGCTCGACGTACCAGGAACCGCCCAGCGGGTCGGCCACGTTGGCGACGCCGGTCTCCTCCATCAGCACCTGCTGCGTGCGCAGCGCGATCTCGGCGGCCTGCTCGCTGGGCAGGGCGAGGGTCTCGTCGAGCGCGTTGGTGTGCAGCGAGTTCGTCCCGCCGAGCACGGCCGCGAGCGCCTCCACGGCCGTCCGTACGACGTTGTTGTACGGCTGCTGCGCGGTGAGGGAGACCCCCGCGGTCTGTGTGTGGAACCTCAGCCACTGGGCCTTCTCGGACTTCGCCCCGTAGACGTCGCGCATCCAGCGGGCCCAGATCCGGCGGGCCGCGCGGAACTTGGCGATCTCCTCGAAGAAGTCGACGTGCGCGTCGAAGAAGAAGGACAGGCCGGGGGCGAAGACGTCCACATCCAGCCCGCGCGACAGACCCAGCTCGACGTAACCGAAGCCGTCCGCCAGCGTGTACGCCAGCTCCTGCGCGGCCGTCGCCCCGGCCTCGCGGATGTGGTAGCCGGAGACGGACAGCGGCTTGTACGCGGGGATGCCGGCCGCGCAGTGCTCCATGAGGTCGCCGATGAGCCGCAGGTGCGGCTCGGGCTGGAAGAGCCACTCCTTTTGTGCGATGTACTCCTTGAAGATGTCCGTCTGGAGCGTGCCGTTGAGGACGGACGGGTCGACGCCCTGCCGTTCGGCGGCGACCAGGTACATGCAGAAGACGGGGACGGCCGGGCCGCTGATGGTCATCGACGTCGTGACGTCACCGAGCGGGATGTCCTTGAACAGGACCTCCATGTCGGCGGCCGAGTCGATGGCGACCCCGCAGTGCCCGACCTCGCCCAGCGAGCGCGGGTCGTCGGAGTCGCGGCCCATGAGGGTCGGCATGTCGAAGGCGACCGAGAGCCCGCCTCCGCCGTTGCGGAGGATCATCTTGTAGCGCTCGTTGGTCTGCTCGGCGTTGCCGAACCCGGCGAACTGCCGGATGGTCCACGTCCGCCCTCGGTAGCCGGTCGCGTACAGGCCCCGGGTGAAGGGGTACTCCCCCGGCCAGCCGATCCGGTCGAACCCCTCGTAGGTGTCACCGGGCCGGGGCCCGTACACCGGCTCCACGGGGTCGCCGGAGAGCGTGGTGAAGTCGGCCTCGCGCTTGCGTGCGGCGTCGTACCGGGCCTGCCAGCGGCGGCGGCCCTCCTCGATGGCGTCAGCGTCCATACCCTCGAATTTACTTGGACGTCCTAGTAAATGTCGATGGCTGACGGGAGTGACCTGGCGAACGGGTGAAGGCGACCGCCGCGCATCGGGGGGCGCGATGGCCGCCGGGTGCCTGCCTAGGCCTTGACGGGCGCGGGCGCGTCCTCGGCGAGCTTGCCCTCCAGCTCGTGGCTGATCCTGCGCTCCACGAAGAACGCGGCCGTGGGGATCGTGCCGGCGAGCAGCACCCACAGCTGCTTCTTGACCGGCCACTTCGCCTTGGAGCCGAGGTCGAAGGCGAAAATCAGGTACACGACGTACAACCAGCCGTGCGCGATGCTGACCACCTGGGTGAAGTCAGCCGCGCCGCCCAGATCGAGGACGTACTTGCCGATCATGCCGAGGGTCAGCGCGACGAGCAGCACACCGGTGACGTAGGCCATGACCCGGTAGCGGGTCAGCACGCTCTTCTTCATGCCGTCGAGCGTAACGACCCGTTCCGGGAGATCTTGCCCCGGGTCACTCCTCGTCGAAGTCGCCCGCCGAGATGCGCAGCGGCCGCAGCATCGCGAAGATCTCCGCGCACTCCTCCGCGTCGTAGACGCCGAGTCCGAAGTCCATCGCCATCAGGTCGCGGGTGGCCGACTCGACGACCTCGCGGCCCTTGTCGGTGATGCTGGCGAGGGTGCCGCGGCCGTCGTTCGGGTTGGGCCGCTTGGCGACCAGACCCGACTTCACCAGCCGGTCCACGGTGTTCGTCACCGATGTGGGGTGCACCATGAGCCGCTCACCGATCTTGGACATCGGCAGCTCGCCGGACTTGGAGAAGGTGAGCAGCACCAGCGCCTCGTAGCGCGCGAACGTCAGCCCGTACGGCCTGACCACCGCGTCGACCTCGGCGAGGAGGATCTGCTGGGCGCGCATGATCGAGGTGATCGCGGCCATGGACGGCACGTTTCCCCAGCGCTGCTTCCAGCGTTCGTCGGCGCGCGCGATCGGATCGAAGGAGAGACTGAGCGGCTTCGGCACGAACCCGACCTTACCGGCCGGTCACATGCCGGTCAGCCCCGTCTCGCCCTTCGGGCGCACGGGCCGGGACGGGCGGAGTCGCCGCGGGGCCGGGTGATGGCCGGGACGTAGAGGTGCGGGTGGGAGTGGGAGCGGGGGCGGTCGACTTCACCCTGACGGGGACCGTGAGCGTGCTTCCGGAAGCGGTCTGCGTGAGGTGAAGGACGTAGTCGCCCGCTGTGGCGTCCGCCGGGACGGTCGCGGTGAACTCGATGGAGCCGGTGCCGGACGCGCTGGTCGCGTTGCCCGGGAACAGGTCCGAGCTGTACTGCACAGCACGGCGTGGGGCGAACCCGCTGCCAGTGACGGTCACGGTTCCGCCGGGAGCCACCGGATCGGGACTGGCCTGCGCGGTCAACGGACCGGTCGGCTTCTCCTTCTCGTACCGGAGCTCGGCGTGGGCCTGACGGCCGGACTCGGTGCCGACTGCGCGGACACCTTGGATGCTCCCGGGCTCCCCCCAGTCCTCCCCCAGGCGGCCGACGGCGACTCCGGAGGCGTTGGCCTTCTCGTGGGCGTAGCTGCCACTGTGCCCCCACGGGCCCATCCAGATGTCGACGATCTCCCCGGGCCGGAACCCCGAGGCGGTCGCCGTGGTGGCCTCGCCCGCACGCACCGTGGTCGGGTTGAGAACCAGTTTGGGTGACGGGCGTGGCCGGGGGTTGTCGGCCTTCAGGACCCGCAACAGCGCGGACGCCGTACGAGCGGAGTGCTTCCCCCGCACCCGGACGGTGTACCAGCCCGGCTTATGCACTCCGTGGATCCGCGCCACTGCCTCTCCCGTCCGTCCGGCGGTGAACGTGCCCGCGCTGCCTCCTGACGGGCCGGTCCAGGTGAAGGCGACGGGCTCGCCGGGCTTGAAGCCGCTTGCCGTCGCCGTGCAGGTGCCTCCGGGCTTCAGAGTCGCAGCGGACAGGGTGAGCCGGGCTGGACGCGGAGGTGGCGACGTGGGCGGCGTGGACGGCACGTCGATGTGCTTGACCTCCGGAGACCCGGGGACGGTCAGTTGTCTCAAGGTCTCGGTGAGCTCCGCGGGGGTGTCCGTGTAGTGCGGCTCGGCGGCCCCGGTGACCTCGGCCAGCCGGGCGAGCGGCCGCCGTTCCCTTTGCGGGACCCTGTAGCCGACGAACCGGACGTCCACCTGTACGCCGCTGTCGGCGGCCTTGCTGCGCACCGTCGCCCTGACCGCGGCCTGGTCGGCCGTGCAGGCGTCGACGCCGTGGGAGGTCACCACGATGATCCGGTTCCGCTTGCTTCCCCGGAACGGGTAGTACCCCGAGAAGTCGTCGATCCCGGCGAGGAGGCCGCTCTGCAGTGTGGGTTTCCCCGATGGTGACAGCGCGTGCGCCGACGTGCTGATCCGCTGGGCGTGCCCCGTGCCCGGGCCGACCACCGCTGCCGTGTTTCGTCCGTCTCCGCACGCGCCGCCGAACCGGCGCAGGGACAGGGAGTCCCCGTCGGCGGAGTTCTGTGCGGCGGAGGCGACGGCGTCCGTGACCGCGAGGAACTGCTTGCCGTTCTTGACCGACGAGGTGTCGACGACGAAGGCCGTGCGGTAGTCCGGGACGGCTCGCAGGACGAAGAAGGCCCCGACGCCGGCCATCAGCGCGACGACGACGGAGACGACCAGCACGCGGCGGGCCCCGCGCCTGGGCCTCGGGGGGGAGTCGACGGTCATGAGGTCCCGGTCAGTTTTCCGCGCAGGGCGGTGAGCAGCTTGTTCATGCTCTTCGCCTCGTCGTTGTAGCGCGCGGCGGCACGCTCGAACGCCTTCATCCGCGTAGCGAGCGGCGAGCCGGCCTCGGCGGCCTCCATGACCCGGGAGGCCTCGTCCACCACCTGCTTCTGCTTCCGGCGCAGCCGGTCGGCCGCCTCGTTCACGTTCCGGGCGTCGTTGTTCCCGGCGCGGTCGGCGAGGTCGTCGAACTCCGGGCGGGTGCCGTTCACCGCGGTCCGGGCCCGGCCCAAGGTGCTGTCCGCGGTGTCGAGACGTCCCTGCTTCACCGTCCGGATGGCCGTGTTCACCTGGTCGACCGTGGTGTTGAGGGTGTCGACGATCCTCTGGGCCGAGGTGAGCACCGGTTCCGCGCTGGAGAACCAGTCGAGGGTCCGGTCGAGATCCGTCGCGTTCTCGGCGTAGACCGGCGGGGGCGCCTTGGCTGCTGTCGCGATCCGGTCGAGGTCCCGTCGCTGCTCGTCGGGGACCTTGAAGCCGACCACCCGGAACTGCAGGGACAGGCCTGCCGCCCCGACGCGTTCGCGGATCTCCCTCTCGACGAAGGCGATGTCGTCCTCGCATGCGTCCACGCCGTGCCGGGTCACGACGATGATCCTGTTGACCTGGCGGGCCTTGCGGTCGAACGGCTCGGAGAAGTCCTCGACCGCCTGGACGATCCCGCGCACCAGCGTCGGCCGCCCGCTCGGTCGCACGCGCGCCGCCGCCCGGCCGATCTCCTCCCGGTTGCCATCGCCGAAGCCCACCAGCCGGGCCGTGTTGTCCGCGGCGCCGCACTCGCCGCCGAAGCGGCGCAGGGCGAGTGCGTCCTTGTCGCCCGAGTTCACCACCGTCTTGCGCAGCGACCTCGCGACCTCGGCGGCGCCCTCGGGATGGGCGCCCGCCGCGGCGTCGATCAGGAACTGGGTCCGGTAGTTCGGCGCGAACTTCGGCGAGAACCAGTCGAAGTAGAGCCAGCCCAGGCCGACGGTCAGCAGGGCGGCGAGCAGCATCGCCAGCGGCACCCGCACGATGCGGGGCATCTCGACCGTGGTGTCCCCGGTGTTGATGGTGCCGGAGCTGTCGCCTTCGACGATGACGGACCGGTTGCCGAACGGCCGCCGCTTGAGGGACCGGGGCGTCACGAGGCCGTGTCGTCGTGGGTGTCACCGGTGGTGAGCGTGCCCCGGTTGTCACCGCCGATGGTGATGGAACGCTCCCCCGGTGAGGCCGCGGCACTCCCGCGCGCTCCGCGCGACGGCGCGTGCGGGACGCGCCGGTCACCGGTGGAGACGTCACCGCTGTTGCTGCCCCGGACGGTGACCGAGCGGCTCCCGGGCGCGTCGGCGGCGCCCCGCGGCGCCGGTCCCGGGGCGGCACGGCCGCCGCCCGCGAATCCGTACCCCCACATGGCCGCCAATGCGGCCATCGCCGCTCCGGCTCCGCACGCCACGGTCCATCGCACCGCCGAGTCGTCCATCACGCGCGGCAGGAGCAGCGCTCCGCACAGCCATGTGCTCACCGTGAAGGCGACCGCGGTCGCGGTGACCGCCAGAAGCCATCTGCCGAACCGATCCACGCCCACCCCCGGATTTCGACCGGCTCACGTCCCACCCACCATGGCACCCACACGGTGGTCAGATGGGCTTTTTGGCTCATTATCAGGATTCGGGCACGTGTACGGACGCGGCCATCGTCGACGACGAGAACTCCGGCCCGCAGGGGCCGGGGTTCTCGTGACAGGTCAGTGGGTCCGCTGTTCGGCGAGGTGCCGTTCCACCGTCTCCACCTTCGACGTGAGGCCGTCCGTCACGCCGGGGCGGATGTCCGCCTTGAGGACGAGGGAGACGCGGGGCGCACGTCGCTCGACCGCGGCGACCGCGCGCCGGACCACGTCCATGACCTCGTCCCACTCCCCTTCGACGGACGTGAACATCGCGTCGGTGCGGTTCGGCAGCCCGGACTCGCGCACCACCCGCACGGCGTCGGCGACGTACTCCCCCACGTCCTCGCCGACCCCGAGCGGCGTCACGGAAAAGGCGACGATCACGCGCCCACCACGCCTTCCTTGCGCGCGCGGGAGGCGATGACCGCGTCCTCGGTCTCACGGCGCAGCCGGCGCTCGGCGAAGAAGCCGCCGGCGGGCAGCACCGAGAGGACGAAGTACAGCGCGGCGGTCTTCAGCGACCACTTGGCACGGTTCCAGGCGTCCGCCCAGAAGATGACGTACAGGACGAAGAGCGCACCGTGCACCGCGCCCATCACCGGCACGGCGTTGAAGTCCGTGGTCCGCTTCAGCACCGAGCAGACCAGCAGGAGGAGGAAGGAGATCGCCTCGGGGGCCGAGACCAGGCGGAGGCGGCGGATGGCGGTGGCGGTCTTGAGGTCCACGGGTCACCTTCGGTGGGAGAGAAACAGTTTGTGAACACGCGCACAAGCGTCCCGCCCATTGTGGCAAACCGTCGCGCGCCCTCCGGCCGGGGGTCCGCCCGGGTACGCCCGCGCCCCCTAGGGGTGCTCTCGGGGTCGTTCTCCACCCACGGGCCCTGTCCGTGAGGCCCGGCCTGCGGATACCTTCCAGTCGTGGCGATGTTCCGACTTCAGAGCAGCAAGGTGCTCGCCGTCGACATGACCGGAGACGCCGTCAAGGCGAAGAACGGCTCCATGGTCGCGTACGACGGCGAGATGGCCTTCAAGAAGCTCAGCGGCGGCGGCGAGGGGATCCGGGGGATGGTGACCCGGCGGCTGACCGGTGAGCAGATGACGTTGATGGAGGTGAAGGGCCGGGGGACCTGCTGGTTCGCCGACCGGGCCTCCGAGATCAACTTGGTCAGCGTCCAGGGCGACAAGCTCTACGTAGAGTCGAGCAACCTGCTCGCGACCGACGGCGGGCTGCGCACGGGTACGGAGTTCACCGGCCTGCGCGGCGCCTCGCAGGGCAACGGGCTGTTCACGACGACCGTCGAGGGCCACGGCCAGGCGGCGATCATGTCGGACGGCCCCGCGGTGGTGCTGCGGGTGAGCGCGCAGTACCCGCTGACCGTCGACCCGGGGGCGTACGTGGCGCACCAGGGGAACCTGCGGCAGTCCTTCCAGTCCGGTGTGACGTTCCGCACGCTGCTCGGGGAGGGCGGCGGCGAGGCGTTCCAGATGCGGTTCGAGGGTGACGGGCTGGTGTACGTGCAGCCGAGCGAGCGGAACACGATCGCGGGGGACGTGTGACATGGCCTTCCGGGAGATCAACGGAAAGATGGTCGAGGCGACGGTCGCGCCGGGCCAGCGGCTGTTCAGTCAGCGCGGCGCGATGCTCGCGTACAAGGGCGAGGTGTCCTTCACGCCCAACATGGCGGGCGGCCAGGGCGGGATCATGTCGATGATCGGCCGCCGGGTGGCCAACGAGGACACCCCCCTGATGTCCGTCGAGGGCAGCGGCACGGTGCTGTTCGGGCACGGCGGGCACCACGTCCAGGTGATCCGCCTGACCGGCGACACGCTCTACGTCGAGGCGGACCGCCTGCTGGCCTTCGAGGGCACGCTCCAGCAGGGCACGATGTTCCTGGGCTCGCAGGGCGGCGTCATGGGCATGGTGCGCGGGCAGGTCAGCGGCCAGGGACTGTTCACGACGACGTTGCAGGGGCACGGGGCCGTCGCGGTCATGGCCCACGGCGGTGTCATCGAGATCCCGATCAGCCCGCAGCGCCCGGTCCACGTGGACCCGCAGGCCTACGTCGCCCACCACGGAGACGTCCGTAACAAGCTGTCGACGGCGCTGGGCTGGCGGGACATGGTGGGCCGCGGCTCGGGCGAGGCGTTCCAGCTGGAGCTCAGCGGCAGCGGTGCGGTGTACGTCCAGGCGTCGGAGGAGAAGCTGTGAGCACGTACGGAACGCCGGGCGCCGGCCCCGCCGTCTTCGACCCGGCGACGCTGCCGCCGGACGACAACGTCAATCCCTACACCTTCTGCGTGGAGCTCAAGGGGAGCCAGTGGTTCCTGCAGAAGGGGAAGATGATCGCCTACTACGGCTCGATCGACTTCAACGGCGTCGGACACGGCCGGCTGGACCGTCTCGTGCGCACCTCGTTCCATTCGCCACTGCACGCGAGCGACTGGGTGGTGGCCGAGGGCTCGGGCAAGATGCTCCTCGCCGACCGGGCCTTCGACGTCAATTCGTACGACCTCGAGGACGGCAACCTGACCATTCGCTCGGGCAACCTCCTCGCTTTTCAGCCAACTCTGGCACTGAAGCAATCAATCGTGCCGGGTTTTCTGACCCTCATCGGAACCGGAAAGTTCGTGGCCGCGTCCAACGGACCGGTGGTGTTCATGGAACCCCCGATCCGGGTCGACCCCCAGGCCCTGGTCGGCTGGGCCGACTGCCCCTCCCCGTGCCATCACTACGACCACGGGTACATGACCGGTGTCATGGGCGGTCTACGTGCGCTGACGGGCCTGGGAGGCGCCTCCGGCGAGGAGCACCAGTTCGAGTTCGTCGGCGCCGGGACGGTGCTGCTGCAGTCGTCCGAGACACTGATGGCCGAGCAGGCCACGGGGGTCGTTCCGCATCAGGCCGGCGTGCCCGGCGGCGGGGCGCACAGCCCCCAGACGGGGCAGTCCGGGGTACCGCGCCTTCCCGGACAGCTGGGCGACCTCCAGCGTCGCTTCGGGCTGTGAGCGGTAGTCTGCGGAGTGTGACATCGAACGTCTGCGCACGGTTGTCCGCCAGGCGTGCGCCATCACACACCACCCCTCACTAGTTCGCCTTTCAACATTTTAGGTAGACTTCATTCATGGAGACCGAGACGGCCACCCGCTGGCTGACCGATGCGGAGCAGTGCGCTTGGCGCACCCACCTGGAGGTCAACAGGCTGTTGACGTACCAGCTCGAGAAGGACCTGCAGCCGTTCGGCCTGACAATGAACGACTACGAGATCCTGGTGAATCTCTCCGAGTCCGACGACCAGAGAATGCGGATGAGCGACCTCGCCTCCGCCACGCTCCAGTCCAAGAGCCGCCTCTCGCACCAGATCACGCGCATGGAGAACGCGAACCTGGTCCGGCGGGAGAACTGCGAGTCGGACCGCCGGGGGCTCTACGCGGTCCTCACCGAGCACGGCATGGCGACGATGCAGAAGGTCGCGCCCCACCATGTGGCGTCCGTGCGCAGGCACTTCATCGACCTGCTGTCCCCCGAGGCCCTGGCCGAGCTCGACAAGGGCCTCAAGCCCATCGCGGAGCACCTGCGCGGCCAGCGCGGGCGCCCATAACCGCAGTTCCCGCTAGGCGAGCGGCAGGCGGAGTTCGAACAGGGCTCCGCCTGCGGGCCCCCGCCCGGCCGTGAGCGCGCCGCCGTGCCGGACGGCGACGTCCCGGGCGATGGCGAGCCCCAGCCCGGCACCGCCGTCGTCGCGGCTGCGCGCGGCGTCCAGCCGGACGAACCGTTCGAAGATCCGCTCCCGGTCGTCCTCGGGCACCCCGTCACCGTCGTCGGCCACCCCGACCACGGCCCGGTCGCCCTCGCGCCGCACGGACACGGTGACCGCGGACCGGGCGTGCCGCTGGGCGTTGTCCAGCAGATTGGCGAGCACCCGCCCCAGCTGCCCCCGCGAACCGGCCACCTCCGCCGGCTCCGCGTCCACGGTGACACCCGTCCGCCCCTCGGCCTCCTCTCGGGCGATTCCGGCGAGGTCGATCTTCGCGTCACTGGGCCGCTCCCCCGCGTCCAGCCGGGCGAGCAGCAGCAGGTCGGCCGCCAGCCGCTGCAACCGGACGGTGTCCTCCACGGCCCCGTCGAGGTCCAGCAGCTCGGGATGGGCCGCGGCCACCTCCAACTGCGTCCGCAACGAGGCGATCGGGCTGCGCAGCTCGTGGGAGGCGTCCGCGACGAACCGCCGCTGCCGCTCCACGGATGTCTCCAGCGCCGCGAGCGTCTCGTTGGTGGTGCTGGCGAGCCGGGCGATCTCGTCGTGGGTGTCCGGCTCCGGAACGCGCCGGGCGAGGTCCTCGGAGTGGGTGATCGCGGCCATCTCGCGCCGGATGCCCTCGACGGGCCGCAGGGCCCTGCGGGTGACCAGCCAGGTGACGGCCGCGACGACGGCGAGCAGCAGCGGGAACCCGATCAGCATCACCGTCAGCGCGGTCCGCACGGCCCCGTGCTCGGCGGCCAGCGGGGAACCGGCGTAGACCGTGAGGTGCCCCCGGTCGTGGGTCTCCACCTCGACAGCGGCGAAGCGGTAGTCTTCCGCTTCGCCGTCGATCGTCGCGGACCCGTTGCTGAACACGGTCTCCCCGGAGATCTCACCGGGTTCCAGTGCCTCGCCCGCGTCATCCGAGTCGTCGTCATCACCGGTGGGGCTCGCCGCCGGCTGCGGCTTCACCTGCCCGCTGTCGGTCCCGCTGATCCGCTCCAGATCCTCACTGACCGCGACCAGCCGCTTGTCCTCGTCGACGACCTGCACCGGCCCGTCGTCGCCGTCCAGCCCCGAGAGCTTGTCGTACGGCGTGCCGGCGGCGAGCTCGGCGGCGACCGCCCGCGCGGAGCGCTCCGCCTGCGTACCGGCCTCGCCGATCAGGTTGGACCGCAGGGACAGCAGCACGGCGGCGCCCGCGGCGACGAGCGCCACCGCGACCACGAGTGTCGCCCCCAGCGTGGCCCGCGCCCGGACGGACCCGAACAGCCGCCTCACGGTGACGTCTCCAGCCGGTACCCGGCCCCGCGCACGGTCCGGATCAGCTCCGCCCGCAGCTTGCGCCGCAGGGTGCTGACGTACACCTCGACGATGTTGGGATCGCCCTCGTACGCGAAGTCCCAGACGTGCTCCAGGATCTCCGGCTTCGACACCACCTCACCGGCCCGCAGCACGAGCTGCTCCAGCACGGAGAACTCCTTGGCGGTGAGGGTGATCTCGTCCTCGCCGAGGAACACCCGGCGCGCAGCGGTGTCCACCTTCAGATCGCCGTGCACCTGCACGGGCGACGCCCCGGCCCCCTGCCCGCGCCGCCGCAGCAGCGCCTTGACCCGGGCGACGAGCACGACGTACGAGAACGGCTTGGTCAGGTAGTCGTCCGCACCGGTGTCGAGGCCCTCGGCCTCGTCGTACTCGCCGTCCTTGGCGGTCAGCATCAGGATCGGCACCTCGTGTCCGGCGGCCCGCAGGGCGGCGCAGACCCGGTAGCCGTTGAGGCCGGGCAGCATGATGTCGAGGATGACCAGGTCGTATGTGCCCTCCGAGGCCCGGTACAGCCCCTCGCGGCCGTCGTGGACGACGTCCACGGCGTACCCCTCGGCGGTCAGGCCCCCGGCGAGCGACAGGGCCAGCCGCTTCTCGTCCTCCACGATCAACAGGCGCATGCGTCAAGAGTGGCAAAGCCAACCTGAAGATCCCTTCAGGGACCTTCAGGTTCCTCTCAGCCTCGGTCGGTCAGAGTCGAAGGCGTCGAAAACGAACCGACTCGGGAGGAACCCGCATGAAGCGCAACATCGTGATCGCCGCCGTGACCGCCGCCGCCCTGATCGGAGGCGGTACGGCCACCGCTCTGGCGACCACGGGGGACGACGGTGACTCGGCGCGCCAGACGGCGAACACCCGCCTCTCGAACGACGCGCAGGACGACCGCGAGGACCGGGACGACCGCGGCGACCGCGGCGACCGCGGCGACGACGCCGAGCGCGCCGCCTCCACCGACGTCACGGCGTCCGAGGCGATCGCCTCCGCGCTGAAGCACACGTCGGGCACGGTGGTCTCCGCCGAGCTGGACGACGAGGACGACAGCGACAAGGTGGTCTGGAAGGTCGACGTCCTGTCCGGCGACGACACCTGGCACAGCGTGAGCGTCGACCCGTCCGACGGCAGGGTTCTCGGCTCGCAGACCGACGACGAGGACGACACGGCGCAGGTGCGGGCGGCGCTGAAGGGCTCGTCGGTGACGGCCGAGCAGGCGGTGAAGGCTGCCGCCGGCAAGGGCGTGGTGACGTCCGTGGACCTCGACGACGACGGCGAGACCAAGTCCTGGGAGACCGAGACCCGCACGTCCGGCGGCACCGAGCGGGACTGGAAGGTCGACCTGAACACCGGAAAGATCACGGTGGACCGCTCCGACGACACGGACGACCGGGACTGACCAGCAGCTGTCGGATTTTCCCGCCCCGGCGTCGAGGCCGACGCCGGGGCCTCAGCCCTCCGTCAACCCCGCCACCAGCTCGTCAGCCGCCCGGTAGGGATCCAGTTCGCCCGCGATGATCCGCTCCGCCAGCGCCCCCAGCCGGCGGTCGCCGTGCAGGTCGCCGATCCGTTCCCGCAGGGCCGTCACCGCGATCGTCTCGACCTCGCGCGAGGCCCGGGCCGCCCGGCGCTCCGCGAGGACGCCCCGCTCCTCCATCCAGGCCCGGTGCTTCTCCAGAGCCTCGACGACCTCGTCGACGCCCTCGCCCCGCGCGGCGACCGTCTTCACGATCGGCGGCCGCCAGTCGCCAGGCCCCCGGGACTCCCCCAGCCCCAGCATGTGGTTCAGCTCGCGGGCCGTCGCGTCCGCCCCGTCCCGGTCCGCCTTGTTCACGACGTACACGTCACCGATCTCCAGGATTCCGGCCTTGGCCGCCTGGATCCCGTCGCCCATCCCCGGCGCGAGCAGGACGACGGACGTGTCCGCCTGCGAGGCGATCTCCACCTCCGACTGCCCGACCCCCACCGTCTCGACCAGGATCACGTCACAGCCGGCGGCGTCCAGCACCCGGATGGCCTGCGGGGCCGCCCACGCCAGCCCGCCCAGATGCCCGCGCGTCGCCATCGACCGGATGTACACGCCCGGGTCGGACGCGTGCTCCGACATCCGCACCCGGTCCCCGAGCAGCGCACCACCCGAGAACGGGGACGACGGGTCGACGGCGAGCACGCCGACCCGCTTGCCCTGCTTGCGGTACGCGGTGACCAGCGCCGAGGTCGACGTGGACTTGCCGACCCCGGGCGACCCGGTCAGTCCCACGACGTACGCCCCGCCCGTCAGGGGCGCGAGCGCCGCCATGACCTCCCGCAGCTGCGGGGACGCCCCCTCCACCAGGGAGATCAGCCGGGCCACGGCCCGCGGCCGGCCTTCCCTGGCCTGGGCCACCAGGGTGGAGACGTCCTGCATCACAGCTCCGTTCAGATAAGGGACGTACCGGAAATCAGGCCTTGGGCACGCGCACGATCAGCGCGTCACCCTGCCCGCCGCCACCGCACAGCGCGGCCGCGCCCACGCCACCGCCACGCCGCTTCAGCTCCAGCGCGAGATGCAGCACGAGCCGCGCACCGGACATCCCGATCGGGTGACCCAGGGCAATGGCGCCACCGTTGACATTCACCTTTTCGGTGGACACCCCGAGGTCCTTCATGGACTGCACGGCCACGGCCGCGAACGCCTCGTTGATCTCGATGAGGTCGAGGTCCGAGACCTCCAGGCCCTCCTTCTTCAGGGCGTGCAGGATCGCGTTGGACGGCTGCGACTGGAGCGAGTTGTCCGGCCCGGCCACGTTCCCGTGCGCCCCGATCTCGGCGATCCACTCCAGGCCGAGCTCCTGGGCCTTGGCCTTGCTCATCACGACGACGGCGGCGGCACCGTCGGAGATCTGCGAGGCGGAACCGGCCGTGATCGTGCCGTCCTTGGCGAACGCCGGACGCAGCTTCCCGAGCGACTCGGCGGTCGTGTCACCGCGGATGCCCTCGTCCTTGCTGAACAGCACCGGGTCGCCCTTGCGCTGCGGGATCTCCACGGGCGTGATCTCGGCGTCGAACACGCCGTTCTTCTGGGCCGCGGCGGCCCGCTGGTGCGACAGCGCGGCGATCTCGTCCTGCACCGGCCGGGCGATGCCGAGGCGGGTGTTGTGCTTCTCCGTCGACTCGCCCATGGCGACACCGTCGAAGGCGTCGGTCAGACCGTCGTGGGCCATGGCGTCGAGCATCTCGATGGCGCCGTACTTGTAGCCCTCGCGGGACTTCGGCAGCAGGTGCGGGGCGTTGGTCATGGACTCCTGGCCGCCGGCGACGATCACGTCGAATTCACCCGCGCGGATGAGCTGGTCGGCGAGCGCGATGGCGTCGAGGCCCGACAGACACACCTTGTTGATGGTCAGCGCCGGCACGTTCATCGGGATGCCGGCCTTGACGGCGGCCTGGCGGGCCGGGATCTGCCCGGCACCGGCCTGGAGCACCTGCCCCATGATCACGTACTGCACCTGGTCGCCGCCGATCCCCGCACGGTCGAGGGCGGCCTTGATCGCGAAGCCGCCGAGGTCGGCTCCGGAGAAGGACTTCAGCGATCCGAGCAACCGACCCATGGGCGTACGCGCGCCCGCGACGATCACCGAGCTGTTCGCTTCGGAAGTTCCAGAAGACATGAGCTGCGATCCCCTTACCGGCTGCACAGCCGAGGAGTGAACGAGGGTTTACTTCGAATGTACTGAGTGGCACTCCGTGCCGTCATCGGGCTGTCGGTGTGATCGCGCGCACGTTGCGTAACCACCTCGGGGGCGCTGCACTGAATCCATGCTGACGCGAATCGACCACATCGGAATCGCCTGTTTCGACCTCGACAAGACCGTCGAGTTCTACCGTGCCACCTATGGCTTCGAGGTGTTCCACTCCGAGGTCAACGAGGAGCAGGGCGTGCGGGAGGCCATGCTCAAGATCAACGAGACGTCCGACGGCGGCGCCTCCTACCTGCAGCTCCTGGAGCCGACCCGCGAGGACTCCACCGTCGCGAAGTGGCTCGCCAAGAACGGCGAGGGCGTCCACCACATCGCTTTCGGTACGGCAGATGTCGACGGGGACGCCGAGGAGATCAAGGGCAAGGGCGTACGCGTGCTGTACGAAGAGCCGCGAGTCGGTTCCATGGGGTCACGGATCACCTTCCTGCACCCCAAGGACTGCCATGGCGTACTGACAGAACTGGTCACTTCGGCGCCTGTTGAGTCACCTGAGCACTGACCCTCGTACATAAGGGCCGGTAGGGTTGGGGGCGGTCGCCGCTCAGTCCAGGGTGACCGCGGTCCCGCCGTGCGACGGCAGGACCACCGGGGTCCGGGTTTCGGGGGACGAGCGTCGGGGCAGCAGCCTCTGCTCCGCCGATGATCTGACACCATTCCCCGGGGGCCCCGTTCGGCGGATGGACGGAGCTCGTTCGGTAAGAGTTTCGACCAGGGGACGGATGGGACCGCGCAGTGCGGGGCTACGAGAGCCAGGAGCGAGAGCCGGCGGCTGACGTCGACCACCTCTCTCGGTTCGAAGCCGAGATGAAGCGGCTGAAGACCGAGCGGGAAAAGGCGATCCAGCACGCCGAGGACCTCGGCTACCAGGTCGAGGTGCTGCGCGCCAAGCTGCACGAGGCGCGGCGGACCATCATGACCCGGCCCTCCTTCGAGGGGGGCGACATCGGCTGGCAGGCCGAGCAGTTGCTGCGCAATGCGCAGATGCAGGCCGACCAGATCCGCGCGGACGCCGACCGGGAGCTGAGCGAGGCCCGGGCCCAGACCCAGCGGATCCTCCAGGAGCACGCCGAGCAGGCGGCCCGGCTCCAGGCGGAGCTGCACCAGGAGGCGGTGACCCGCCGCCAGCAGCTGGATCAGGAGCTGTCCGAGCGCCGCCAGACGGTCGAGTCGCACGTCAACGAGAATGTGGCGTGGGCCGAACAGCTGCGGGCCCGCACCGAGCAGCAGGCCCGCCGCCTGCTGGAGGAGTCCCGCGCCGAGGCCGAGCAGGCCCTGGCCACGGCCCGCGCGGAGGCCGAGCGGCTCGCCACCGAGGCCCGGCAGCGGCTGACGAGCGCGGCCGAGGAGGCCCGGGCCGAGGCCGAGCAGATCCTGCGCCGCGCCCGCACGGACGCCGAGCGCCTGCTCAACGCCGCCTCCACGCAGGCCCAGGAGGCCACCGACCACGCCGAGCAGCTGCGCACGTCCAGCGCCACGGAGTCGGAGTCCGCGCGCCGCGAGGCCCAGGAGCTGAGCAAGGCCGCCGAGCAGCGGATGGCCGAGGCCGAGGAGGCGCTGCGCAAGGCGCAGGCCGAGTCGGAGAAGCTGGTCACGGAGGCCAAGGAGGCCGCCGCCAAGGCCCTGGCGAGCGCGGAGTCGGCGAACGAGACGCGGACGCGCACCGCCAAGGAGCAGGTCGCCCGGCTGGTCGAGGAGGCCACGAAGGAGGCCGAGAACACCAAGTCCGAGGCCGAGCAGATCGTCGCCGACGCCAGGGCCGAGGCCGAGAAGATCGTCGCAGAGGCCTCCGAGAAGGCCCGCACGCTCACCGCCGAGGAGACCGCGACCCAGCTGTCCAAGGCCGCCCGTACGGCCGAGGAGGTCCTCACCAAGGCGTCGGAGGACGCCAAGAAGACCACCAGGGCCGCGGCCGAGGAGGCCGAGCGGATCCGCTCCGAGGCCGAGGCCGAGGCGGACCGGCTGCGGGCCGAGGCGCACGACATCGCCGAGCAGCTCAAGGGCGCGGCGAAGGACGACACCAAGGAGTACCGCGCCAAGACGGTCGAGCTGCAGGAGGAGGCCCGCCGGCTGCGCGGCGAGGCCGAGCAGCTGCGGGCGGACGCGGTCGACGAGGGCGAGAAGATCCGCGCCGAGGCCCGCAAGGAGGCCGTGGCGCAGATCGAGGAGGCGGCGAAGTCCGCCGAGGAACTGCTCGCCCGGGCCAAGGCGGACGCGGACGAGCTGCGTACCACGGCCCAGGCGGACAGCGAGAAGGTCCGTACCGAGGCCATCGAGCGGGCGACGACCCTGCGCCGGCAGGCCGAGGAGACCCTCCAGCGCACCCGGCAGGAGGCCGAGCGGCATCGCGAGGAGGTCGTCGAGCAGGCCGAGGCGCTCAAGGAGGAGGCCGAGCGCGCGGCCCGCGAGCTGCACGAGGAGACCGAGCGGGCCATGGACGCCCGTCGCGCCGAGGCCGCCGAGGAGCTGACGCGGCTCCAGACGGAGGCCGAGGAGCGGCTGACGGCCGCCGAGCAGGCGCTGTCGGACGCCCGTGAGGAGGCCGCGCGGATCCGCCGCGAGGCCGCCGAGGAGAACGAGCGGCTGCGTGCCGAGGCCGCCGAGCGGATCCGTACGCTCCAGCAGCAGGCCGAGGCGGAGGCCGAGCGGCTGCGTGACGAGGCCGCGGCGGACGCGTCCGCGGCGCGTGCCGAGGGCGAGGCCGTCGCCGTACGGCTGCGCTCGGAGGCGGCGAGCGAGGCCGAGCGGCTGAAGTCGGAGGCGCACGAGAGTGCCGACCGGGTGCGCGCGGAGGCGCAGGCCGCCGCCGAGCGGCTCGCCACGGAGGCGTCCGAGACGCTGGCCGCCGCCCAGGAGGAGGCCAACCGGCGCCGCCGCGAGGCCGAGGAACTCCTCGGCAGCGCCCGTCAGGAGGCCGACCAGGAGCGCGAGCGGGCCCGCGAGCAGAGCGAGGAGCTGCTGGCCTCGGCGCGCAAGCGTGTGGAGGACGCGCAGACCGAGGCCGTCCGGCTGGTCGAGGAGGCCGACCGCCGTGCCACGGAGATGGTGTCCGCGGCCGAGCAGCACGCCCAGCAGGTCCGTGACTCCGTCGCCGGGCTGCACGAGCAGGCCCAGGAGGAGATCACCGGGCTGCGCTCCGCCGCCGAGCACGCGGCGGACCGTACGCGCCGGGAGGCCCAGGAGGAGGCGGACCGGGTCCGCTCCGACGCCTACGCCGAGCGGGAGCGGGCGAGCGAGGACGCGGGCCGGCTGCGGCGCGAGGCGCACGAGGAGACCGAGGCCGCCAAGGCGCTCGCCGAGCGGACGATGTCCGAGGCGATCGCGGAGGCGGAGCGGATCCGCGCGGACGTCGCCGAGCACGCCCAGCGGGTGCGCACGGAGGCGTCGGACGCGATCGCCGAGGCGGAGCAGAGCGCTTCGCGCACCCGGGCGGACGCCCGCGAGGACGCCAACCGCATCCGGTCGGACGCGGCGACGCAGGCGGACACGCTCATCTCCGAGGCCCGAAGCGAGGCGGAGCGGCTCACCACCGAAACGGTCCAGGAGACCGACCGGCTGCGGATGGAGACGGTCACCGAGGCCGAGCGGGTTCGCACGGAGGCCCTGTCCGAGGCCGAGCGGGTCCGGTCCGAGGCGGCCACGGAGGCCGAGCGGGTGCGGGCCGAGGCCGCCGAGACGGTCGGCTCGGCGCAGCAGCACGCCGAGCGGATCCGCCGTGAGGCCGAGCGCGTCAAGACCGACGCGCAGGCGGAGGCGGAGCGGCTCGTCGGCACCGCGCGCGAGGAGGCCGACCGCACCCTGGACGGGGCCCGCAAGGACGCCAACAAGCGGCGCTCCGAGGCGGCCGAGCAGGTCGACAAGCTCATCGCGGAGACCACGGCCGAGGCGGACAAGCTGCTGACCGAGGCGCAGCAGCAGGCGCACAAGACCACCGCGGAGGCGGAGTCGCGGGCCGACACCATGGTGGGCGCGGCGCGCAAGGAGGCCGACCGGCTGGTCTCCGAGGCGACGGTCGAGGGCAACTCCCTGGTGGAGAAGGCCCGTACGGACGCCGACGAGCTGCTGGTCGGCGCGCGCCGGGACGCCACCCAGATAAGGGAGCGTGCCGAGGAGCTGCGCGACCGCATCACGTCCGAGATCGAGGAGCTGCACGAGCGGGCCCGCCGTGAGTCGGCCGAGACGATGAAGTCGGCGGGCGACCGCTGCGACGCGCTCGTCAAGGCGGCCGAGGAGCAGCTGGCGAAGGCGCAGGCCAAGGCGAAGGAGATCGTCTCGGAGGCCAACTCCGAGGCGGGCAAGGTCCGTATCGCCGCGGTGAAGAAGGCGGAGGGGCTGCTCAAGGAGGCCGAGCAGAAGAAGACCACGCTGGTCCGGGAGGCCGAGGAGCTCAAGGCCGAGGCGATCCGCGAGGCCAAGCGCACGGTCGAGGAGGGCAAGCGCGAGCTGGAGGTCCTGGTCCGCCGCCGCGAGGACATCAACGCCGAGATCTCCCGTGTCCAGGACGTCCTGGAGGCGTTGGAATCCTTCGAGGCACCCGCCGGCTCCAAGGACAACGGAGTCAAGGCGGGCGCGACGGTCGGCGCACCCCGATCGGGTGGCAAGTCCTCGGACGGCTAGCGCCTCCGGCCGGGCCGGGAAGCCCGATTCCGGGGGCCTCCGGGGGCTTTGACCAAGTTTTGGCAAGTGATCCGCCGCTTAGCCACTCAAAAGGGGTCTCATTTTCCAGATCAAACGCGCATCCGCTCGATGACACACCGTTTCGGCCCCTAGGATTCCACCTATCACCTCACCGGTCTCATTCGACAGGAACCCCATGAGCGACACTTCCCCCTACGGCTTCGAGCTTGTGCGGCGTGGGTACGACCGCGCTCAGGTGGACGAACGTATCTCCAAGCTCGTCTCCGACCGTGACAGCGCTCTCTCCCGCATCACCGCTCTGGAAAAGCGCATCGAAGAGCTCCACCTCGAGACGCAGAACGCCCAGGCCCAGGTCACCGACGCCGAGCCGTCGTACGCGGGCCTCGGCGCACGCGTGGAGAAGATCCTCCGCCTCGCCGAGGAAGAGGCGAAGGACCTGCGCGAGGAGGCCCGGCGCGCGGCCGAGCAGCACCGCGAGCTGGCCGAGTCGGCCGCCCAGCAGGTGCGCAACGACGCCGAGTCGTACGCCGCCGAGCGCAAGGCGAAGGCCGAGGACGAGGGCCTGCGGATCGTCGAGAAGGCCAAGAGTGACGCGTCCCAGCTGCGGGCCGAGGCACAGAAGGACGCGCAGTCCAAGCGTGAGGAGGCGGACGCCCTCTTCGAGGAGACCCGCGCCAAGGCCGCGCAGGCCGCCGCCGATTTCGAGACGAATCTGGCCAAGCGCCGGGAGCAGTCGGAGCGCGACCTGGCGTCCCGTCAGGCCAAGGCCGAGAAGCGCCTCGCCGAGATCGAGCACCGCGCCGAGCAGCTGCGCCTGGAGGCCGAGAAGCTGCGCACGGACGCCGAGCGCCGCGCCCGCCAGACGGTGGAGACGGCCCAGCGCCAGGCCGAGGACATCGTGGCCGACGCCAACGCCAAGGCCGACCGCATCCGTTCGGAATCCGAGCGGGAGCTCGCGGCCCTCACCAACCGCCGCGACAGCATCAACGCCCAGCTGACGAACGTCCGCGAGATGCTCGCGACGCTCACGGGCGCCGCGGTGGCCGCCGCCGGTACGCCGGCCGAGGACGAGCCGATCTCCCGTGGGGTCCCGGCTCAGCAGTCCCGGTAACACACGGGCATACGGAGGCTGAATCTCCGCAAAGCCCTCTGCCGCTCGGGTGGCAGGGGGCTTTGTCCCGTTCTAGCGTGGCGGGCATGATTGAGCTGGAGGGGCTGACCAAGCGGTACGGCGAGAAGGTGGCGGTCAACAACCTGTCGTTCACCGTGAGACCGGGCATCGTCACCGGCTTCCTGGGGCCGAACGGGGCGGGCAAGTCGACGACCATGCGGATGATCCTGGGTCTCGACCACCCGACCGCGGGTGACGTCCGTATCGACGGCAAGCGCTACGAACAGCTCAAGGACCCGCTGACGTACATCGGGGCCCTGCTGGAGGCCAAGGCCTGGCACGGCGGGCGTACCGCCTACAACCATCTGCTGTGCCTCGCGCAGAGCAACGGCATTCCGCGCAGCCGGGTGCGGGACGTGCTGGAGACGGTCGGTCTCACCGCGGTCGCCAAGAAGAAGACCAAGGGCTTCTCGATGGGCATGGGGCAGCGGCTCGGCATCGCGGCCGCGCTGCTCGGCGACCCGCGGATCCTGATGTTCGACGAGCCGGTCAACGGCCTCGACCCCGAGGGCATCCACTGGATCCGCACCCTGATGAAGTCGCTCGCGGCGCAGGGCCGGACGGTGTTCGTCTCCTCCCACCTGATGAGCGAGATGGCCCTGACGGCCGAGCACCTCGTCGTCATCGGGCAGGGCCGGCTCCTCGCGGACACCTCCATGGCCGACTTCATCGCGCGCAACTCACGGTCGTACGTCCGGGTCCGCAGTCCGCAGCGTGAGCGGCTGCTCGACGTGCTGCACCAGGCCGGGATCGTGGCGGTGGAGAGCGGCGGCGGGGTGCTGGAGGTGGACGGCGGCAAGGCGGAGCGGATCGGTGAGCTGGCGGCGCAGCACCGGCTCACGCTGCACGAGCTGAGTCCGCAACAGGCGTCGCTGGAGGAGGCGTTCATGCAGCTGACGGCGGAGTCGGTGGAGTACCACGCGCACAGCGGTACGCACGCGACGAGCCCCGAACCACCGCGGCAGCAGTGGGGCGACGGATGGAAGAGGGGCTGAGGGCATGGCGGTGACGCAGGTCGTCCGGTCGGAGTGGACCAAGATCCGGTCGGTGGCATCCACGGTGTGGACACTCTCGCTGGTGGTGGTCGTGACGGTCGCCCTCGGCATGCTGATCTCAGCGCTGTCGAAGAACGAGTTCGACTCGATGAACACGCAGGACCGGGCCGAGTTCGATCCGACGTTCATCAGTTTCGCGGGGATGAGTCTCGGTCAGCTCGCGATGATCGTGTTCGGTGTGCTGGTCGTGTCGAACGAGTACAGCACCGGCATGATCCGCACCTCGCTGGCCGCGGTGCCGCAGCGGGGGGCCTTCCTGTTCAGCAAGATCGCCGTGGCCAGTGGGCTCGCCCTGCTGGTCGGGCTCGTCACCAGCTTCGCCGCCTTCTTCCTCGGGCAGGCGATGCTGGGCTCGCACCGGGCGGAGATCGGCGACCCGGGGGTGCTGCGGGCCGTGCTCGGCGGGGGCCTCTACATGGCGCTGATCGCGATGTTCTCCATGGGTGTCGCCGCGATGCTGCGCTCGCCGATGCTGTCGCTGGGCATCCTGATGCCGTTCTTCTTCCTGATCTCGAACATCCTGGGCAACGTCGACGCGACGAAGAAGGTCGGCCGGTTCCTTCCCGACCAGGCCGGCAGCAAGATCATGCAGGTGGTCACACCGATCGACGACGACACCCCGTACGGACCATGGGGCGGCCTCGGGATCATGGGGCTGTGGGTGCTCGCGGCGCTCGTCGGCGGCTATGTGCTGCTGAAGAAGCGGGACGCCTAGGAGGGCCTGGCCGGGCTGAGCTTTTACCTGCTCTTGGGTGGAACCGTCAGCTCCTCGATATCCTCCTAACCCTTACGGGGGCGTGTGCCCCGCTGTCCTGAACCTTGCGATGGGTGCGGAGCATGATCGAAGCAGTCGGCCTGACGAAGCGCTACGGCGACAAGACCGCTGTGTACAACCTTTCCTTCCAGGTGCGGCCCGGGGCCGTCACCGGCTTCCTCGGGCCCAACGGCTCGGGCAAGTCGACGACGATGCGCATGATCGTCGGCTTGGACAACCCGACGGCCGGGCAGGTGACGATCGGCGGCTATCCGTACCGCAGGCTGCCCAACGCCGCCCGTCAGGTCGGCGCCCTGCTGGACGCCAAGGCGGTGCACGGCGGCCGCTCCGCCCGCAACCACCTGCTGTCCCTGGCCCAGCTCTCGGGCATCCCGGCCCGGCGGGTGGACGAGGTGCTCGGGGTCGTCGGTCTGCAGGACGTGGCCAAGAAGCGGTCCAAGGGCTTCTCCCTCGGCATGGGGCAGCGGCTCGGCATCGCCGCGGCGCTGCTCGGCGACCCGCAGGTGCTGCTGTTCGACGAGCCGGTCAACGGCCTCGACCCCGAGGGCATCCTCTGGGTGCGCAACCTGATGAAGGCGCTGGCGGCGGAGGGCCGCACCGTCTTCGTCTCCTCCCACCTGATGAGCGAGATGGCCCTGACGGCCGACCACCTCATCGTCATCGGGCGCGGTCAGCTGCTCGCCGACATGAGCGTCACCGCCTTCATCTCGGCGAACTCCGCGGACTTCGCACGGGTGCGCACGCCCGACACCGAGCCGCAACAGCGCGAGAAGCTGTCGGCCGCGCTCACCGAGTCCGGCGGGCACGTGCTGCCCGAGCAGGACGGCGCGCTGCGCGTGACGGGGCTGGCCCTGCCGCGCATCAGCGACATCGCGCACGACCACGGCGTACGGCTGTGGGAACTGTCGCCGCACCAGGCCTCCCTGGAGGAGGCGTACATGCGGATGACGCAGGGCGCCGTCGACTACCGCTCGACCATCGACCAGAAGGAAGGGCTCCAGCAGCCGCTGCCGCCCGGCGCGCAGCCGCCTATGCCGGTGCCCGGGCAGGGCCAGCCGGGCTGGTACGCCCCGCCGCCGCCCCAGCAGGGCGGGCAGCCGTTCGCGCCCCAGGGCGCGCCGGGTCAGGCGCCGGCAGGCCCCTACGGCTCGGCCCATGGCGCCTCCGGCCCGGGCACGGCCAACCCCTACGCCCAGCCCGCGCCGCAGACGCCCCCGGCGCCCCAGGACGCTCCGCAGGCCGCCCCGGGCCAGACGCCCGCAGCCGCCCCGCCCGCACCTCAGAGCGCTCCGCAGTCCACACCCCAGCCGGCTGCCCCGCCCGCGCCCCAGAGCGCTCCGCAGTCCACGCCGCAGCCGGCCGCCGCGCCCGCGCCGCCCGGCGCCGCGCCGTCCGCGCCCGACGCCGCCCCGACTCCCGACCTGACCAAGCCCGAGGACGCCCGATGAGCAGCCCCCAGTCCCAGATGCCGCAGGCCGCGCCCGCCTGGCAGGCGGCGCCCGGCACCTCGTTCCCCTCCGGCTACACCTCGCCGATCCCGGTCGTGCGCACGCACCTCGGGCACGCCGTCGCGTCCGAGTGGACGAAGATCCGGTCGGTACGCTCCACCCTGTGGACCCTCGGGGTGTTCGTCCTGCTCGTCATCGGGATCGGCACGCTGACCGGCGTGGTGGTGGCCGAGTCCGACCCGGCCCTGGACGGCGAGAGCCCCCTCGGCCTGGGCTTCTTCGGGCTGCTGCTGGGCAGCATGTGCATCATCACGCTGGGCGTGCTGACCACGGCCTCGGAGTACGGCACCGGCATGATCCGCACCACGATGGTCGCGTGCCCGAGCCGTGGCCGGGTGCTGACGGCGAAGGCCGTGGTGTTCTTCCTGACGGCGTTCGTCGTGACGCTGGTGTCCGCGTCGCTCGTCGCCTTCCTGCACGTGGCGATGCTGGAGGGCGACGGCGCCAAGTCCCCCTCCGGCGGCGAGTGGCTCAAGGGCACGGTCGGCATCTCGCTCTACATCGCGCTGCTGGGTCTGCTCTCGCTCCTGGTCGGCTCGATGATCCGGCACTCGGCGGGCGCCATCACCATCATGATCGGTGCCGTCCTGGCCCCGCTGGTGATCGCCCTGTTCATGTTCTCGGAGTCCCTCCAGGACGTGCGCGACGCCCTGTTCGAGTACTCGATCCCCAACCAGCTCAGCGTCTTCTACGCCAACTCCCTCAGCTCCTCCGGCCCGTCCGGCTGGGACCCGCTGTGGATCATCCTCGGCGTCACGGCCGTCGCGTTCGCCGGCGCCTTCCTGCTGCAGGAGAAGCGGGACGTCTGAGCCCGGTCAGAACCTCGGCGCGTTACGGGACCGCTGCACCCCCGGGGTGCGGCGGTCCCGCGCGTTCCAGCAGGCCTTGTGCCAGTGCCGCCGGTCGTCGACGCCCGCGTGCTCCGACCAGGCCACCACGTGCGGCACCCCGTCGGGGATCAGCTGGTCGCAGCCCGGGCAGCGGTAGGACTTGCCCTGCGCGCTCGCGCCGGCCACGTGCCGCACGCTCCAGTTCTCGCCCTGCCAGTTCTCCGAGGACTGCCAGCCGCCGTAGCGGCCGGGCCGGTCGTCCTCGGCGCTCCGGCCGAACGAAGCGGCGCCCTTGGGTCGGTTGCGACGCGGGGACACGGGACACCTCTCGGGGCTATACAGGGAGCACGGGCCGCGTCCAGCCTACGCGGCGCGCACAGGGGTACGCGTACGGCGCGGACCGCCCTCGGTGTCTCGCCGTCCGGCGTGCCCGACCCCTTGGTCCTCAGCTCCCGGCCGTCGGCGGAACGACCCATTCTGCAGACAATCCGCAAAATACTCCGCCCGGCCGTGTCCTCGGCACGTGTCAGACGGTTATGCGCTGTGGGGGAGCTCCGTGTCGGAGCCAAGGAAGCAGGAAAGCAATGCGCGTTGGAAGTTTCGTGTTGGCGGCCCAGTTCCCCGGCCAGGGGGAGGGAGAGGCGCTGCACCGCGCGGTCCGCTCGGCCGAGGTGGCCGAGGAGGCCGGGCTCGATACGGTCTGGCTGGCCGAGCACCACTTCGTGCCGTACGGCACATGTCCGTCCGCCATCACCCTGGCCGCCCTACTGCTGGGCCGCACCCGGCGCATCCGGGTCGGTACGGCGGTCAGTGTGCTGCCCACGGTCCACCCGGTGGCCCTCGGCGAACAGGCGGCGCTGCTGCACCACACGAGCGACGGCCGCTTCACGCTCGGTGTCGGGCGCGGCGGCCCCTGGGTCGACCTGGAGGTGTTCGGCGCGGGTCTGGAGGCGTACGAGCAGGGGTTCCCGGAGTCCCTGGAGCTTCTGGTGCGCTGGCTGCGCGAGCCGTCCGTGGCGGCCGGCGGGGAGCGCTTCCGCTTCCGTGAAGTCCCGGTCGTGCCACGGCCGTCGGAGGCCCTGACGGAGGGCCCGGGACCCGAGGTCGTCGTCGCCTGCACCTCACCGGCCAGCGTGCGGCTGGCCGCCGAGCGGGGTCTGCCGATGCTGCTCGGGATGCACGTGGGGGACGAGGAGAAGGCCGAGATGGTCGCGCTGTGGCGGCAGCACGCGCGGGCCGGCGGCCGGTCCCCGGAGGAGATCCTGGGCGCGTCCCATGTGTCGGCCGGCGTCTGCCAGATCGCGGACCGGCGGGTCGACGCGGCGGAGACGTTGATGAAGGCGATGCCCGGCTGGCTGAAGCAGGGCCTGGAGGCGCACGTCACGGTCGACGGGCGCTCGCGCCGGATGCGCGACCCGCTGGCCTACACCGAACTGCTCTGCGGGCTGCACCCGGTGGGCACCCCGCGGCTGTGCGCGGACCGGCTGGCGGCGACCAGTGAGCGGACCGGCATCTCGCGCTTCGCGCTGCTCGTCGAGGGGTCCGGGGATCTGGCGGCGACCGAGGAGAACGTGCGGCGGCTGGGAGCCGAGGTGCTCCCCCAACTCGTCTGAGAGGGCTGTGACTTCCTGGGGGCTTGCCGCTCCGGTACAGAACTGCACCTCCCGCGTACGGAGCGGCAAGCAAGTGGCGCCGCGTCAGCAGTCCCTGAACTCGGGTGACTGGTTCAGCACCTGACTGCGGATCGAGGTGAAGCGGTCCAGCTTCTCGTCGACCGAGGAGTCGAGCGGGAACACGGCCACCCGGTGGCAGTTCTGGAAGGCCAGCCGCACACCGAAGTGCCGTTGCAGCGCGCCGCGTATCGCGTCACTCGCAAGTGCACGCAGCAGCTGACCGCGTGCCTGCTCGTCCGGCGGGGGCGTCTGGTTGTCGGCGAACGCACCGCCGTCCACCTTCAGCTGGGCCACCAGTGAGCTGATCATCTCCCATGCGTAAGGCAGGGAGGTCCGGACGCAGTCGACGAATTCCGCTTCGTCGACCTCGCCTCGCTCGGCCTGTTCGAGTAGGGCCGGTGAGACGTCGAGCGACATGAGTTCTCCTCTCGCACCCCCGCCCGGCGGGCAGGGGTTGCCGGACAGATGAAGGAGTCCGCGACACCGGACACGCTGCGTACACGCACCGCGACCTCCCGTTCATACGGTAAGCAACGTAAGGTGACGACACCAGGAAAATGCGCAGATGAGACACTCCCAGTGAGCACACCGTGCACACAATCGGCCATTACCGAACACGTGTTTTCCAGGGCGAATCGCGTCGGCAGGCACCCGTCGAGTAGCGTTGCCGACCATGCGTCTCGTCATTGCCCGCTGCTCCGTGGACTACGCCGGGCGGCTCACCGCCCACCTCCCCTCGGCCCCGCGCCTGATCCTCGTGAAGGCGGACGGCAGCGTCTCGATCCACGCCGACGACCGGGCCTACAAGCCCCTGAACTGGATGTCGCCGCCGTGCACCCTGAAGGAGGGCACCGGTGAGGAGGAGGGCGTCTGGACCGTCGTCAACAAGGCGGGCGAGAAGCTCATCATCACGATGGAGGAAGTCCTCCACGACTCCTCGCACGAACTGGGCGTCGATCCCGGCCTGATCAAGGACGGCGTGGAAGCGCACCTCCAGGAGCTGCTGGCCGACCGCATCGAGACACTCGGCGAGGGCTACACCCTGATCCGCCGCGAGTACCCGACGGCCATCGGACCGGTCGACATCCTGTGCCGGGACGCCGACGGGAAGACCGTCGCGGTGGAGATCAAGCGGCGCGGTGAGATCGACGGCGTGGAACAGCTCACGCGCTACCTGGAGCTGCTGAACCGGGATCCCCATCTGGCCCCGGTGCGCGGTGTCTTCGCGGCGCAGGAGATCAAGCCGCAGGCGCGCGTCCTCGCGACCGACCGCGGCATCGGCTGCCAGGTGCTCGACTACGACGCCCTGCGCGGCATCGAGGACGACAAGCTGCGGCTGTTCTGACAGCCCGTACGACCACGAAAGGGCCGGGTCCGTGGAACGGACCCGGCCCTGCCGTGTGTACGGGCCTCAGATCACCGTCTCCGGGCCGCTGGGCGTGCCGGTGGTGCTCTGCGGCGCGCTGGCCGAATTGCTCGTCGGAGCGCTGGGCGCCGGGCCGCTGGCCGAGTCGGAGGTGGACGGGCTGGTCGTCGGCGGCTGCGAGGTGGGCGGCTCGGACGTGGGCGGCTGCGAGGTGGGCGGCTGGGAGGTCGGCGGCCTGGACGTCGGAGGCTTCGACGTGGTGGGCGGCTTGGACGTCGTCGGCGGCTTGGACGTGGACGGCGGCTTCGAGGACGACGGCGGCTTCGACGGCGACGCGGAGTCGCTCGGGTCCGCCGAACCGCTCGGCGCGCCCGTCGGCGTCGGGTCGTCCGACGTGCCGAGGGTGCCGTCGGGGCCCGGGTCCGTCGGCCGGGCGGCCACCTCGCCGGTGTCGCCGGCGCCGTCGTTCCCCGGCCGGTCGGCGCCGATGCTGTCGTCGCTGACGCCCTGGCTCGCGGACGGGTTGACGCCGACCTGGCCGGAGGGCGGGTTCTTGTCGTTGTCGGAGGTGGCGCCGAGCGTCACCACCGTGCCCAGGACGGCGACGAGCAGCGCACCGGCTCCGGCGGCCACCAGGTTGCGCCGGGCCAGCCCCTTGAGGCCGCCCCGGGCCGTCCGGGAGGGCCCGGGCGTGGTGCGGTGGGTGACCAGGTCCGGGGAGTGCTGCTGCTGGAGCGTCGGGAAGGGCGCGGGAACACCACCGGGCGGGGACGCCGACTCCTCGTCACGGGTGTCGGGCACCTCCTCCCCCGCGGTCGGCCCGAGCCCGAGGGGTGTGCCCGAGCGGTCGGCGACCAGGGCGAGGGCACGGCGGCCGGCGACGGTGCCGCGCTTGTCGGCGAGGGCGCCGCGCAAGCCGATGGAGGCCTCCAGTTCGGCGCGGGCCCGGTCGAGCCGGCCCCGGCACAGGGCGAGGACGCCGAGCTCATGGTGGAAGTAGGCCTCTTCGGCGACGTCCCCGGCGAGCCGGGCGGCCTCGGCGCCCGAGCGCAGGGCGCGCTCCCAGGCACTCCAGTGCAGTCCGGCGGCGAAGGCGGGGGCGGCGGTGCGGGCCAGGTGCACGGCCGCGCTCTCCTCGCCCTCGGCGGGCGGGCGGGTGACCGGTCCGAGGACGGCCAGGGCGGCGAGGATCGCGTCGGCCTCCGCGCAGACGCGCTCGGGGGTGACCGAGGGGTGCCCGGCCCACCAGGAGTAGTGCTGGGCGGCGCTGCGGGCCCGGGCCTCGGCCTCGTCGCCGTACCCGGCCGCCTCCAGCTGGGCCGGTACGCCGGCCGCGAGGCGGTAGCGGGAGCCGACCGGGGAGACCAGGCCGCAGGCGGCCAGTTCGCCGAGCGCGGCGTCCGCGTGGGTGTCGCCGACCAGGGCGGGCAGATGCGCCTGGTGCGGGACCTCGCCGCCGAGGGCGAGCGCGAACCGCAGGGTGGCGCGGGCGGAGGCGCTCAGCCGGGAGGCGAGCAGCGGCGCGGGCGCGGCGGCCTCGCCGAGCGCGGGCAGCGGCACGTCGTCGCCGAGTTCGTAGGTCTCGGCGGTGTCGGCCGGGGGCGCGTCCTCGAAGACGCCGAACTCGTCGACGGCGCTGGTGCCGGCGCGCAGCCGGTCGCGCTGCCGCAGCAGGGCGCCGGCCTGGACGAAGCGCAGCGGCATGCCTTCGGACTCGAACCAGAGGTCTCCGGCCCAGGTGGACTCCTCCTCGGTGAGGGTCCGGCCGACGGCGTGTTCCAGCAGGTCGAGCCCGTCGGCGCGCTCCAGTCCGCCGAGGAGGACCTCCTCGACGCCGGCGTCGGCGGAGGGGGCCGGCACGTCGGGCGTGGCGCCGAGCAGGAAGGCGCACTCGGGGGTGGCCACCAGCAGCTCGTCGAGCGCGGCGCCGCCGAACTCCAGGTCGTCCAGGACGACGACGGCGCCGATCTCGCCGATGAGCGTGAGCAGTTCGTCCCGGTCCGGGCGGTGGAGGGGGGCGCCGTACACCGCGTGGAACAGGTCGTACAGCAGGTCGTCGGCGGTGCGTCCGAAGCCGTTGAGGCGGACCACGCCGTCGGGGGCGAGGTCGGAGCAGTCCTCGGCGACGAGGTCGAGCAGACGGGTGCGGCCCGAGCCGGGCGCGCCGGTGAGGCGGGTGGAGCGGCCGCGGGCGAGCAGGCGCACCAGGCGCTCGCGCTCGTCCTGGCGGGCCAGCAGCGGCAGGGCGAGCG
>NZ_JAKEIO010000064.1 GCF_021474405.1 [Streptosporangium] indianense
GCTGGGGCCGGGCCACCTGGCGCTGGGGGCGGCGGCGCAGCGGGTCCTCGTTCGGGTCGAGGTACTGGACCTGCGTCTGCTCGTTGCGGTCGCGGGCCGCGCGCAGCTGGTTCTGCCAGGGGTGCGGGTCGTCGGGGCCGCCCTGACCGCCCTGCTGTCCGGGGTGGCCGGGCGAGCCCGGCGGGACCGGCGGCATGACGGCGGTCGGGTCGGCGGCGCCCCGGTGGTTCATGACGGCGGTGGGGTCTGCGGCACCGGCCGGGCCGGCGGTGTGCGGCAGGACGCTGGTCGCGGCGTTCGGGTCGTAGGCGCCGGCGCCCTGCGGGAGGACCTGGGTGGGGTCGGCCGAGCCGGGCGTGTCCGGCACCGGCGCGGGGGCCGGGTCGGGCGCGAGCAGCATGCCGACGCCCTCGGCGGCGGCGATCTGCGCGGAGTTCGCGTGGACCCCGATGCCCTCGGCGACGACGCGCAGGCCGCGGGCGAGGTTCTCGGCGCTGGGGCGCTCGTCCGGGTTCTTGCGCAGGCAGCGCTCGATGACCGTCCACAGCGGGTCGGGGACGGTGGAGGGGCGGCGCGGCTCGGAGCTCAGGTGCTGGTGCAGCACCTCCAGGGCGGAGCTGCCGGAGAACGGCGGGCGGCCGGTGACCAGCTCGTACAGCAGGATGCCGGCGCCGTAGATGTCGACGGCGGAGGTCTGCGGGCGGCCCTCGGCGGACTCGGGGGCGACGTACGCGGGTGTGCCGACGAACTCCTGCGTGCGGGTCAGGCCCGGGGAGTCGGCCAGCCGGGCGATGCCGAAGTCGGTGAGCAGCGGGTGCATCTGCCCGTCGTACTGCTGGAGCAGGACGTTGGCCGGCTTGAGGTCGCGGTGCACGACGCCGTCGGCGTGGCTGGCGGCGAGCGCGTCGGCGATCTGGGCGGTGAGCAGGGCCGCGGCGACCGGGGTGAAGGGCCCGTTCTCGCGCAGGTAGCGGTGCAGGTCGGGGCCCTCGACGAGGTCCATGACCAGCGCCAGCAGCTCGCCCTCGACGACCAGGTCACGGACCCGGACGATGTTCGGGTGGGTCAGTCGCAGCAGGACGGACCGCTCGCGCAGGAACCGCATGACGATGTCCGGGTCGCCGGCCAGCTCCTCCTTGAGGACCTTGATCGCGACGGTCTCGCCGGGCTGCCCCGGCACGGCCGCCTCGGCGCCCGCGGTCTCGCGCTGGCGGGCTCGCCAGACGGTGCCCGTGGCGCCGCGTCCGAGCGGCTCCTCGAGCAGGTACTTGCTGCCTACCGGCCGCACGTCATGCGCTCCCTGGTGCTTGCCTTGCCTGCTGGCCTGTCCGACCCACTGTAGTGCCGGGGGGCCGGGGACCGGAGTGTCGTCTTTCTGTGGGTCTTACGTAGCGCCCCTCACACTCGTTCGAAAGGAAGACGCTCACCTCGGTCCCGTGGTTGCCGCAGGAGAGCGTGAGTGATCTCAAGCGATCGCCTGTGGGTCATCTCTCAGGCACTTTTGCGGGCAGAGCCGACCAATCAAGATCAACTTTTTCGGAGCGGGGGGCGCACTGTCAGTGGCAGGTGCGAGGATGCTGCCAGTACTGGCCGACGTGCTGGGGCGGGGTGGGGGGACTCCGCGCCCGGGCAGAAGGGACCGCTGACGGCGATGCAGATCCGGCTGACCGTCGTAGATCCGCTGGGCCCGTCGGCGCCGGCGCCAGGCCGCGCCCCGCGCAGCGACGTGCTGGTCACGGCCCCCGCCGGTACGGCGCTCGCCGCCGTGGCGTCGGCGCTCGCCCAGGCGGTCACCGGCGGTGACGGTTCGGGCGCGCCCGTGCTGTACGCCGGGGAGCAGCGGCTGGACGCCCGGCGCTGCACGCTCGGCGAGCCGCCGCTGACCGACGGTGCCGTGCTGTCCGTGGGCGCGCCGGGCGAGCCGGAGCCGCACCCGGAGCTGGAGGACGCACCGGCCCAGCTCCAGGTCGTGGCCGGTCCCGACGCCGGCGGTGTCCATCTGCTGCACGGCGGCGAGATCCGCATCGGCCGTTCCGCCGAAGCGGACGTACCGCTCGACGACCCGGACGTCTCCCGGCTGCACTGCGCGGTGACGGTGGGCGCGGACGGGCGCGTCGCGGTCGCCGACCTGGGCTCCACGAACGGCACGACGGTGAGCGGCGCGCGGATCGGCGGCCGGGCGGTCCCCTTCGTGCCGGGTGCGCTGCTGCGGATCGGCGAGTCGGCCCTGCGGCTGGCTCCCGCCGGGGGGCCGGGGGCCCGGGTGGAGACGACTCCGGACGGTGAGGGGCACGTGCGCGTGGCCGGGCCCGCCGAGTCACCCGGGACCGGCGAGGCCGCTCCGGGACCGGCCGGCCCCGCGGGCCCGACGCACCACGCCCGCGGTTCGGCGGCCTGGGGCGTGCCGGGTTCCCCCGGTCATGGCCCCGCGGATCCCGCCGTGGTGCCGGGGCAGGGCGGTGCGCCCCGGACAGAGACCGAGGCGGCGGGCTCGGCGCCGCACGCGCCGCGGAGCGGCAGCGGGGGCACGGGGGCGGCACCGCAGGCGCCGCGGGGGGACACCAGGGACGCAGGGTCCGAAGCGCCGCAGGAGCGGGGTCCCGTCGGCGACGCGCTCGCCGCGAACGGCGGTGGCGCGAGCCCGTCGGGAGACCGCCGGAACCAGGCGCAGTCCCCCGGCGACGCGGGCACCGCCCGTGCCGGCAGCCGGCGCCGTGACGTGCCGTCCCCGGCAGCCGGGGGCGAGAACACCTCGGCGGGACGCCGGAGCGCGGCGCAGTCCCCCGGCGACGCGGGCACCGCCCGTGCCGGCAGCCGTCGGGGGGACGTGCCGTCCCCGGGAGGCGTCGGCGGGGACACCTCGGCGGGGCGGTGGAAACAGGTGCGGTCCCCCGGCGACGCGGGCGCGGCTCGTGCCGGGAGCCATGGGGCCGAGGTGGCGTCCTTTGGGCCCGGAGGGGCGGCCCACGCAGGGGACGGGTGGAGTGATGTGCCGACCGGGGGCATCGGGGGTGAGACGCGTCGGCAGACGACCCCCGGGTCCGCGCACAGGCCGGCGGAGGGGAGCGGACCGCGCACCGGTTCGTCGGAGGAACCGGTGCGGACCGCCCGGCGGCACGACGCCGCTCCGGGCGACGCCGCACCGCAGCGCGACGCGGGCCGGCCGGCGGGCGGCGCCGGGGACACGCACGCGGGTCGCTCCCTGACCGGAGCGTTCGGTGACGCGGCCCCGGACCGCACCGGACCCGCGTACGACGTCGGCGCCACGGACGGCAGCGGTCAGGGCCCCTGGGACCCGGACACCGGTGCCGACGACCCGGCCGTCGCCGACCAGCGTGCCGGTCGTGGGCGCAAGGGCACTCCCCTGCGCGGCACCGACATACCCCAGCAGACCCGCAGGCGCGGCGGGCTGGGCGCGTGGGCCCGCCGGCTGACCGGGGGCCGCGGCGAGCAGACGGCGGAACCGCGCGAGGCGTACAAGGACGAAACGGCCCCGGTGGCGGCCGCACAGCCCCACCCGGTCGTCGTGCCGGCCGTGCCCGAGACCTGGCCGGACCCGGCCACGCTGCTGCTCACGGCCCTGGGGCCCGGCCCCCGGCTGTGGGAGCGCGGCCCCGGCCACCCGGAGGCGCTCGCCATACGCCTCGGTACGGCAGACCGGGCGGCACCGGACGGCTCGGGCCTGCTGCCGGCCGTCCCCGTGACGGCCGGACTGCGCGAGGTCGGCGCCCTGGGACTGGCCGGGCCGCGGGCGCGGCTGACCGGCCTGACCCGTGCCGTCCTGGCCCAGCTCACCGCCCTGCACTCCCCCGACACGCTGGAGATCGTCCTGATCGCCGCGGACCGCTCCCGCCCTCTGGAGGAGCGCACCGCCGAGTGGTCCTGGCTGGGCTGGCTGCCACACGTGCGCCCGGGCCACGGGCAGGACTGCCGCCTGCTCCTGGCGCACGACCGGGAGCAGGCCGCCGCCCGTGTCGACGAGCTGACCCGCCGTCTGGAGGACCAGCTGGCCGACGCGGGGGCCGGCGGTCCGCTGGCGAGCGCCCCGGCGAGCGGCGGCTCACAGCCGGCCGGCGCCCCGCCCCAGGGCCGGAGTCACACGGTCCCGGCCCCCCGCCGCCCCTCCTGGGCCATGGACAACGACGCCGGCACCGACCCGGCGGGCGGTTTCCCGGGCCCGTACACCGTCGTGGTCGTCGACGGCGATCCCGGCGGTGCCGACCTGCGCGGAGCCCTCGGGCGGCTGGCGCTGGAGGGCCCCCGGGCCGGGATCCATCTCGTCTGTCTGGCCGAGACGGCCGCCGCCTCCCCGGCCTCGCCGGTGACGGACACCTACGAGGCGGCCTGTTCGGTGGCGCCGACCTTCCGGCAGTGCGGCGCGGTCGCGCTGCTCAGCGGGGACGTGGCGACGGCCCTGCGGCTGGTGCGGGTGGCCCGGACCGGTGGTGACGGCGCGTCGGCCGGACCCGTCGGGCACGGCACCGTCGCCACCGTCGACGCTGTCTCCGCGGCCTGGGCGGAGCGGTTCGCGCGGGCGCTGGCGCCGCTGCGGACGGACGGCCCGGCCGGTGGGCGTCAGCCGCGGGTCTCCGCGCCGCTGCCGCAGGCGGCCCGGCTGCTGGACGAACTGGGGCTGGCCCGCGCCACCCCGGCGTCGCTGATGGCGCGCTGGGCGGACGCGGCCGACGACGCCGAGGCGCTGGGCGGGCGTGTGCGCGCGGTGCTGGGCGCCGGGCCGCGCGGCCCGGTCGGCGTGGACCTCGCGGTCCAGGGGCCGCACCTGCTGATCGAGGGCCCGCCGGGCAGCGGCCGTACGGAGCTGCTGAGGTCCGTCGTCGCGTCCCTGGCCGCCGCCGAGCGGCCGGACCGCCTCGGCATCGTGCTGGTCGACGGCCGGGGCGGCCCGGGTGCGGGCGGCGGCCAGGGGGAGGGACTGCGGGTGTGCACGGACGTCCCGCACGTCACCACCCTCCTCATGGCGCACGACCCGGTCCGGATGCGGGAGTTCGCGCAGTCCCTGAGCGCCGAGCTGAAGCGGCGCGCCGAGCTGCTCGGGCGGTCCGACTTCGCCGAGTGGCACACCGGCCGCGCGCTGTCGGGCCGTATGGTCGCGCAGCGCACGGCGACGGCCCGGGGCGGCGCCCGGACCGAGGCGACGGCCGCCGCGGGCTCCGGCGACCTCGAATCCCCGTCGAGTTCCACCATGCGGCTGCGGCCCGGCGCGGCCCGGCGGCAGACGGAGGCGGCCGCACCGCCGCTGCCCCGGCTCGTCGTGGTCGTGGACGACCTGGACGCGCTGGTCTCCCCGGCGCTCGGCTCGACCGGGCGGCCCGCGGCCGGTTCGGTGCTGCGCGCGCTGGAGGCCGTGGCCCGGGAGGGCGAGCGGCTCGGTGTGCATCTGGTCGCGGCCACCGGCCCGTGCGCCCGTACGGCGGAGACGGAACCGGCGCGCCGGGCCACCCTGCGTGTGGCGCTGGACGCGCCGGCCCCGGGCCCGGAGGAGCCCGCACCCGGCCGGGGGCGGCTGACCGGGGCGGACGGACGGGTCACCCCGTTCCAGGGCGGCCGGGTCACCGGCCGGATTCCCCGGACGGCGACGCTGCGTCCCACGGTCGTACCCCTGGAATGGCACCGCATGGGTGACCCTCCGGCCCGGCGTCCGGTGCGGGAGCTCGGAAACGGCCCCACCGACCTGGCACTGTTGGCCAGCGCGCTGGAAAGGGCGGCACGGGAAGTCTCGGCTGCGAAGGTGCCGTCGCTCCTGTGAGCGGGGAGGGTCTTCGGCTCCTCCCGCGTCATGGGGCCGCGTCCCTGGTCACGAGGGAGTCACGATCCCCCGCTTGACAGCCGACGCCATCTTGCCGCCCCCGCACACCCGGGCGTAGACCAGATCGCACGGGAGCGCGCTCGACGTTCGACGAGGAACGAAGAACGGGGCAGTCATGCGCATGACGAGCAGCACCATCCGGACACGCTGGTCGCCCGAGCGGGACACGGCGACCCCCCAGAGCCGCAGAGCCGTCAAGGCCGCGGCCGCCGTCGCGGCGGGAGCCCTCGCGCTCTCGCTCTCCGCCTGCGGAAGCAGCGACAACGACAGCAGTGGAAGCACGGGCGACACCACCACATCAGCGAACAACGTCACCCTTCCCAAGCTCGACGGGACGAGCCTGGAGATCGCCGCCGTGTGGACGGGCACGGAACAGGCCAACTTCAAGAAGGTCCTGCAGGAGTTCGAGAAGCGCACGGGCGCCAAGGTCACGTTCGTGCCCGCACAGGACCCGATCATCAACTTCATCGGTTCGAAGGTGGCCGGCGGGCAGCCGCCGGACATCGTGATGCTGCCGCAGCCCGGCGCCATCAAGCAGGCCGTCGACAAGGGCTGGGCCAAACAGCTGGGATCCGACGCCGTGAAGGAGCTCGGCGAGAACTACTCGCAGGGCTGGCAGGACATCGGCAAGGTGAACGGCAAGCCGTACGGCGTCTACTACAAGGCCGCCAACAAGTCCCTGATCTGGTACAACAACCAGGTCTTCGAGAACGCCGGGGCCAGTGAGCCCGAGACCTGGCCGGATCTGCTCAACACCGCGCAGACGGTCTTCGACTCCGGCGTCACCCCGTTCTCCATCGGTGCGGCCGAGGGCTGGACGCTGACCGACTGGTTCGAGAACGTCTACCTCTCCCAGGCCGGCCCCGAGAAGTACGACCAGCTGGCCAAGCACGAGATCAAGTGGACGGATCCGTCCGTGAAGGACGCCCTGACCACCCTCGCGCAGGTCTGGGGCAAGCCCGACTGGATCGCCGGCGGGGCGAACGGGGCGTTGCAGACCGACTTCCCGGCCTCCGTCACGCAGGTCTTCACCGGCGGGGACCAGCCCAAGGCGGCCATGGTCGCGGCGGGTGACTTCGCGCAGGTCAACATCCCGTCGGGCATGAAGATCGGGACGGACGCGAAGGTGTTCCCGTTCCCGGCCGTGGGTGACCAGGGCCCGGTGGTCTCGGGCGGCGACGCGGCCGTGATCCTGGAGGACTCGAAGGGGTCGCAGGCCCTGGCCACCTGGCTCGCCTCCCCGGACGCGGCGTCGATCCAGGCCAAGCTGGGCGGCTACCTCTCCCCCAACAAGAACGTGCCGAACTCCGACTACCCGAACGCGGTGCAGCAGAAGATCGCCAAGGCGCTCATCGACGCCGGTGACGACTTCCGCTTCGACATGTCCGACCAGGCCCCGCAGGCCTTCGGCGGTACGCCCGGCAAGGGCGAGTGGAAGATCCTCCAGGACTTCCTGAAGAACCCGAAGGACGTCGCGGGGACGCAGGCGAAGCTGGAGGCCGAAGCGGCCGCGGCCTACGGGAACTGACGTCATGTCGTCGGTTCCGGCGGCAGGGGGCGCCACGCCCCCTGCCGCTCCCAAGCCGCGCAAGAGTGTGACCGGTACCCGCAGGACCGTCGCGGCGCTGTTCCTGCTGCCCGCGCTCGTCCTGCTCGGCGCGCTCGTGGTGTACCCGATCGGGTACTCGCTCGTACGCAGCTTCTACGACCAGTCCGGTGACGGCTTCGCCGGAATAGACAACTACAAGGCCCTCTTCACCGACGAGGGCATCCGCACCGCGCTGAAGAACAACATCATCTGGGTGGTGTTCGCGCCGACGATCGCGACGGCGCTCGGCCTGATCTTCGCGGTGCTGACCGAACGGGTGCGCTGGGGCACGGCGTTCAAGCTGGTCGTCTTCATGCCGATGGCGATCTCGATGCTGGCGGCGGGCATCATCTTCCGTCTGGTGTACGACCAGGACCCGGACAAGGGCGTCGCGAACGCGGTGTGGGTGGGCGTGCACGACACGTTCGCCCAGGCCTCGGCGTTCCCGAAGGCCCACCCGGGCCGCGACTCGCCGCTGAAGCCGGCCGGCGGGGGCGCGTTCATCACCACCTCGCCGGTCCGCACCGGCGAGGCGGTCCTGCTGCCGCTGGTGGGGGTGGCGCCCGATCAGATGCCCGACGGCGTGAAGGCCGCGGTGGCGCCGAAGCCCGAACCGGACAAGGTCACGGGCACGACCTGGCAGGACTTCACGCGCGGCCAGGGCGTCGGCACGCTCAACCGTGTCGATCCGTCCGAGCTGGGCTACGCCGGCATGCGGATCGAGGCCGTCAAGGACGGCAAGGTCGTGGCGTCGACGACGGCCGCGGGCGACGGCACCTTCACCCTGCCCGCCTCGGCCGACGGCTCCCAGCTCCGGCTCCCGGCGAGCAATTTCAAGGAGCCGTACAACGGCCTGGACTGGCTCGGCCCGTCCCTGGTCACCCCGGCCATCATCGGCTCGTACATCTGGATGTGGGCGGGCTTCGCGATGGTGCTGATCGCGGCCGGGCTCGCGAGCGTGCCCCGGGAGCTGCTGGAGGCGGCCCGGGTCGACGGCGCGAGCGAGTGGCAGGTGTTCCGACGCGTCACGGTGCCGTTGCTGGCGCCGGTCCTCGCTGTCGTCGCCGTCACCTTGATGATCAATGTGCTGAAGATCTTCGACCTGGTCTTCATCATCGCTCCGGGATCGTCCCAGGACGACGCGAACGTCCTCGCCCTGGAGCTGTACCGCAAGGGCTTCTCCGAGGACCAGCCGGGCATCGCCAGCGCCATCTCGGTGTTCCTGCTGCTCCTCGTGGTCCCGGTGATGTGGTTCAACGTGCGTCGGCTGCGGCGGGAGGTCAGGCGATGAAGACGGCCCGGTCCTCCCCCTGCCTGGGGTCCGGGGGTCGTCCCCCGGGAAAGCGCAGAAACGTGCGTCGGCTGCGGCGGGAGGTGCGGCGATGAAGTCCGGGCGGTCGCTGGGATCGCGGCTCACGGAAGGGGTCAGCGGCGGGCTGCTGCGGGTGTTCCTCATCGTCGTCGGACTGTTCTGGCTGGTGCCGACCATCGGGCTGCTCCTGTCCAGCCTCCGCGCGCCGGAGGACATCGCGGCGAGCGGCTGGTGGAAGGTGTTCACCGAGCCCTCCCAGATCACCTTCGACAACTACTCGAAGCTGCTGGAGAACGAGGACATCACCAGCTCCCTGCTGAACACGGTGTGGATCACCGTACCGGCGACGCTGCTGGTCGTGGTCATCGGCTCGCTCGCGGGCTACGCCTTCGCCTGGATGGAGTTCCCCGGGAGGGACTGGTGGTTCCTCGGCGTGGTCGGCCTGCTGGTCGTGCCCGTGCAGGTGGCGCTGATCCCGATCGCCGAACTCTTCGGCAAGATCGGCATCTTCGGCTCGGTGCTCGGCGTGGTGCTCTTCCACGTCGGCTTCGGCCTGCCGTTCGCGGTGTTCCTGCTGCGGAACTTCTTCGCGGAGATCCCGAGGGAACTGCTGGAGGCGGCGCGCCTGGACGGGGCGGGTGAACTGCGCCTGTTCTTCCGTGTCGTGATGCCGCTCGGCGCCCCGGCGATCGCGGCCCTCGGCATCTTCCAGTTCCTGTGGGTGTGGAACGACCTGCTGGTCGCGCTGATCTTCTCGGACTCCGGGAGCCAGCCCATCACGGTCGCGCTCCAGACGCAGGTACGGCAGTTCGGCAACAACATCGACGTGCTGGCACCCGGCGCGTTCATCTCGATGGTGGTCCCGCTGGCCGTCTTCTTCGCGTTCCAGCGGCAGTTCGTGTCCGGCGTGATGGCCGGGGCGGTCAAGTAGCGGGCAGCGCAAGGCAGTTGGAGGGGCGGGCCGGGGACGGCTCGCCCCTTGCGCATTCCCCCGTATGCCGCAGCAACCGTAACCAAGTCGGCCCATCGGCCGTTCCCGGGCCGAACGCCCGCGCCGACCGATGGATGGCCTCTTGCCCAGGTTCAGTGTCATTGTCCCCGCGTACCAGGTTCAGGCGTACCTGCACGAGTGCCTCGAATCGGTCCTCTCCCAGTCCTGTCCCGATCTGGAACTGATCGTCGTGGACGACTGCTCGCCGGACGCGTGCGGTGCGATCATCGACGAGTTCGCCGCCCGCGACACGCGCGTCCGCCCCGTCCACCTGCCGGAGAACGTCGGCCTGGGCCGCGCGAGAAACGCCGGCGTGGCGCACGCGAGCGGCGACTACCTGCTGTTCCTCGACAGCGACGACACCCTCACGCCCGACGCGCTGCGCTCGATCACCGACCGGCTGAAGGAGACGGGCGAGCCGGACGTGCTGGTCTTCGACTACGCGCGCACCTACTGGACCGGGGAGGCGATCCGCAACCAGGCGGCCCCGCAGCTCACCGAGCAGGGCCCGGCGCCGTTCCGCCTGGAGGACCGGCCGGGGCTGCTGCGGCTGCTGATGGTCGCCTGGAACAAGGCCTACCGGAGGGAGTTCGTGGAGGAGGGGGGCTTCGTCTTCCCGCCCGGCGTCTACGAGGACACGCCGTGGACGTACCCGGTGCTGATGACCGCCGAGTCGATCGCGACCCTCGACCGGGTCTGCGTGCACTACCGGCAGCGGCGGCAGGGCAGCATCCTGCGCACCACCAGCGAGCGGCACTTCGACGTCTTCGAGCAGTACGACCGGGTCTTCGCGTTTCTCGACGAGCGTCCCGAACTGGCCCGGTGGAGGCCGGTGTTGTTCCGCCGCATGGTGCACCACCTGGCGATCGTGTACTCCCGGCGGGACCGGCTGCCCCGGGGTTCGCGCGCCGACTTCCTGCGCCGGGCCCGCGCCCACTACCGGCGCTACCGCACCCCCGGGGCCCCCGGCCCCCTGCGCTGCCGGATCCACCACGTCCTCATCCGCTTCGGCCTGCACCGCACCTACCGCACCCTCCAGCTGGTGTCGGCGCTGCACCGCACCACCGCCCGGACCGGCGGGACACTGCTGCGGGGCCTGCGGTCGGCCGCCCTCAGGACCCACTACCGGGTGCAGCGCTGCCTGCCGCTGTGCGCCGACCGCGCCGCCTTCGCCGCCTACGACGGCCGCGGCCACGGCTGCAACCCCGGCGCGCTGGAGACGGCGTTCCGCGACCTCGCGCCGCACATCCGCACGGCGTGGATCGCCCGCCGCGAGCACCACCACACGATCCCGCCCGGCCCGCGCCGCATCGTCCCCGGAACGGCCGCCTACTGGACGGCGCTCGCCCGCTCCCGCTACCTGGTCAGCAACACCGGCTTCGACGACCGGCTGGCCAAGCGCCGGGGCCAGGTCCTGATCCAGACCGGGCACGGCACCCCGCTCGGGCACATCGGCCTCGACCTCCAGGAGCGCCCCGCGGCGGCCCGCGGCCGGGACTTCGCGCGGCTGCTGAAGGACGTCGACCGCTGGGACTACGTGCTGTCCGCCAACCGCCACACCACCCTGACCCACGAGCGTGTCCACCCCGGCCGCTACACCACGCTGGAGTACGGCTACCCCCGCAACGACGTGTTCCGGACGGCGACCCCGGCGGACGTGGCCCGGCTGCGCGCCTCGCTCGGCATCCCCCGGGGCGCGGTGGCGATCCTGTACGCGCCGACCCACCGCGACTACCGCCGCTCCCAGCGCCACGCCCTGGACCTCCAGCGGATCGTGCGCCGCCTCGGCCCGCGCTTCGTCGTCCTGGCCCGCGCCCACCACGCCTACGACGCCCCGCTGACCACCACCTGCGGCCGGGTCGTCGACGTCTCCGGCCACCCGAGCGTGGAGTCGCTCTGCCTGGCGTCGGACGCCCTGGTCACGGACTACTCGTCGCTGATGTTCGACTACGCCAACCTGGACCGGCCGATCGTGGTCCACGCCGACGACTGGGAGGCGTACGACGCGGCCCGGGGCACCTACTTCGACCTGTGTGCCTTCCCGCCGGGCGCGGTCGCCCGCGGTGAGGACGAGCTGATCGACATCTTCGCCACCGGCCACTGGCGCGGCTCCCGCTCGGCCCAGCTGCGGGCGGCGTTCCGCGAGCGGTTCTGCACCTACGACGACGGCCGGGCCGCCGAGCGCGTGGTGCGCCGGGTCGTCCTCGGGGAGTCGGAACTGCCGCCGGTCGTGCCGCTCGGCGAGCGCCGCCCGGTGCCGTCGGCGGCGGCCTCGCTGACGCGTGAGCCGCTCACCACGGTGCCGTTGCCGGCCGGTCCGCACGTCGTCACCGACCGCCTCTGACCACGGTTCGCACTCCGGGAGTCCGCATGCCCTCCAGCCCGTCGCGGCCGACGCCCAGCAGGCCGCCCTCGTGGCGTCCGTCCGGGCGTCCGGGACGCCCGCGCGCCGCTTGAGAACTGCCGGCTCCGGCAGACCCGTCTCCTGACAGAAAGAGCAGAATGCCCCGCTTCAGCATCGTCGTCCCGTCCCATGGGGTCGCGGGCCGGCTGTCCCTGGCGCTGGACTCGGTCCTCGCCCAGTCGTTCGGCGACTTCGAGCTGATCCCGGTGTGCGACGCGCCCGACGCGCCGGCGGCGGACGTCGTCGCCGGGTACGCCGAGCGGGACTGCCGGGTGACGCCGGTGCACTCGCCGCCGTCGGCCGGTCTGGCCGGGGCGCGCAACACCGGGCTGGAGGCGGCGGCCGGCAGCCATGTGCTGTTCCTCGACGGCGACGACGTCCTGGTTCCGGGGTCGCTGGCGGCGCTGGACGCCCGGCTGGGCGAGACGGGCGACGTGGACGTCCTGTACTTCGAGCACGAGCGCACCCCCTGGTGGGAGGGCGAGCCGACCAACCCGGCCGCCCCGCTGCTGGCCAGGACACCGGACGGGGCGTTCCCCCCGGGCCGGGTTCCGCGACTGACGGGTGTGGCGCTCCCCGCGTGGAGCGCGCTCTACCGGCGGGCCTTCCTCACCGAGCACAACCTCGCCTTCCCCGGGGAGCACTACACCGACATCGGGTTCGGCGGACTGGTCGCCCTGCGGGCGGAGCGGGTGGCGGCGCTGCGCGCGGTCGTCGTCCGGCACCTGCTGCGCCGGCAGGGCAACCGGCTGGGGCTGCCCGGCGAGCACCACACCGAGCTGCTCGACCAGTGCGAACGGGTGCTGGCAGAGGCCGCGGAGCAGGAGCTGGCGGCCGACCGGCTGAAGCCGCTGTTCGAGCAACTCTTCGCGGTCGTGCTGAAGACGGCCGCCCATCCCCGGCGGCTGACGTCCGGACGCCGGGCCTTCTTCCGGCGGGCGAGCGCGCTCTACCGGCGGCACCGGCCCGCCGGGTACCGGGCGCCCGGCGGCAGCCTCGGCGTCCAGCACCGGCTGCTCGCCTCCGGGTCGTACCCGGCGTTCCATGCCCTGCGCGCCGCCAACCGGACGGCGTCGCGGGCCGCCGCGCTGCTCCCCCGCCCGCGGGGGCTGCGCACCCGGCTGCGGTACGCGGTGGGCCTGCGCCTGCCGCTCGACGAGAACCTCGTCGTGTACTGCGCCTACTGGGGCCGCGGCTACGCCTGCAACCCGGCCGCGATCCACGCCAAGGCCCGTGAACTGGCGCCGCACCTGCGCGCGGTGTTCCTCGTGGAGCCGGACGCGGTGGGCAGCGTGCCGCCGGACGTGGAGTACGCGGTCATCGGCAGCCGGAAGTACTGGGAGGTGCTGGCCCGCGCCAAGTACCTCGTCAACAACGCCAACTTCGCCGACGCCGTCGTCAAGCGGCCCGGCAGCGTGCACCTGCAGACCCAGCACGGCACGCCGCTGAAGACGATGGGCGCCGACCAGGCGACGTACCCCGTGGTCGCGGCGGCGACCGGCAGCTTCGCCAGGCTGCTGGCCCGGGTGGACCGCTGGGACTACAACCTCACCTCCAACCGCCACTCCACCGAGATGTGGGAACGGGCGTTCCCCAGCGCGCACGAGACCCTCGAGTACGGCTATCCGCGCAACGACGTCTACTGCACGGCGTCCGCCGAGGACGTGGCCCGGATCCGCAAGGAACTGGGCGTCCCCGACGGCAAGAAGGCCCTGCTCTACGCGCCCACGCACCGCGACTACGCCACCGGCTTCGAGACGGGCCTGGACCTGGCGGAGTTCTGCGAGGCGATCGGCGACGACTACGTGGTGCTGCTGCGCGCCCACTACTTCTACGACCAAGGGGCGAGCAGGGGCGGCGGGCGGATCATCGACGTCACCGGGCACCGCTCGTCGGAGGACGTGTGCCTGGCCGCCGACGCGCTGATCACGGACTACTCGTCGATCATGTTCGACTACGCCAACCTGGACCGGCCGATCGTCGTGTACGCCGATGACTGGGACGTCTACCGGGAGACCCGGGGCGTCTACTTCGACCTGATGGAGCTCCCGCCGGGCCGGGTCGCCCGCACGCCCGAGGAACTGGCGGCCGTCTTCCGCGACGGCTCCTGGGCGGACGGGACCGCCGCGTCGCTGCGGGCCGCGTTCCGGGAGCGCTTCTGCCAGTTCGACGACGGGCGGGCCGCGGAACGTGTGGTGCGCCGGGTGCTGCTGGGGGAGCCGCCCGAGTCGATCCCGCACGTGGTGCCGCTCGCGGAGCGCGTCCCGGCCCCCGCCGCCACCCTCACAAGGAGCTGACCGAAGACGTGCCCCGCTTCAGCATCATCGTCCCCGTCTACAAGGTGCAGGGCTTCCTGCGCGAGTGTCTCGACTCGGTGCTCGGCCAGTCCCACGGCGACTTCGAGGTGATCGCCGTGGACGACCGCTCGCCCGACGGCAGCGGCGCCATCCTCGACGAGTACGCGGCCCGCGACGACCGGGTGCGGGTGCTGCACCTGCCCGAGAACGTGGGCCTCGGCCGGGCCCGCAACGCCGGTCTCGCGCAGGCGGCCGGCGACTACGTGCTGTTCCTGGACAGCGACGACCACTACACGCCGGGCCTGCTGGCCGCCGTCGCCGCCCGGCTGGCGGCGACCGGTGACCCGGACATCCTGGTCTTCGACCACGTGCGCACCCACTGGTGGGGCCGGGGCGGGCGCAGCGAGGCGGCTGACCTGCTGGCCGCGGCGGGCCTGGAGACCTTCGGCATCCGGCGGAGCCCGCAGTACCTGAACCTGTTCCTGGTCGCCTGGAACAAGGCCTACCGGCGCTCCTTCCTCCAGGAGCACGGGCTTCAGTACGCGGCGGGGCTGTACGAGGACGCGCCGGTCACCTACCGGTCGATGGTGCTGGCCGAGCGCATCGCCTGCCTGGACCGGATCGGTGTGGAGTACCGGCAGCGCCGCCAGGGCGCGATCACGAAAACGCCCGGACGCCGGCACTTCGACATCTTCGGGCAGTACGAGGGCCTGTTCGCGTTCCTGGAGCAGCGCCCCGACCTCGACTGGGCGCGGCCGCTGCTGCTGGAACGCGCCCTGGACCACATGCTGTTCGTGCTGGCCCGCGAGGACCGGGTGCCGCCCGCCGACCGGGGCGACTTCTACCGCGAGATCCGCTCCTTCCACCGCCGTCACCTCCCCGAGGGCGGCTTTCCGCTGCCGGACGGCTGGCGCGGGGTGGAGATGCGGCTGCTGGCCTCGGCGCCCTACGCCTCGTACGCGGCGGCGCGCGGGCTGCGGGAGCTGCGCGCCGCCACCCTGGGCGGGCAGCGGAAGGTGGCGGCCAAGGCGTCGGAGACGGCCCGGCGCGCCTGGTACGCGACGCAGTCGAAGCGCCCCCTCGATCCGCACCTGGCCGTCTACTCGGCGACCCACCACCGGGGCGTGAGCGGTGATCCGGCCGCGATCCACGCGAAGGCGCGCGAGATCGCCCCGCACATCCGGGGCGTGTGGGTGGTGCGGGAGGACGCGGTGGACACGCTGCCGCCCGGCATCGACCATGTGACGCCGGGCTCGCGGCGCTATCACGAGGTCATGGCCCGGGCCACGTACTGGGTGAACAACGTCAACTGGCCCGGCACCCTGGCCAAGCGGCCCGGCAGCGTGCACATCCACACCCACCAGGGCACCCCGCTCAAGTACATGGGCGCCGACCTGCTGACCAAGCCGGGTGCCCGGCACGGCTTCGACGTGCCGCAGATGCTGCGCCGCGCCGACCGCTGGGACTACAGCCTGGTCGCGGGGCTGCACGCCGAGCGGGCGTGGGAGCGGGCGTACCCGTGCCGCTTCACGTCGCTGCGCACCGGCAGCCCGCGCAACGACGTGCTGGTCGGCGCCGGTGAGGAGCGGGGCCGCGCGGTGCGCGAGCGGCTCGGCGTCCCGGCCGGTGACACCGTCGTGCTGTACGCGCCGACCCGCCGCGACTACCGGCGGGGCGGCCATGTCGACCGGTTCGACCTCGCCCGCTTCGCCGAGGACCTGGGCCCCGGGCACACGCTGGTGGTCCGGCTGCACCCGTCGCTGGCAGGGGGCATCGCGCGCGGCCTCGGCCTGTCCGACCTGCACCGGCGGGGCGTGCTGCTGGACGCGACGGACGAGCCGCACGTCGAGGACGTGATGCTCGCCTCCGACGTGCTGGTCACCGACTACTCCGCCCTGATGTTCGACTACGCCCTGCTGGACCGGCCGATCGTGGTGCACGCCGACGACTGGGGCGCGTTCGCGGCCAGCCGGGGCGCCTACTTCGACATCACGGCCGACGCGCCGGGCCATGTGTCGCGCTCCTACCGGGAGCTGACCTGGCTGTTCACGTCCGGCACCTGGCGGGACGCGGAGGCGGCGCGGCTGCGCTCCGGTTTCCGTGAGCGGTACTGCGAGTTCGAGGACGGGCGGGCCGCCGAGCGGGTCGTCCGGCTGGTGATGCTCGGCGAGCGGGGCGGGGCGCTGCTGCCCGCGGCCCGCCGGACCGAGGGTGTCCGCATCCGGCCCGAGGCGCTGATCGACAGATGAGAACTCCCGCGACCCCCGAGGCCGTTCCCTCCCTGCCCGGTCAGCGGGCCGCCTCGTCCCGGCCCCGCGCCGTCGCCGAGCGGCTGCGGCCGGTGCGGTGGTGGCACGCGGCCCTGGTCGGCGTGCCCACCGTGGCCCTGTTCGTGCTGGGCTACCGGCGCCGCTGGATCTGCGACGACGGGCTCATCTATCTGCGGCCGGTCCGGCAGATCCTGGCGGGCCACGGGCCGGTGTTCAACGTCGGGGAGCGGGCGGAGAGTTCGACGGGCACCCTGTGGCAGTGGCTGCTCGCGCTCGCCACCTGGGTCACCGGCGAGGACCCGGCGTTCCTCGCGGTCGGGCTGGGGCTGCTGCTGAGCACCGCCGGGTTCGCGTTCGCCCTGCTCGCCACGTGCCGGCTGCACCGGAGCTCCGGGCTGCTGCTGCCGGCCGGGGTGTTCGTGCTGCTGGCCGTGCCGCCGTTCTGGTCGTACATGACGTCGGGTCTGGAGAGCGGCCTCGGCGCGTTCTGGACCGGCCTGTCGTGGTGGCTGCTGGTGCGGACCCGGCGTGGCCAGGAGGGCCGTGAGACGTACGCGGCGGCCTTCGTGTTCGGGCTGGGCGCGCTAGTGCGGCCCGATCTGGCGGTGGTCACGGTGTGCTTCCTGGCGGCGCAGTGGTGGGTGCTGCGTCCCTCCCGGCGGGGCACGGCGGCGGCGCTGGCCTCGGCGGGCGCGGTGCCGCTGGCGTACGAGGTGTTCCGGGCGGGGTACTACGGGATCCTGGTGCCGCTGCCGGCCATCGCCAAGGAGGCGAGCGCCAGCGACTGGGGCAGGGGCGCCGGGTACGTGCAGGAGACGCTCGGGCCGTACTGGCTGTGGCCGGTCGTGCCGGTGCTCGGGGCGCTGGCCGTCCTGCTGGTGCGGCGCGCCCGCCGGGAGCAGCGCGGCCGCGTCGAGGGGCGGGCCTCGCTCGCGGTGCTGCTGGCGCCGCTCGCGGCGGGCCTGCTGCTGGCCGGGTACGTGGTGCGCGTCGGCGGTGACTACATGCACGCCCGCATGATCCTGCCGGCGCTGCTCCTGCTGCTCCTGCCGGTGCTGGTCGTGCCCGCGACCAAGGTCACCGGCGTGGCGGGGGCGCTGCTGGTGGTGTGGCTGTGCGCGGCGGTCAGCCCGCTGCGGGCGCCGTTCGACGTGCGCAGCACGCCCGGGTCGTTCAACGTGCGCAGTTCCGACGTGGAGGGTCTCGGCGACCACAACCCGGTGCGCACCGGCACGTGGGTCGCCAACTGGCCCGCCCTGCCCGAGGGGCGCGCCATGCTGGCCCGGGCGGAGCGTGCGGACGGGCCGACGCTGCTCTACTTCGACGCCGGGCGGCGGCTGCACGCCACGCCGATGCGGGCGGACGCCCCGTACCGGGTGGTGATCGTGGGCCGTCATCTCGGAGTGACGGGAGCCGCGGCGCCGCTGGACGCCTACGTCAACGACGCGTGGGGGCTGGCCAGTCCGATCGGGGCGCATCTGGCGCTGGAGCGGTGGAGCTGGCCCGGGCACGAGAAGTTCCTGCGCAACTACTGGATCTTCGCCGAGTGGGCGGCGGAGCACCCGCCGCAGCGGGACCTGCTGCGGGCCGGGGCACCGCGGGAGGCGGTCGAGGCGGCCCGGGCGGCGCTGGGCTGCGGCGAACTGGCCGAGCTGCGCGAGTCGGTGCGCGCCCCGCTCACCGCCGAGCGGTTCTGGCGCAACCTCACCGGGTCGGTCGAGCGGACCCAGTTCCGCTTCGCACGCTGGCCGGTGGCGGCGCAGCGGGCCCTGTGCGAGTGACGGTCGGCGGGTGGGGTCAGCGGCCACCGGTCCCACTTCAGCCGAACCGGCCGACGGCGTGCCCGGTGGGCGCTGTGCGCGTGACGGTCGGCAGGTGGGGGTAGCGGACCGTCAGTCCCACTACAGCCGCACCGGCCCACGGCCTGCCCGGTGGGCGCTGTGCGCGTGACGGTCGGCAGGTGGGGGTAGCGGCCTCACCCGATGAAGTGATGCGGGGTCAGGGCAGGCGTAGGGGCGGGAACATTCGGCGCATGCCCCAGACCCCTTCCGCCCTCCGGTGAGCGCCCCGGCCCTCGTCCGGCGGGCCGTGCGCGGCGCGACGGCGCTGCGCGGCGGCCGTGCCGGACGGCTCACCCCGTACCAGTTCTACGGCGCCCTGTTCTGGCTGGTGATGACGCTGGCGTACTGGCGGGTGCCGCTGTGCTGCGACGCCGGGCAGCACGCGGCGGTCGTCGAGCGCCTCAAGGCCGACCTGCTGCACCCGGCCCACACCATGGCGGACCTGCCGGGTGAGGGCAGCCCGTACTACGGCCCGTACGCCGTGGCGCAGGGCCTGCTGGCGCGGTTGACGGGGCTCTCCGGGTGGGAGGTCGTGAAGCTCGCCGGACCGGTGCACCTGGTGGTGCTGCTGACGGGGCTCGGCCGCTTCGTCAGGACCCTCACCCCGCGTCCCTGGGCGCCGGTGTGGGCGCTGCTGTTCATGACGCTGCTGTGGGGCAGCGCGCGGATCCTGTGGAGCGGCTACCTCGGGCTGATGTCGATGACGACGAACCTGGGCTACCCGTCCGCGCTCGCCATCGGCCTGACGTTCTGGGCGTGGGCCTGGACGGGCCGGCGCGCGGGGGACGACGCCCCCGTCGTGCGGTTCGTCGGCCCGAGCGGGCTCGGCGGCTGGTGGGGGTACGCCGGCATCGGCCTGCTGTACGGGCTGATCCTGCTCACCCACCCCGTCACGGCGGCCTCGGCGCTCACCGGGGCGGTCGGGATCGTGGCGTCCCGGCAGCGCGGGTGGCGCCGCCCGGTCGTGGCGCGCTGGGCGCTCGCGGGGGCGGTCTGCGCGGCGGTGGCCCTGACCTGGCCGTACTACGACGTGCTGACGCTGGTGGGCGACACCGGCATGGACGCGATGCACCGCCGGCTCTACGCGGGGATGCCCGCCAACTCCTGGCTCGCGCTGCTCGGGCTGCCCGCGCTGTGGGTGCGGGCCCGCAGGTCGGCGCGCGATCCGCTGGTGTGGATGTTCCTGCTGGAGTGCCTGCTGGTGGCGTACGGCTGGGCGAGCGGGCACTACACGTACGCCCGGGCCCTGTGGGCCGTGCTGGTGCCGCTGCAGTTCGCCCTGGCGGTGGAACTGGCGGCGCCCCGGCCCTGGCGACGGGCCCGGCGGGTGCTGGGCGGGGCCGCGGCGGCCGGGGTGTGCGTCGGGTTCGTCACCGTGCACGCCGGGGCGGTGGTGCCGCGCTCGGTGGACCCGGTGGGGTTCGCACAGCCGACGCGCTGGCCGTCGTACGACTGGGCGGCCCGGCACATCGGGCCCGGCGAAGTGGTGATCACCGACGGGTACTTCGCCAGTCACGCGATCGCCGGCTACGGGCCGAACCTCGCCGCGCCCATCTGGCCCGATCCCGCCCTGGACGAGCGGGAGCGGGAGCGCCGTGCGGCCGACGTCCGGGCCTATCTGGCCCCCGGTTCGACCCGCGCCGAGCGGTCCGCCGTGGTCCGCCGCTACCACGTGCGCTGGCTGCTGCTGACGCGCTGGCACCCGGTGCCCGAGGAGGCCGTGGTGGTGGCGTGGAGCGAACGGACGGGGGAGGTGCTGGCGCGGGTCGGGGGTGGCGCGCGGGTGGTTACTCGATGACGAGGTCGACCTCGATGTTGCCGCGGGTGGCGTTGGAGTACGGGCAGACCTGGTGGGCCTGCTCGACGAGCTTGCGGCCGGTCGCCTCGTCCACGCTGTCGGGGAGCTCCACGCGGAGGGTGACGGCGAGGCCGAAGCCCTCGCCCTGCTTGCCTATGGAGACCTCGGCGGTCACGGCGGCGTCGCTGACGTCGACCTTGGCACCGCGGCCGACCAGGCCGAGGGCGCTGCCGAAGCACGCGGCGTAACCGGCGGCGAAGAGCTGCTCGGGGTTGGTGCCCTGGCCGTTGCCGCCCAGTGCCTGCGGCGTGCCCAGGGCGAGGTCCAGCACGCCGTCGGAGCTGACGGCGCGGCCCTCGCGGCCGTGGGTGGCGGTGGCGACAGCGGTGTAGAGCGCGTCCATGGAAAACCTTCCCTCTCACGTCACGTTTCGGCGGCCCGCTCCGGGCCGCCCGACCCCCAGAATTAGAGCACACAATTAAGTTGTGTGCAATTGAATGGCGGGCGCGAGCTATCCTGGGCACATGAACACGCCGGACGACGACTGGCTCCGCCTGGACCAGCAGATCTGCTTCTCCCTGCACGCGGCCTCCCGCGCCTTCAACGGCGTCTACCGCGGGATCCTCAAGGACCTCGGCCTGACCTACCCGCAGTACCTGGTGATGCTGGTGCTGTGGGAGCACGACGAGCTGCCCGTGAAGAAGCTCGGCGAGCACCTGCGTCTCGACTCCGGCACGCTGTCGCCGCTGCTCAAGCGGCTGGAGGCGGCCGGTCTGGTGCGGCGGGAGCGCAGCGCCCGCGACGAGCGGTCGGTGGAGGTGCGGCTGACCGAGGAGGGTGTCGCGCTGCGCGCGCGGGCGCTTCAGGTGCCGCGCCGCATCGCGTCCTCGACCGGCTTCGGCGCCGAGGAGATCCGCATGCTGCGCGCCCGCCTCGACGAGCTCACCACGGCTCTGGACGCGGCCGCGGCACTCGCGGAAGGGCAGGACGGCCCGTCCGCCGCCGAGCAGCCGTCCGGCGCGTCCCCGGGCCTGCGCCGGATGTAGAGGCGCAGCACTACGTCGTCCCGGACGCGTTCCCGCCGGACGTGTTCCTCGCGGACGGTGAACTCTTCGGCCAGGACGGCGAGCTTGGTCCGCTCCACCAGGTCGGACGGAGGCCGCCGCGGGTCCAGCGCGTGCGCCTCGGCGACGACCCAGACGCGGTCCACCGAGGCGAGTCGCCGCCGCAGCTCATCCGGGGTCGCCTCGCGGCCCCACAGCGTCCCGGAGCGGGGCACGGAACCCCGCAGCGCGATGTCCCGCGCCCGCTGGAACCCCTTCGGGTAGGCCAGCGCGGCGAGCCTGCCCACCGACGGCACGAACAGCACCGGGTCACCGGGGTGCATCTGACGGAGGGCGAGCGCGGAGACCACGGCGAGGTTGTCCGGGCGGTGGGCGGCGGACCGGTCCTGGCGGAGCACGGGCAGCTGGGCCAGGAAGGTGGCGGTGAGGGCGAGGACACCGGTGAGGCCCACCAGGGCGTGCACGTGCCGGGCCCGGACCCGCATGCGCCGTCCGTCGAACCGCACCCGCCCCAGTGCTCCGGCGACCCGTGCCGCCCCCGACGAGACCAGCAGGGACGCGCCCGCCAGCGCGTAGAGCACGTACCGGTCGTGGTAGAGCGGCCGGACCTGCGACACCGTCATCAGGATCCCCGGCGGCACGAGCAGCAGCGGCAGGGCGACCGCGGCCGTGTGCCGCTCCCGCAGCCCCACGGCCATCAGCAGCAGCGATCCCCAGAACACCGGCCCCGCCGGCCCGGGGGTGAGGTTCCGGGCGAGCCGCTCGACCCGGTCCCACCCCGGCGCCACCAGCCACGCCACCTGCCCGGCCTGCCCCTGCGACACCCACACCAGCGGCAGCAGGAGCAGCACCACCGCGCCCGCCGCCCGCACCCAGCCGGACCACACCCTCCTCGGCACCCGCAGCAGCGCCAGCGTCAGCGCGTGCGCGCCCAGCACCGGCACCGCCAGCTCGTGCAATGCACAGGTCAGGGCGACGACCGTCCCGTACACCCACCAGACCCGGGCGCCCGCCCCGTCGACGGCCCTCAGGAGCAGCAGCGTCGCCCCCGCCACACCCGCTGCGACCAGCGCGTACGACCGTCCCTCCTGGGCGTAGTGGCCGGTCATCGGGGTGATCGCGTAGAGGACGCCGGCACACAGGCCGGCCCGGGGCCCGGCCAGCCGGACGCCCAGGGCCCCCACCAGGCCGGCCGTCGCCGTCGCCGCGCACACCGACGGCAGGCGCAGCACGACCTCGTCCGGACGGACGGCGAGGACGGCGTGCATGAACAGGTAGTACAGGCCGTGCACCGCGTCCACGTCGTGCAGCAGCCGCCAGATCTGCGGCACCGTGCGCTGCGCGACCTGGAAGGTGACGCTCTCGTCCCCCCACATCCCGCCGCGGTCCAGACCCCACAGCCCGACGGCGAGCATCAGCGCCATGGGAACCGCCACGGGCACCACCCCCGGGGCGAACCGGCCGCCGCTCCCCCTCGACTGTCCGCTCTTCACGGCCTCGATTCTGTGCTGGATCTGATACTTCGTCCGGTTTTGGTGGTGTGTTATCACTTTCATGTCATTCGCCCGGCTTACGATCCGCTGTGATGAATGCCGAGAGCGAGACCGAGAGCGGGACCGGAAGCGAGACCGAGAGGGCCGTCCGGGAGCCGGGTTCCCGGGTGGCCGTCGTGGTGATCGGCTACGACGACGCCGCGCATGTGACGGACGCCGTGCGCTCGGCACTCGCGCAGGGACCGGCCGTGCGCGAGGTGGTGGCCGTCGACGACTGCTCGAAGGACGGCAGCGCCGCCCTGCTCGAACGGCTCGCCGCCTCGGAGCCCCGCCTGAAGGTGATCCGCCGCCGGGTCAACAGCGGCGGCTGCGGCACCCCGCGCAACACCGGGCTCAATGCCGTGACCTCGCCGTACGTGATGTTCCTGGACAGCGACGACATCCTGCCGCCCGGCGCGGCCGAGGCGCTGCTGCGAGCGGCCGAGGGCGCGAACGCCGAGGTCGCGGGCGGTCTGTGCGTACGCCGGGAGCTGCCCTCGGGGCGCGAAGTGGCCTGGCAGGAGCGCCTCTACGCGCTGCACGCCGTGGTCCCGCACCCCGCGCAGCGACCGCGCCTGGTCCACGACACCCTCTGCGTCAACAAGCTCTACCGCACCGACTTCCTGCGCGCGCACGGCATCCGCTTCCCCGAGGGCCGCTTCCCGTACGAGGACGTCGTGTTCACCGCGCGCGTGCTGGCGGCGGGCCCGCGCATCGCCCTGGTCCCGGACCGGGTCTACCTCTGGCACGTGCGCCGGTCCGCCGGGCGGCTGTCGATCTCCCTGGACCGGGCCGGCGTCGAGAACTGGCGGGCCCGCACGGAGGCGTGCCGACAGGCGTACGAGGTGCTGCTGGGCGCCGGGCAGAAGGAACTCGCGCGGGCCGTGCGCGCCAAGTTCCTCGACCACGACCTGCGGATGTACGTGCGCGAACTGGGGCTGCGCAACGCCGCCTACCAACGCACGTGGTGGGAGCTCACGCGGGCGCACCTCGCGGAGTACGACGCCGACGACTGGGCCCGCAACCCCTCTGCCCCCGGCCGGCTGGTCGGGCAGGTCGTCCTGGCCTCCCCGGAGCCGTGCGACCTGCCCCGGCTGCGGGAGCTCGCGGCCCGCCCGGCCCGGCTGTGCCCGCCGTACGCCCGCACCGCCGACGGAACGCCCGTCTGGTCGGACGGCCTGCCGCAGGTCTCCCTGGAGTCCCTGCGGACCAGGCCCGTGCGCGCACTGCCCCTCACCGTCGACGCGGAGCTGCGTCCGGGCGTGCGGGGCACCCGGCTGCGGCTGCGCCTGCACGAGCTGTACGGGCGGGTGGCGCAGGCGGGGCCGGAGGCGGTGGACGTGGAGTGGCGGCACCGGGACGACGGGGACGTGGCGGTGCGCGGTGCGACCGCGGCGCTCGTGCCGTGCGCCACGGGCTCCGACACTCCCGGGGACGTTTGCACCTGGTCGGCGGAGACGGCCGTCGACCTCCCCGCCCTGGCCGCGTCCGGCACGGGCACCTGGGACCTGAGCCTGCGCCTCCGCTTCCAGGACGGCGCGAGCCGCGACGTCACGGCGCACGCCCTTCGGGGCGCCGGACTGCTGCGCCGCAGCGCCGTCCCGAGCGCCCGGCAGGGCGTGGTTCTCGTCCAGCCGTACACCACCCACTCCGGCGCGCTGGCGCTGCGGGTGGCCCCCGGCGTGCGCGGTGTGCTGTCGGTGGTACGCGCACGACTGCGCCGCCTGCTTCACTGAAGGCACGACGACAGTGACGACGACCGCGACGGTTCAGCGCGCAGACCACCACCACGGGCCAACTGACGAGGGGACGGCCGCACATGACCTGGTTGATCACCGGCGGCGCCGGCTACATCGGTGCGCACGTCGTACGGGCGATGACCGCGGCGGGCGAGCGCGCGGTGGTCTACGACGACCTCTCGACCGGCGTCGCCGAGCGCGTGCCCGACGGGGTGCCGCTGGTGGTGGGCTCGACCCTGGACGCCGAGCGGCTCGCCCGCACCCTCGCGGACCACGCGGTCACCGGCGTCGTCCACCTCGCGGCGAAGAAGCAGGTGGGCGAGTCCGTCGAGCGGCCGCTGCACTACTACCGGGAGAACGTCGAGGGCCTGCGGGTCCTGCTGGACGCCGTGACGGCGGCACAGGTGCCGGCGTTCGTCTTCTCCTCCTCGGCGGCGGTGTACGGCATGCCGGACGTGGACCTGGTCAGCGAGGAGACGCCGTGCGCGCCCTTGTCGCCGTACGGCGAGACCAAGCTGGCCGGTGAGTGGCTGGTGCGGGCGACCGGCCGGGCGACGGGGCTGGCGACGGCGTCCCTGCGCTACTTCAACGTGGCGGGCGCGGCGGGCCCGGAGCTCGCGGACACCGGCGTCTTCAACCTCGTGCCGATGGTGTTCGAGAAGCTCACGGAGGACGCGCCGCCGCGCGTGTTCGGCGACGACTACCCGACCCCGGACGGCACCTGCGTGCGCGACTACATCCACGTGGTGGACCTGGCCGAGGCGCATGTCGCGGCGGCCCGGGTGCTGCGCTCCTCCCCCGGCCGCGACCTGACGCTCAACATCGGCCGCGGTGAGGGCGTCTCCGTCCGGGAGATGATCGACCGCATCAACGCGGTCACCGGCCACGACCGGCCTCCGGCGGTCGTCCCCCGCCGCCCCGGCGACCCGGCCCGCGTCGTCGCCTCCGCCGACCGCGCGGCCGCGGAGCTGGGCTGGAAGGCCCGCCTGGACGTACAGGACATGATCACGTCCGCATGGGAGGGCTGGGTACGCCTGCACCCGGAGGCGGTCCGGACCTGACCGGCCCGAGCCGCGCGCGAGCCCCGGACCAGCCCTCAAGAGGGTCCGTACGAGCCCCGGACAAGCTCGCCACAGGCTCGGACGAGCCCCGCCGCGCAAGCCGGGGCGCACTCACGCGGGGCGCACCCCTGGGCCACCGCCTCGCCTTCCCTACAACGCCTTCAGCCCCTCCGACGTGGCCCGGGCCAGTGCGCCCAGGTAGCCCTTGGGCAGTTTCGGGTTGCGGATCACCACCGAGCGCCAGTACAGCGGGCCCGAGATCAGGTCGAGGGCCAGGTCGTGGTCGATGCCCTCGCGGAGCTCGCCCCGGTGTACCGCCGCCGTGACGATGCCGGTGGCGACCCCGTCCTGGCCCTCCCGCAGGGCCTTCTGCATGGCCTCGGCGATCTCCGGGTTGCGGGCGGCCTCCGCCTGGAGGTCGGGGATGATCTGCGAGGCGACCGGGTGGCGCAGGGCACGGGACGTCACCTCGTAGAGAAGCCGCAGGTCGCCCTCCAGGGAGCCGGTGTCCGGTGCGGGCAGGCCCTGCACGGCGAGTGCCGAGACGATGTCGAGCACCAGGTGCAGCTTCGAGCGCCACCGGCGGTACACCGCCGTCTTCCCTACGCCCGCCCGGCGCGCGATCCCCTCGATGGACATCCGCGCGTAGCCGACGGCCGCGAGCTCCTCGAAGACGGCCGCCCGGATCGCTTCGGTCACGTCCTCCCGCAGCACGGCCGCCCCCGCGGGGGCCCGGCGGCGCGGCGGCTGCTGGGGCTCGTCGGGCTTCGTCGTCATGCCGACAGCATAGGGCGTCACGACGAAACGGTTGCGTTCCGACGTACGCCCGTCGTACGCTCCCGTTACGACGATACGGTCCCGTCCCGACGTGAGAGTTCGTAAAGAGTCCGGTAAAAGCCCTCTCCTCCAGACCTCATGCGCCCCCAGGCCACACGCCCACCCCCGAGCGAAAGCAGCGGATGTGAGTACGGTCCTCCACACACCGCCCCAGCACCCGGCCCCAACCCCGGCCGACCACGACCTCGCGGCCCTCGCCGCCCGCCACGGCCTCTCGGTCAGTGGCGCGCGGCCCTCCCTGCCCGAGTACGTCCGCCAGCTGTGGGCCCGCCGCCACTTCATCACCGCGTTCGCCACCGCCAAGCTCACCGCCCAGTACAGCCAGGCCAAGCTCGGCCAGGTCTGGCAGGTGATGACGCCACTGCTGAACGCGGCGGTCTACTACTTCATCTTCGGCGTGCTGCTGGGCACCAAGCACGGCGTCCCGGACTACGTCCCGTTCCTGGTCACGGGCGTGTTCATCTGGACGTTCACGCAGAGCTCGATCATGGCGGGCACCCGCGCGATCTCCGGCAACCTCGGCCTGGTGCGGGCCCTGCACTTCCCGCGCGCCGCGCTGCCGATCTCCTTCTGCCTTCAGCAGCTCCAGCAGCTGCTGTTCTCGATGGGCGCGCTGGTCGTCATCCTGCTCTGCTTCGGCGTGCCGGTCTCCGCCTCCTGGCTGCTGGCGCTCCCGGCCCTGGTGTTGCAGTTCACCTTCAACGCCGGCGTGTCGATGATCATGGCCAGGTGGGGCGCCAAGACCCCGGACATCGCCCAGCTGATGCCGTTCGTCCTGCGCACCTGGATGTACGTCTCGGGCGTCATGTGGAGCCTCGACCAGCTGGCCCGGAACAACCACCTGCCGCATCTGGTCAAGGTGGCGCTGGCGGCCAACCCGGCCGCGATCTACATCGACCTGATGCGCTTCGCCCTGATCGACAGCTTCCACGCGAGCCAGCTGCCCGCGCACGTCTGGGCGATCGCGGCCGGCTGGGCGCTGCTCGCCGGTGTCGGCGGCTTCATCTACTTCTGGAAGGCTGAGGAGACCTACGGCCGTGGCTGAGCACCCGAACGAGAAGATCCCCACCGTCGTCGCCGACGGTGTCGACATCGTCTACCGCGTCAACGGCACCGGCGCCGGACGCGGCTCCGCGACCGCCGCCCTCAACCGCATCGTGCGCCGCAAGCAGACCGAGAAGGCGTCGGGCGTGCGCCGGGTGCACGCGGTGAAGAACGTGTCCTTCGTCGCCTACCGGGGCGAGGCGATCGGCCTGATCGGCACCAACGGCTCCGGCAAGTCGACCCTGCTGAAGGCCGTCGCCGGACTCCTCCCCGTGGAGAACGGCCGCATCTACACCGACGGCCAGCCCTCCCTGCTCGGCGTCAACGCCGCCCTGATGAACGACCTCACCGGCGAGCGCAACGTGCACCTCGGCGGCCTGGCCATGGGCATGTCCCGCGAGCAGGTCAAGGACCGCTACCAGGAGATCGTCGACTTCTCGGGCATCAACGACAAGGGCGACTTCATCACGCTGCCGATGCGCACGTACTCCTCCGGCATGGCCGCCCGGCTGCGGTTCTCCATCGCCGCCGCCAAGGACCACGACGTGCTGCTGATCGACGAGGCGCTGGCCACCGGCGACCGCTCCTTCCAGAAGAGGTCCGAGGAGCGCATCCGCGAGCTGCGCAAGCACGCGGGCACGGTGTTCCTGGTCAGCCACAACAACAAGTCGATCCGCGACACCTGCGACCGGGTGCTGTGGCTGGAGCGCGGGGAGCTGCGCATGGACGGGCCGACGGACGACGTCCTCAAGGAGTACGAGGCGTTCACCGGGGAGAAGGCCCCGAAGCCCAAGCCCAAGCCGAAGGCCGCCGTTCCCTCGTGAGGCCCACCCGATCGGCCCTTTCGTCCCATTGATGGCAGCATGACCGCATACGGTGCAGCTGCGAGAGGGGGCCCCAGGGATGGCCGAGCTGAGTGTGATCGTCCACGGGCCGAACGTCCAGGACCATCTGACGGAACTCCTCGACTCCCTCGTCGCCCACCCCCTCGCGGACGCCGAGGTGATCGTGGCCGCGGTGGGCGACTGGGCGCGGGAGACGGCCGAGCGGCACACCCCGGACGTCCAGGTCGTGCCGCTGCCGGACGGCACCGCCGACGCGGCGGCCAGGGCGGCGGGTGCGGCCCGGGCCTCCGGCCGCTGGCTGCACTTCGTCCACGCCAAGGACGGCCTGCCCGCCGGCACCCCGCGCACGGTCGCCGAGCGGGTGGCCGAGCTCCCCGACGAGGTCGACGTCCTCGTGCTCGACCACGTCCGCAGCACCTGGCACACCTCCGGAATGCCCTCCCCGGACGGCCCGCTCCTGGCCCGGGCGGGCCGCGCCGACGTCCTGCTCGACGACTGCGCGCCCCTGCTGCGGCTCACCCCGCTGCTCGGCACCCGGGTCCTGCGCGCCGACTTCTGGCGGGCGCACGAGTCACGGATCAGCACCGACGACGAGCCGTACGCCGCCCTGGCCGCCCTGCTGCTCGCCGGCCGCGTCGCCTGCCTGCCGCACGTCGCCTACGAGGACCGGCGGCTGCGCCCCGCGAGCCTGCCCCCGGTGACACCCGAGCAGCGGTACGCCCTCGTCGAGCGCTACGAGTCGCTCCTCGACCTCACCCGTGACCGGCGCGCCGCGCACACCGTGCTCTACGACCTCATGGTCCGTGACTGCCTGCGCACCTTCGCGCGCGGCGGCATGCCTCAGGAGGTCGCGCGGGAGTTCTTCCGCCGGGCGTCCCTGGCCGCCGTGCGCCGCCGCCCCGAGGACCACCGCCGCCCGGCGGGACTCGAAGGCGTCCGCCGCTCCCTGCTGGAGGAGGGCGCCTACGCGAAGTACCGGGCCTTCCAGGCCGTCAACCGCACCCGCCGCGGCGCCCGGTCGGTCGTACGGGCCCGGAAGCGCCAGGCCGGGGCCAAGCTCCGCGACCACCAGTACCGCAGAGCGCTCGGCCGTCCCGTCAACCCGCACCTGGCGGTGTTCGCGGCGTACTGGAACCGCGGCGTCGCCTGCAACCCCGCCGCCATCGCCGCCAAGCTCGCCGAACTCGCCCCCCAGATCCACGCGGTGTGGGTGGTCACCGAGGAGAACGCGGCCCTCCTGCCGCCCGGCACCGACCACGTGGTGCCCGGCAGCCGCCGCTACTGGGAGGTGCTGGCGACCGCCAAGTACCTGGTCAACAACGTCAACTTCCCCAACGCCGTGGTCAAACGCCCCGACGCGATCCACGTCCAGACCCACCACGGCACGCCCCTGAAGCGCATGGGCCTCGACCAGATGGCGTTCCCGGCCGCCGCGCAGGGCCTGGACTTCCGGGCGTTGCTGGAACGCATCGACAAGTGGGACTACAGCGTCTCCGCCAACAGCCACACCACCCGTATGTGGGAGCGCGCCTACCCGTCGCGTTACGTCTCCCTGGACCACGGCTATCCGCGCAACGACGTCTTCTACACGGCCGGCGCCGACGTCATCCGCGCGGTCCGCGACCGCCTCGGCATCGCCCCGGGGCGCCGTGCCGTCCTGTACGCGCCCACCCACCGCGACTACGAGGCCGGCTGGACCCCGCGCCTGGACCTGGCCGCCCTCGCCGACCGCCTGGGCGACGACACGGTCCTGCTGGTGCGCGGCCACTACTTCTACGGTGGCGCCGCCTCCCCGCTGACCAACCTGCGCCGCACGGGCCGGATCATCGACGTCTCCTCCTACGACCCGGTCGAGGAACTGTGCCTGGCGGCGGACGCCCTGGTCACGGACTACTCCTCGATCATGTTCGACTACGCCAACCTCGACCGGCCGATCGTGATCCACGCCGACGACTGGGAGACGTACCGCACCACCCGCGGCGTCTACTTCGACCTCATGGCGCAGGCCCCGGGTCCGGTCGCCCGCACCCAGCAGGAACTGACGGAGATCCTCACCACCGAGGCCTGGCGCGACGAGAGCGCGGCCAAGACCCGCGCCGTCTTCCGGCGCCGGTTCTGCGAGTACGACGACGGACGCGCCGCCGAACGCGTCGTCCGCCGGGTCTTCCTCGGCCAGGAGGAACGTGACCTGCCGCCCGTGCTGCCGATCGAGGAGCGCACCCCGGCCCCGACCCCGCAGGAGGCGACCGCATGAGCACCCCCGACGTCACCGTGACGGTCATCGTCTACAACGACGCCGAACGCCTCACCCGCGCCGTCGAGTCGGTCCGCCGACAGACGCACGCCAACCTCGAGATCATCATCAGCGACGACCACTCCACGGACGAGACCCCGGCCGTGGCCCAGCGGCTGGCGGCCCGGGACCCCCGGGTCCGGCACCTCCGCCTGGAGGGCAACAGCGGCGGCTGCAGCGCCCCGCGCAACCGCGCCCTACAAATCGCGCGGGCGCCGTTCCTGATGTTCCTCGACAGCGACGACGAACTCCCCGCCCGTGCCGTGGAACTGCTGCTCGCCGCGCACCGCGCACGCGAGATCGACTTCGCGATGGGCGCGGTGCAGCGGATCCGGGTGGACAACGGCCGCCGTTCGACGTGGATGCCGCACCTGGTCGCCGAGCACCGCACCCTCGACGGCATCGAGGCCGACCCGCGGCTGTTCTTCGAGCACCTGGCCACCAGCAAGATGTACGCCCGCGCCTTCCTCGACCGGCACCAGCTGCGCTTCCCCGAGGGCATCCACTACGAGGACCAGCTGTTCTCGGCACAGGCGTACTGCCTGGCCAAGAGCTTCACGATCGTCCCGGAACCGGTCTACCGCTGGTACGTGGCGCCCTTCGCGACCTCCGAGGCGGCCTCCATATCGAACCAGCGGCACAAGCTCGCCAACGTCCGGGACCGGATCCACGTCCAGCACCTCATCGACGCGTTCCTCGCCGAGAGCGGGCACGAGTCGCTGCGCGAGGACAAGGACCACAAGTTCCTCAAGCACGACTTCCGGATGTACGCCGGTGACCTGCCCTACCGGGACGACGCCTGGCTGACGTCCTTCGCGGACCTCGTCACCCCCTACCTCGACACACTCACGCCGGGCGCGTTCGCCCGCCTCCCGCGCATCGAACGCGTCGTCATCCAGCTGATCCGGGACCGCCGGCTGGCGGAGGCCCGCCTGGCCGCCCGGGGTCTGGGCCACACGGTGGGCCCGCGGCGCGTGACCTCCGACGCGACGGGCCGCACCTACTGGGGTGACCGGGTCCCCGAGTCGGAGTGGTCCCGCCGCGAACTGGACGTCTCCGACCTGGAGTTGGAGACGCGCCCCTTCCCAGGTGCGCAGTTCCGGCACGAGATCCAGGAGATCACCCGCGGGCCGGGCGCCTCGATCGACCTCACGATCCGCACCTACGACCCGGCGCTGCGCCTCCCCGTCGGCCCTCAGCGCGCGACGCTGCTCATCTCGCCGGGAGGCCGCCGCCTCCACGTCCACTTCCGGCTCTCCCCCGTCCGCCCCGGCCTCTTCGAGGGCCACGCCCACCTGGACCTCGCAGCGGCCGAACTCCCCCTCCACGGATTCGCGGGAATCCGCCACCCGCTGCTCCGTCTCCACCACCAGGGCCTGTCCCACACGGGCCTGCTGCTGGCCCCCCTGACCTTCCCGACCCTGACGACCCGCATCCCGTCCCACCACCTGACGGTGGAACCGGAAGGCCACGGCCCGGGCCGCCTCCAGGTCCGCTGGGAGCCGACGGGAGTGACGGCCCGCCTGATCCGCCCGACGGTACACAGAGTGGCCCGGCCGAAGGTGAAACGGGCGGCGAGGCTGGTGGCAAGCGCACTGAAACAGTGAGGCGCCGCGGGAACGGTGAGGCGCCCCCGGCCGGAACCGGCCCGGGGCGCCTGTCACGCCGTACGCGCTACGAATGCGTGCGCAGCAGCGTCCTCATCGTGCGCATCGCCACCGACAGGTTGGCGAGGTCGAACGCGTCGGACCCCTGGATCTCCTCCAGGGTGGTGCGGGCGCGGCCGAGGATCGCCGCGTTCTTCTGCTCCCACGCCTTGTAGCGCTGCTCGGGCGTCGAGGTGCCGTTGCCGACCGCCAGGACGTCGGCGGTCAGCGCCGCGTGCGCCGCGTACAGGTCCTCGCGGATCGCCGCGCGGGCCATGGACTGCCAGCGGTCGGCGCGGGGCAGCTCGATGATGCGGTCCATGAGCTGGGTGATGCGCAGCCGGTCGGCGAGGTCGTAGTAGACCTCGGCGACGTCCACCGGCTCCCGGCCCATGCGGTCGGCGATCGAGACGATGTCGAGCGTCGGGAACGCCGAGGAGAAGCCCGCCACCCGGGTGGCGAGGTCCTCCGGGACGCCCGCGCCGGTCAGCTCGTCGTAGATCTTCTGGTACCACTCCAGGTCGGCGCCGCGCAGCAGCTTCGGCAGCTGCCCCCAGACCTGTTCGACCCGGTCGGCGAAGAAGTCGACCGTCCCGGCGAGCTCCAGCGGCTGCGGCCGGTTGTTGAGCAGCCAGCGCGTGCCGCGCTCCACCAGGCGGCGCGCATGCAGCCGGATGCGGGTCTGGACCTCGGCCTCGACCTTGTTGTCGAGCGCCTCGACGCCGTCCCACACCGGGGACTGGCGGAAGATCGCCCGGGCCGCGGTCTGCGCCCGCACGATCTCCTCCAGCGACGCGCCCGTCTCCTCGCGCAGCCGGTGCAGATACGTCGTACCGCCGGTGTTCACCGTGTCGTTGACCAGCACGGTCGTGGTGATCTCACGGCGCAGCGGGTGGCAGACGAGGTGCTCAGGATACTGCTCGCGCAGCTCCTTCGGGAAGTAGGCGTGCAGCAGGGTGCTCAGGTACGGGTCGTCCGGCAGCGACGTGTGCAGCAGCTCCTCGGCGACCGTGATCTTCGTGTACGCCAGCAGGACGGCCGTCTCCGGACCGGTCAGGCCCTGGCCCTGGGCGAGCCGCTCGCGGATCTGCCGGTCAGTGGGCAGGAACTCCAGCGCCCGGTCGAGGTGTCCCTCCCTGACCAGGTGCTTCATGAAGCGCTGCTGGGCGTGGAGCATGGCGCTGGACTGGGCGAGGGCGTTGGCGATCGCCGTGTTCTGCGCGTAGTTGTTGCGCAGCACCAGGCGGCCGACCTCGTCGGTCATCTCGGCGAGCAGCTTGTTGCGCTGCTTGACGGTCATGTCGCCGTCCCTGACCAGGCCGTTGAGCAGGATCTTGATGTTCACCTCGTGGTCGGAGGTGTCCACGCCCGCGCTGTTGTCGATGGCGTCGGTGTTGATCCGGCCGCCCTGCAGTGCGAACTCGATCCGGCCGAGCTGGGTCAGCCCGAGGTTGCCGCCCTCGCCGACGACCGCGACGCGCAGGTCCTTGCCGTCGACCCGGATGGCGTCGTTGGCCTTGTCGCCGACGTCCGCGTTGGACTCGGCGGAGGACTTGACGTACGTGCCGATGCCGCCGTTCCACAGCAGGTCCACCGGCGCGTGGAGGATCGCCTTCATCAGGTCGGCCGGGGTCAGCTTGGTGACCTTGGCCTCGATACCGAGGGCCTCACGGATGTGCGCGTTGACGGGGATCGCCTTGGCCGTGCGCGGGAAGATGCCGCCGCCGGCCGACAGCAGCTCGGTGTTGTAGTCCTCCCAGCTGGAGCGGGGCAGCTCGAACAGGCGGCGGCGCTCGGCGTAGGAGGTGGCGGCGTCCGGGTTCGGGTCGATGAAGATGTGCCGGTGGTCGAAGGCCGCGACCAGGCGGATGTGCTCGGAGAGCAGCATGCCGTTGCCGAACACGTCACCGGACATGTCGCCGATGCCGACGACCGTGAAGTCCTCGGTCTGGGTGTCCACGCCCATGTCGCGGAAGTGCCGCTTGACGGACTCCCAGGCGCCTCGGGCGGTGATGCCCATGCCCTTGTGGTCGTAGCCGGCGGAGCCGCCGGAGGCGAAGGCGTCACCGAGCCAGAAGTTGTACTTCTCGGCGACCCCGTTGGCGATGTCGGAGAAGGTCGCGGTGCCCTTGTCGGCGGCGACGACCAGGTAGGTGTCGTCCTCGTCGTGCCGGACGACGTCCGCCGGGGGCACGACCTCGCCCGCGACCATGTTGTCGGTGATGTCCAGCAGCGCGGAGATGAACGTCTTGTAGCTGGCGATGCCCTCGGCCATCCACGCGTCCCGGTCCACGGACGGGTCCGGCAGCTGCTTGGCGACGAAGCCGCCCTTGGCGCCGACCGGCACGATGACGGTGTTCTTCACCATCTGCGCCTTGACCAGGCCGAGGATCTCCGTGCGGAAGTCCTCACGCCGGTCGGACCAGCGCAGACCACCGCGCGCGACCTTGCCGAAACGCAGGTGCACGCCCTCGACGCGCGGCGAGTACACCCAGATCTCGAACGCCGGGCGGGGCGCCGGCAGGTCGGGGATGGCCTGCGGGTCGAACTTCATGGAGACGTAGTCGTGCGGCTTGCCGGCCGCGGCCTCCTGGAAGAAGTTGGTCCGCAGCGTCGCCTTGATGACCGTCAGGAAGGACCGGAGGATCCGGTCCTCGTCGAGCGAGGCCACCTGGTCGAGGGCCGCGTCGACCTCCTCCAGCAGCGCGTCCACGATCTCGTGGCCCGCGCGCTGCCGGTCCGGCGACATCCGCGCCTCGAACAGCGAGACCAGCAGGCGCGTGGTGTGGACGTTGTTGCGGAGGGTGTCCTCCATGTAGTCCTGGCTGAACGTCGACGCCGCCTGGCGCAGGTACTTCGCGTACGCCCGCAGCACCATCGCCTGGCGCCAGGTCAGCCCGGCGCTCAGCACCAGCGCGTTGAAGCCGTCGTTCTCGGCCTTGCCGGTCCAGGTGGCGGCGAAGGCGTCCTGGAAGCGCTCGCGGGCGTCGTCGCCGAAGTAGTCCGCGCCGCCGTTGGCGCGGGGCATGCGCAGACCGAAGTCGTAGATCCAGGCCACACTGCGGTCCGAGCAGCGCAGCTCGTACGGCCGCTCGTCGACGACCTCGACGCCGAGCCGGTTGAGGACCGGCAGCACGGCCGACAGGGAGATGGCGTCGCCCGTGCGGTAGATCTTGAAGCGGCGCTCCTCGGGGGCGGCGCCCACCGGCTCGTACAGGCTGAGCGCGAAGTCCTTGTCCGCCTCGGCGTTCAGCTGCTCGAGGTGGACGAGGTCGGCGACCGCGGCACGCGGGTTGTGGTCGGCCTTGTAGCCCTCGGGGAAGGCGTGCGCGTACCGGCGCATCGCCTCGGCCGCATGCTCCTCGCCGAGCTCGGCGTTGAGGGCGTCGGCGAAGGCGTCCTCCCAGGAGCGGGCGGCCTCCACCAGCCGGGCCTCGATGCGCTCCTTGTCGGAGTCGGACAGCTCCGACAACTCGGTGCCCTGCGGGACCCGGACCACGAAGTGCAGCCGGGACAGGATCGACTCGGTGTTCCAGGCGGTGAAGTCGACGCTGATGCCGCCGAGCTCCTCCTTGAGGATCTCGATGATCCGCAGGCGGACGGCCGTGGTGTAGCGGTCGCGCGGGAGGTAGACGAGGGCGCTGTAGTAGCGACCGTACTCGTCCTGACGCAGGTAGAGCCGCAGACGGCGGCGCTCCTGGAGGTACAGCACGGAGGTGACGATGGCGCGCAGCTCGTCGGCCGGGGTCTGGAACAGCTCGTCGCGCGGGTACGTCTCCAGGATCTGCAGCAGGTCACGCCCGTCGTGGCTGTTGGGCGAGAACCCGGCCTGCTGCAGGACCTCCTCGACCTTGCGCCGGATGACCGGGACGCGGCGCACGGACTCGGTGTAGGCGGCGGAGGAGAACAGTCCGAGGAACCGCCGCTCGCCGATGACGTTGCCCTCGGCGTCGAACTTCTTGACGCCGATGTAGTCCAGGTACGACGGGCGGTGCACGGTCGCCCGGCTGTTCGCCTTGGTCAGCACGAGCAGCTTGTGCTCGCGCGCCTTGGCCCGGGCGTCGGCGGGCAGCCGCTCGAACGACGGGCTGACCGGGTGGCTCTCCTCGGCGGCGTGGTGCGGGTCCGCGCGCAGTATGCCGAGCCCGGTGCCGGGGACGGCGGCCAGGGAGTCGTCCTCGCGCAGCTGGTACTCGCGGTAGCCGAGGAAGGTGAAGTGGTCGTCGGCCAGCCAGCGCAGCAGCTCGCGGGCCTCCTCGACCTGGGGTCCGGGCAGGTCGTCGGGGATGGGCTCGTCCGGCAGCCCCTCCGCCAGCCGGGTCGCCGCGTCCCGCATCTTGCCCCAGTCCTCGACGGCCTCGCGGGCGTCGGACAGCACACGCAGCAGGTCGGCGGTGATCTGCTTCAGATCGGCCCGGTCGGTCTCGCGGTCGATCTCGACGTGGATCCAGGACTCGACGTGCGCGTCGTGCGGAAGGTCTCCGGTCACCGGGGTCGACAGCACCTCGATGAGCTTGCCGGTGACATCGCGCCGTACGACGAACTGAGGGTGGATGACGACGTGGATCCCGCGTCCCTGCCGGGTCAGCTCGTTGGTGACGGAGTCGACGAGGAAGGGCATGTCGTCGGTGACGACCTCGACCACGGAGTGGCTGCAGGTCCACCCGTTCTCTTCCACCGTGGGGGTGTGCACCCGGACGTTGGCGGTGCCCTGGGGGCGGTTCTCGGCCAGCCGGTAGTGCGATACGGCGGCTCCGAAGACGTCGACCGGGTCGCGGTCGGTCAGGTCCTCCGGGGCCGTGTGCAGGTAGTAGCGCTGGAGGAACGTGAGGAGGGTCTCGCGGTCCGGTGCCTTCTGGGCGTCCGGGGTCTCCTCGCCCGTCGACCCGGTCGGTAGGTGCCCCCCGACCGGGCTGTTCTCAGCTACCCGGGCAGCCCTCTCGAGCAACTCGGCCTTGGCTTCGTCCAGCTTGGTCTGCATTGTCCTCTGGCTCCTGTCGCGCGCCGTTGCGTGACGTAGAAGGAAGTACGGCCTCTGCGCTCACGGCCTCACGTCCTGACACGGGGTATCCGGTCTGTTCCGACGCTATGCCGCAAGGCGAGATGAGCGGGGGTGTCTGAGCCATTCTTGAGCTGGGCCACCGGTGTGACGCTGCTCTCCGCGACGCCTGAATCCTGGTGGTGCTCGGCGTCCCGGGAGTCCTCGATGTCACGTCCCGCCCGCGAGGACCAGCGACTGCCGCCCGGTCACGGATGTCGTCCGTGCTCTCCGGGCGCAGGGCAGGGACGACCTCGTCCCCGCGAACTATCGCGCTGATCACGCCACCAAGGCTATCGCTCCTTACAGGGGCTCCGTCATGAGCCGTATGTGTACAAAACCAGCCCTGGAAGTTTGACGTTCTGCACAGTGCCGCTCAGCGTTTCGGCCAGGTGGCGATCAGGGGACGGTCAGGCGGCGAGCCGCTCCGCCTCCGCGACCGCTTCCTCCAGCGTGTCCACGACCGGCACACCGACGGCTTCCAGACTCACCCTGCTGTGCGACCCGCCGGTGTACAGCACGGCCCGCGCCCCGACGTGCAGCGCGGCCACCGCGTCGTCCGCGGCGTCCCCGATCACCACCGTCCGCTCCGGCGCCACCCCGCTCAGCGACGCCAGGTGCCGCACCATGTGCTCGGCCTTGCTGCCCCCGGACGGTCCGGTCCGCCCGTCCACCCGTATGAAGTGCGGCTCGATGCCGAACCCGCGCACCAGCGGGACCAGCTCCTCGTGCACGTACATGCTCAGGATCGACTGGCTGCGGCCCGCCGAGCGCCAGCCGGCCAGGAGCTCCGTGGCCCCCGCCGTCAGCCCGCACGACGTCCGGTGCTCGGCGTAGTACCGGTGGAAGACGTCGTCCATGGCCTCCCACTCGGTCTCGGTCGGCAGCCGCCCCATGAGCCGCTCGTAGAACTTCGGCACCGGGACGCAGTACAGCTCCCGGTACTTCTGCAGCGTCAGCGGCTCCAGGCCCAGCTCGGCGAAAGCCGCGTTCGTCGCTCCGATGATCGCGTCGATGTCGTGGAACAGCGTCCCGTTCCAGTCCCAGACGATGTGCGCGCCCGTCTTCATCCCCATGCCAGAAAACGTACCCGCCGCCACTGACAATCAAGAGAACGGCGCCTCAACGCGCCCCCGCGACGGGTGGTCCCCCGCGCCGCCCGGCGCCGGAGTCGGTCCCCGTGGCACCCCGGCGGAGGATTCAGTCCCCGTGGCACCCCGACGGAGGATTCAGTCCCCGTGGCACCCCGACGGAGGATTCAGTCCCCGTGACGGCCCGGCGGCGGATTCAGTCTCCGCGGCCCACCAGGTTCGCGATCTCCTGCGTGGCGAACCACAGCAGCTCGTGGTCCTCCGCCCCGTCCACGACGGACTGCGCGTCGTCGTCCCCGCCGTCCGAGGCCGGCAGCGCCTCGGCCGCGGCCGTCACGTCGGCCTCCGCGTCCGAGGCGTCGACGTGCACGGACGCGGCCTTGGCCAACGGCACCGGACCTGCGAGCCGTACCTCACCCGGCTCCGCCGGGTCGTGGTCCGCGCCCGCGGCCCGGTCGGGTACGTCGACGGCGATCACGATCCGGCGCCGCGGGGCCTCGGGCTCGGCCGCCAGCAGACGCAGAGAGGCGAGCGCGGCCCGGCCGAGCGCGGCGTACTCCAGTTCCTCGATGTCGTCGGAGGCGTACCACTCGCGCAGCCCGGGCGTCACGGCGTAGGCGACGAGCGGCCCGGTGCCCAGCTCACCCGTCTTGTACGCCTCGGCGAGACCGGGGAGGGTCAGGGGCACGTAGACACGCATGGCTGGCCGCTTTCGTGGTGGTGGACGGAGGGCTCGGCACGGCTCCGGAGGGTGTTCGGCAACGGCTCCGGAGGGTCTTCAGGATACGTGCGGGGCGTCCCCTTTCGAGTCCCGCCCCGTGCGCCCGGACCCGTCCACCCCGGTCCCGGAATTCACCCGCCGTACCCGCGCACCCACGGGCCTCACCCTGTATGACATCACCCGGATAGGTGAACATCCCGGCCCCCGCGACCCGAACCACGCTTCCTTGCCGCCGCCCCCGTCGACCCCGTACAAGATCACCGACCGAAGTTACTCCCCGGTATCCACCGGACCCACGAAACGGGGCCCCATGCACAAGGTCATGACCAGAACCCGCCCGAAGACGGCCTCCCGCACATCCGGCACCACAGCACCACCCGCGTCTGTGAGCGTCGCCCCCGGCGCTCTCGGCAGCACGACCGGCGCACCACCCGCCCTCCCCGGCACGGCCGGTTCCCGACCGCCGATGACTGCGGCACCTGGTGCAACTGGAGCACCTGAAGCGTTTGGTAGGCCAGCACTTGGTGCACCTGACGCCTCTCACGCACCTGGCGGCGCGCACCCTGGCTCCCCCGGCACTCCCGGCGTCCATGCCGCCGCCGGCTCCCCCGGCGTCCCCGGCAGCGCCGTGAGCAGCGCCTCCCGCACCTCCCGCACCTCCGTCCGGAGCGGTGACACAGCACCCCGTCGAGTCGCCGCCGCGCCCCCGCGTTCTCCCGGCGGCGGTCGCGTGCGGCCTCCGGCTGCGGGCGGGCGGCCGCCGGGCTCCGTTCGAGCCAGGGCGTCCCGTACCCGCCCGGCGGACCTGTCTCTTATACACATTC
>NZ_JAKEIO010000065.1 GCF_021474405.1 [Streptosporangium] indianense
GGGGGACTCGGGCGGGCCGGGCGCCCCGGACGGTTCGGGGCTGCCGTCGCCGGTTCCGTCGCCCGGCGTCGCGGCGGAGGCCGGGGGCCGGGCCGGCGATTCAGCCGCGTCGCTGCCGCCGGCCGTGCCGGGCAGCCCCTGGGTGGCGGCGAGCACGGCCACCGCGACGGTGACGACGGCCAGGGCCGTTCCCGCCACCATGGTCCGTCTGCTCCACGCGGGGTTCCCCGTCCGCACCGCCGCGTAGGCGCCGCGCAGCCGCGGGACCGGCGCCGCGGCCAGGGCGGCCTCGGGGTCCTCGGTCAGCGCGCGGGTCAGCGACTCGCGCACCACCGGGCGGGTCAGCCGTTCCCGTGAGTCCTTGCGGAGCAGCCCCTGGACGACCTGGGTGAGCGGCCCGGCGCGCACCGGTGTGCGCAGCGGGAGCCGGTCCACGCCCTTCAGCGTGTTCTCCGGGCGTCCCCGGTCCCGGAACGGCGGGCGGCCCTCGACCGTCGTGTACAGGATCGCGCCCAGCGCCCACAGGTCGGCCGCGGGGCCGATGCGCTGGTCGCGGGCCTGCTCCGGGGAGGCGAACGCGGGTGCCGTGAGCCGGGGCGCGAGCGTCGCGCCGGCCAGGCCGAAGCCGGTGACGACGACCGAGTGGTCCTCGCGCACGTACACCTGCCCGGGACTGAGTTCGCCGTGCGTGATGCCCTCGCCGTGCGCGGCGTCCAGCACGTCGAGCAGCGCCAGGCCGATCCGCGCCGCCCGCACGTAGTTGAACGTGCCTTGCTCCGAAAGGAGTTCACCGAGCGCTGTGCCGTCGATCCATTCGTTGACCGTCCACAGGGCGCCGCCCTCCTCGACCGCGTCGACGACCGCGGCGATGCGGCCGGGGCACAGCAGCGCCACGCTCTCGGTCGTGCGCAGCAGGCGGGCGGCGGCCCGGCGCTCGGGCCCGCCCGGGTCCTCGGGAAGCCCGACCTGGGTCACCAGGCAGGGGCGGGAGAACTCGCCGGCCCCGGTGTCCTCGGCGTACCAGCAGATGCGGTTGGTCTCGCGGTGGAGGATCTCGAGCAGCCGGTACCGGCCGGCGACCAACTGGTGTGTGGAGACGTGCGCCCTGCCCATGGCCATCCCTCGCTGGAAACCTGGCTCTCACTTTTCCAGGAGTACGGGGGGTGAGGCGGCCTGCGTTCAATCGAATCGCAACTCCGGCCCAATCCTGTCTTTTGTTCAAGAAAAGGGATCACGTGTGCGAGGAAAAGCGGTCTTTGAGGTCCGGGCGCGGCTCACCTCGGCAGCCGGACCACCACGGGCACGGGGAATTCGATCGCCGCGGCCCGGCTGATTCGCTATTTCGGTCCCGGCCTGCTGGTAACCGGCGGTAAATGCGGACGTGTACAACGTCCGAACTCGGAGCCCTCCGATGAATTCAGCCGTGGATTCGCCAAGAGGGGCCGCAACGTCAGCGCAGCCCGAAGCGGCGCGACCAGGCGAACACGTCGTCCGTCGTCGCGTTGCCCCCGCACACCACCAGACCGATCCGGGCCCCGTCGCCGACCCGTTCCAGGACCCGCCGGGCCGCGGGCAGCAGGCAGCCGGCCGCCGGTTCGGCCCAGACCTTGGCGTGGTCGGCCAGGTCCAGCGTGCCCCGCACGGCCTCCCGGTCCGGGACCACCAGGACCTCGGTGACCAGCGCGGAGACATGGTCGTACGTCAGCTGCGACACGGACGGGGCGCTGAGGGTGGAGACGATCGACGACAGGGCGACGGGCAGCGGGCCGCCCGCCGTCAGCGCCTCGGACATGGCCCGCGCGCCCTCGGTCTCCACGCCCCACACCCGCACACCGGGCCGGCGGGCCCGCAGCGCGGCGGCGACACCGGCGATCAGGCCGCCGCCCCCGATGCTCACGAGCACGTCGGTGAGTTCCCCGGCGTCGGCCGCCAGCTCCAGCCCCACCGTGCCCTGCCCGGCGATCACGGCCGGGTCGTCGAAGGGGTGGACCAGGGTCAGGCCCTCCTGCTGGAGCCGTGACATGAGCGCGAACGCGCCGTCCATGTCGTCGGTCAGCCGCACCGACGCGCCGGCTGCCTCCGCGATCTCCACGGCACGGGCGGGTGCCGAGCGGGGCATCACGACCGTCGCCTTCACATCGAGGGCCGCGGCCATGACGGCGACGGCGATCCCGTGGTTGCCCCCGCTGACCGCCACGACCCCGGCGGCCCGCTCGGCCTCGCCCAGCGACAGCAGCTTCACCGTCGCCCCGCGTGCCTTGAACGAACCGGTGCGCTGCAGCAGTTCGAGCTTCACGGTCACCGGTGCACCGAGCAGCGCCGACAGCCCCGGACTGTCCACGGTCGGGGTGCGCACGACGTGCCCGGCGATGCGCCCGGCCGCGGCTTCGATCTCCGAAATGCCGATCATGGCAGTGGTCCTTCCGGCGCGGGGTCGCGGAACGCGCCGTGTCGAACCCTGACGCGCCGAGCGGGCGAGGTCAAAGCGATACCCGCGGGCGCCCGCGCCCCGGACGTGTTGCGCGACGGGGCCCGCGCCTCGAACGCGTGAGGTGGGGCCCGCGCCCCGAACGCGTGATGTGACGGGCATCCGCGCGCCTCGACCGCGACACGCGACACGCGGCGGGCGCCCGCGTCCCGGCCGCATCCCGGGGCGGGCGCTCAGACATCGCGCCGCACCAGGTACTCCAGCAGCGACCGCAGGTCGCTGACGGCGTCCGCTGCCAACGGGGCCCCGGCAAGGGCGCTCTCGACGGCGGCGAGGTGCCGGCGTGCCTCCGCCAGGGCGGCCGCACGGCCGCCCGCCTCCTCGATCAGCGCGGCCGCCGTGCCCGGCGCCTCACCCGACTCCAGGAGTGCGGCGATACGGCCGGCCTGGGGAGAGTCGAGCGCCACCAGCACCGGGAAGGTCCTTTTCCGCTCGCGCAGATCACCGTGGACCGGCTTGCCGGTGACGCCGGGGTCGCCCCAGATCCCCAGCACGTCGTCGACGATCTGGAACGCGACCCCGAGATGCCGGCCGGCCCGGTCGAGCGCGGCGGCCGTCCCGGGAGCGGCACCGCCGAGCACGGCACCGAGCGCCGCCGCGCAGCCCAGCAGCGCACCCGTCTTGTGCTCCGCCATCGCCCGGTACTCGTCCGGCCGCACCCGTTTCGGCCCCGTCCAGGGGCGGCCGGTGAACAGCAGGTCGTCCGCCTGCCCGCGCACCAGGTCACCCAGCGCCACGGACAGCGTCCGCACGCCCTGCGCACCGCCCGGCTGCGCCGCCAGCGTCTCGACGGCCAGGGCGAACAGGGCGTCACCCGCGAGCACCGCCGGCCCCGTGCCGTAGGCCTTCCACACGGTCGGGCGGCGGCGCCGGTCCGTGTCGCCGTCCATGATGTCGTCGTGCAGCAGGGAGAAGGTGTGCACGAGTTCCACCGCGACCGCCGCGGACACCCCGGCCCCGGTCGGCGCACCGGCCGCCTCCGCCCCGAGCACCGCGAGCGCCTGCCGCACGCCCTTGCCGCCGGAGGCCACGGCCGGCGCGCCGCCGACCTCGCACCAGCCGAAGGAATAGCCGGCCATCTCGCCCACCCAGGGGTGCAGCCGCCCCACGGCGTCCTCCAGTGCCGGGCGGACCAGGGCCCGGCAGCGGTCGAGAACCCGGCGGGCGTCACCGGCGCCGGCCGCGCGATCGTACGGCTCGCCCCGTCGTGCAGCCCCAGCCGTGGCGGGAGACGCGGCTGCGGTGTCCTGCCGGTGCGACCCCGCCGGTGCCGGTGCCGTACCCCGGTGGGCCGCTTGCTCGGCTCCACCGAGCAGCGGCGCCTGCGTGAGCGGTGCGGGGGCCGTGGTGGCTTGCCGCGCCTCCTCCGCCGTCGTAGGCAGCGCCGTCACCGGGCCGCCCCCGTCTGCTGCCCGGCGGACGGTATGCCGAGTTCCTCGTGGGCCCGGGCCACCATCCGGCGGGCGTGCTGCAGACCGATGCGCTCCAGCAGGCCGGCGAGGTCGGCCAGTTCGGCCGCCGTCTCGTCACGGTCGCGGCCCAGGCGGGCCAGGGACTTGGCCAGACCCAGCCGGGACAGTGCCTCCCCGCGCGGCTCGCTCATCTCGCGGAACTCCGCCAGCGCCTGCTCGTAAAGCTCCCGCGCCTGCGCGTAACGCCCCGCCCGGTACAGGACGTTGCCGCGCATCTTGTGGTTGTAGGCGAGCGCGCTGGACAGCCGCATCGCGCGGCACGTCGCCTCCGCCTCGCTCAGCAGTTCCAGGGCCCGCTCGGTGTCCTGGTCGCGGACCGACACCACATCGGCCAGCCCGCGCAGCGCCCAGGCGTGGCCGCGGCGGTCATCGGCACGAGCGGCGATCTCGGCGGCCTCCTCGAAGAGCGCGTACGCCGTGTCGTAGCGACCGGTGTTGCGGTGCATCTGGGCGATGCCCTCCAGCGCCCACACCGTGTGCCGCGCCTCCCCGCGCCGCCGGGCCTCGGCGAGCAACTGCTCGTGCAGGCGGCCGACGGCCTCGTAGTCGCCCTGGATGCGGCCGGTCTCGGCCAGTCCCGCCAGCGAGTAGCCGCGGACGACGATGTCCTCGCCCTGTTCGCCCAGGTCGGCGGCCAGCCGGAGCAGTCTGCGGGCCAGCGGGAGCGCGCCGCGCTGCCGGGCCAGGGTGCCGCCGCTCCACAGCGCCCAGGCCATCGCTCCGAGGTCCCCGGCCTGCCGGCCCGCGCGGTAACTCGCCTTCCAGGCCCGGTCCGCTTCCTCGACCCGGCCCAGCCGCCGGTGCGCCTCGGCAACGGCGAGTCCGGAACGCGCCGCCTCCGCGGGCCGGCCGGCGCGCTCGGCCGCTCTCAACTGCTCGGTACCGGCGGCCAGGACGTCGGTCAGGGAGGAGTTGACGGAGAGAGTGGTGAGCGCGCCCTGGTACTCCGGGGCGAATGCCTTGCCGTACATCGATGCCTTTCGGTCCGTATGCACACCTTGTATACACAGCGCGTATACATGGTGTGCATAGAAGGGTGAAAACCTGCCCCGGCCACCAGGGCCGGGGCAGCACCTGTTGCCGATCAAGACGTCGGCGGAACGGACCGGGTTGCCTCTGAGACGCAGGTCACCTGACAGGCGTTCAGTGCTGCCCCGCCTTGTGCGGAGTCGCCTCGCTCGGCCGGACGACGACGTACCCCTGGCCCTGGAGCAGCAGTTGCACCGCCTCGCCCGAACCGCCGCGCAGCATCGAGCCGATGGACTGCGAGCGGTGCAACGACGTCTGCAGGCCCGCCGTCCAGCCGACGATCGCGTCCGTGTCGACGTACACCGGGTACTGCGGCGAGACGGGGATGACGAGCGGGTTGCCCTCGCACACCAGGCCCAGTTTGCCGTGCCCGGTGAACACGCTGTTGAACAGGCCGCCGCCGGTCATGCCGGCGCCCTTCACGGTGGCGATGCGGTACGACAACGTGGAGTCAAAACACAGGACGTTGCGACCGTTGACCGTGAACTCGTCGCCCGGCTCGACATCGACGATGAAACAGTTCTGCGCCTCGTGCGCGAACCAGGCCTCGCCCTGCCCGCGCACCGCCATCAAAGGCAGGCCCTCCCCGGTGACCGCGCGCTTGAGCATGCCGCCCACACCCTGGCCCTTGCGCTCGAACTGGAGGTTGCCGCGGTAGGAGATCATCGCTCCCTGCCGGGCGAGCATCTCGCCGTTCACCGTGTACCGGATGCACTTGGCGTTCTCGACGGTCATGCCCGGCGCCACGGCCGGCTGCACCATGTGCTCGTTGGAAAAGAGATCACCCTTCATACCGGCATCCTCGCCCGGAGCGTTTCCCTCCGCCAAGATCGGGCAGACGGTCGCTTCGCACACCCGTGGCTCACGCCACGCCACCCACCGCCGGGGACGGCACGCCGGGAAACCCACCTGCGTGGCGTCGTCGGCCGCACCGCTACCGTGTCGTACGCCGGGACGACCTCCGCCCGCACTCGACCCACCGGCCGAAGGAGCGCCGCAGATGTCCCGCACCGTACGTTCCCGCTGCCGTGCCGCCCTGGCCGCCCTCACCTGCTGGGTGGCGCTGGGCTGCGGGACCGGCGCGGAGCCCGCGGGAGACGGACCGAGGCCGCCGGCAGACGCCGCTCCGACGGCGGCCGGGCGCGGCGTGGTCACCTGGGCCTCTTCCGCCGGCCACGTCGGCGAGGCGGCCGGCGGCGGCCGCGGCTACCGGCTGATGGTGCACACCAGTGTCGGCGGCCGCGACCTCAGGGTGCGGCTGTCCAACGCCTTCGGCGACCGGCCGGTGACGTTCCAGAACGTCCACGCGGGCCTGCAAAGGGACGGTGCCGCGCTCGTCCCCGGCAGCAACAGGCGTCTGACCTTCCGCGGCGCACGCTCCGTCACCGTCCCCGCGGGCGGCATCGTCTACAGCGATCCGCTGCCCGGCAGCGTGCCCGCCGGGCGCACCCTCGCCGTCAGTCTGTACGTCCCCCGGGCGGGCGGCGCGCTCACGGGGCACTGGCTGGCGATGCAGACCTCGTACACCACCCGCGGTGACCACGCGGCGGAGGAGGGCGCGGCCCACTGGAAGAACCGGATCCACTCGTGGTTCTACCTCGACGCCGTCACGGTACGGCCCCGCCGGGGAGCGGGCGCCGTGGCCGCCCTCGGCGACTCCATCACCGACGGCTGGCACTCCACCACCGGCCGCAACCGCCGCTGGCCCGACTACCTGGCCCGCCGCCTCGGTACGTCCGCCGGCTCGGTCGAGGGGGTGGCCAACGCGGGCATCGCCGGGAACAAGGTCCTCCTCGACGGCCCCGGGCAGAGCGCCCTGAACCGTCTGCAGCGGGACGCGCTCTCGCTGCCGGGCGTGCGCACGGTGTTCCTCTTCCAGGGCGTCAACGACATCAAGGCCGAACCCGCCGCCACCAGCGCCGGGCTGATCGCCGGGTACCGCCGGCTGATCGACCGGGCGCACGCGTCCGGAAAGTGCGTCGTCGGTGCCACGATCGCCCCCTACAAGGGCTGGCAGGAGTGGGATCCCGCCGGGGAAGCGGTACGACGGCAGGTCAACGCCTTCATCCGCGACAGCGGCGCGTTCGACGCCGTCACCGACTTCGACCGTGTCCTGCGCAGCCCCCGGGACCCCGAGCGTCTCCTGCCCGCGTTCGACGGCGGCGACCATCTGCACCCCAACGACAAGGGGATGCGGGCGATGGCCGACGCGGTCGAACTCGGCGACCTCGACTGCGGGACCCGCTAGGCCGGCGCGGGGCAGGGGCGGGCGCCGGTCAGCCGGACGTCGACGGCTCCGGGGCGATCAGGCCCTCGCGATAGGCGATCGCCACGGCCTCGCCGCGGCTCGACGCGCCCAGCTTGGCGAGGATGTTGGAGACGTGGACGCTCGCGGTCTTGCCGCTGATGAACAGCTCCTCACCGACCTGACGGTTGCTGCGGCCGAGGGCGAGGAGCCGTAGCACGTCCTGCTCGCGTGCGGTGAGGACGGCGGCCCGGTCCCCGCCGCCCGGCCTGTCCGACAGCCGGCCGCGCCGGATCAGGTCGTCCACCTGTTCGCGCAGCGGGGTGGCGCCGAGCCGGACCGCGGTCTTCCGCACCGCCCGCGCCTCGGACGCGGCCTCCTCCCGGCGCCCGGCCACCACCAGGGCCTCGGCGTAGCGCAGCCGGCACCGCGCCCGCTCGTAGACGTCGCCGTACCCGAACGCCGTCACCACCTTCGCCCAAGCGGCCACCGCGTCCGTCCCGGACGCCGCCCTGAGCCACTCGGCCTCGGCCCGGGCCAGCCACGCCTGCCCCTCGGGCCCCTGCGGCGTGCCGTCGTCGCGGACGGCCATGGTCCGCGCCAGTTCCACCAGTTCGGCCGCGGTGTCCGTCCAGCGGCGGGCACCGGCCTCGTCGCCGGCCGACCGCAGCCCGGCGGCCGCGTCGGCCACCGCCGACAACGCCAGCGCGGCGAGCCGCACCGCGACGTCGGGGCGGGTGCCCGCCTCGTCGGTGAGGGCCGTGACCGTCGACCGCGCCCAGCGCACCGCGTCCTCGGGGTCCCCGCGCAGCGCCGCCGCGTCGGTCAGCACGATGCCCGCGACCAGCGTGGCCATCCAGTCGAACGGCCCCTCCAGCAGGGCCCGCGCCCGGTCGGCGGCCGTGAAGTCGCCCCGTGCGAGCGTCACGTACAGCGCGGGACCCATCGTGTACCCGCCGGCGGCCGGCAGCACGTCGGCGTCGGCCGCCGCCGCGCGCACGCACTCGTCCCAGCGGCCCAGAACGTTCAGCACCAGCAGCCGCAGATACCGCATCTCCAGCGGGTACGGCGAGGACAGCAGCCCGGCGCGCCGGGCCCGGTCCAGGCCCTCCGTCAGCCAGGGCACGCACTCCGACAGCGCCCCGGACTCGTAACAGCCCATGGCCAGGTTGAACAGGGCCCGCAGCTCCACGGGCGCGTTGCCCGAACTGCGCGCCAGGTCCCGGGCCTTGATCAGCCGCCGACGGCCCTCCGCGCCGCGCCGCCCCTCGCCGTCGAAGACGGCCAGCGAGATCAGCAGGTCCGCCTGGGCGTCGGTCACCCGCAGCCGCTCCGCCACGGCCAGGGCCCGCCGGGCGACCCGCAGCGCGGTCTCGTTCTCCCCGATGTGCCGTGCGGCCAGGACATGCGTGGCGGCCGCCCACACCCACGTACGGGACGCGGGCTCCTCCGGGATCATCGCCAGGGCCTCGCTGCTGTAGGCGAACGCCGCCGTGAGGTTGTCCACGCTCAGCAGGTTCCCGGCGAGGGTGTAGCGGACCCGCGCGGCCAGTTCGGACTCGGCGTCCTGACCCAGGCCGGCCAGCGCGGACCGGGTGAGGGAGACCGCGCGGTGCAGCTCCCCGGCGTGCGCTGCCGCGGCGGACGCCCGCAGCGTCAACGTCACCCGGTCGGCACCCGCGCCCGAGGGCCGGGCCTCGGGACCGACCGCCGGCCACAGGTCCAGGGCCGCTTCGAGGTGCCGCTGCTCCTCGGCCGGGGCACCGACCCGCTGGGCGTGATCGGCGGCCTCCAGGGACGCGGCCAGCGCCTCGGCGAGGTCGTGGCTCTCCCGGTAGTGGTGGGCCCGCTCCGCCGCGCTCTCGGCAGGGTTCCCGCGCCCGGCGAGCAGCCGCGCGAACGCGCCGTGCAGCCTGGCCCGCTCCCCGGGCAGCAGATCGGCGTAGACGGCCTCGCGGGCCAGGGCGTGCCGGAAGGAGTACGTGTCGTCGCCCCCGGCCACGAGCAGTTGCCGCCCGACCGCCTCGCGCAGCGCCGACTCCAGTTCCGCCTCCGGCAGCCCGGCCGCCTCCCGCAACAGGTCGTGCTCCACCCGGCGTCCGGCGACGGAGGCGGTCCGCAGCACCTGCTGCGCGGTCTCGGAGAGCTGCTCGAAGCGGATCAGCAGCACATCGGCGAGCCCACTGGGCACCCCGCCCGACTCGGTGTCGGTGGCGGCGAGCAACTCCTCCGCGTAGAAGGCGTTCCCCTCGGCCCGCTCCACGATCCGGCGGACGGTGGCGTCCGGCAGCGGCCGGGGCTGCAGAGCCCGCACCAGCCGGTCCACGTCGGGGTCGGCCAGCGGCCGCAGTTCCAGCCGCTCGACCAGGGGCAGCCGTACCAGCTCCGCCAGCAGCGGCCGCAGCGGGTGCCGGCGGTGCAGATCGTCGGCCCGGTACGAGGCGAACACGGCCAGCCGGTGCCGGAGCACCCCCCGCCCCAACAGGAACCGCAGCAGGTCCCGCGACGACTGATCCGCCCAGTGCAGGTCCTCCAGCACCAGCAGCAGCGGCGCGACCTCCGCGGCGTCGGCCAGCAGCCCCGCCATCCCCTCGAACAGGCGCAGCCGCCCGTCCACGTCCCGCACGGAATCGGTCCCGGACCCCAGCAGCCGCTCGACCACGGGATGGTCGGCGAGCGGACCGGAGAACCGCTCATCGGCCGCCAGCACCCCGAGGACCTCGGTGAACGGCAGGTACGGCAGCCCGACGTCGCCGAGGTCCACACAGTGCCCGGTGACCACGGTCATGCCCGCAGCGGCGGCCTGCCTCGCGGCCTCGTCGAGCACCCGGGTCTTGCCCACCCCGGCGTCCCCGGCGATCAGCACGGCCCGGGCCTCACCGCCTCGCGCGCGCTCCAGTACCCCGGAGAGGCGCGTGAGTTCGGCGTCCCGCCCGACGACGGGGGTGGCCGATGAAGCCTGCTGCACGGAACCAACTTTCTTCTCAGGGGCGGCGGGACGTCGACAGGGTGGGGCTGCGCCGCGTGGGCGCGCTCAGCCGCACACGGCCCGCGGCCGCCGCCGGACAGCAGAACCCGCGCGCTCAGGCGCGCAGGACCTTCGCCCAGTCGACGGGCACCCGCCCCGCCGGCCCCGGCGTGGGCTGATCCACCGGGTGGCTCGTCGGCGCGGTCAGCTCCGGCCCGCCCTCGTACAACTCGTTCGTCTCATAATTCCAGTACCAGTCCTCACCCGGCTCGTAGCTCTGCACGAACGGGTGGCCGGTCTCCCGGAAGTGGCCCGTCGCGTGCTTCGCCGGTGAGCTGTCGCAGCACCCCACGTGCCCGCACTGCGCGCACCGCCGCAGGTGGAACCACCAGCCTCCGGCCGCCTCGCACTCGGCACACCCGCTGCCGCTCGGCGGCACACTCGTGTCTATCCCCATCTCGCCCGTCATGCGGACTCCTCCTCGACGGCTGTCAGCGGAAGCAGTACCTGGAAACGTGTGTCACCCGGCTCCGACTCCACCCTGATGGTCCCGTGGTGCTTGTTGACCACGATCCGCCAGGAGATGTCGAGTCCCAGCCCGGTCCCCTGACCGACCGGCTTGGTGGTGAAGAAGGGATCGAAGATCCGCTCCCGGTCCTGTGCCGGGATGCCGATACCCGTGTCCCCGAACTCCACCAGCAGCCGGTCGTGTTCCGCCGCCGTCCGCACGGTCAGCGTCCCTTCCCCGCCCGCGCTGTTCATCGCCGCGACCGCGTTGTCGATGAGGTTCGTCCACACCTGGTTGAGCTCAGCGGGATACGCGGGGATCCGCGGCAGCGTGCGGTCGTAGTCCTTGACGACCTTGATCTGCTTGCCGATCTTGCCGGACAGCATCAGCAGGGTGGAGTCGAGCAGTTCGTGCACGTCGGCGTTCTGGAAGGGTGCCCGGTCGAGCTGGGAGTACTGCTTCGCCGCGTCCACGAGGTGCGAGATGCGGGTGGTCGAGTCGTTGATCTCGTCCATCAGCAGCTCGGTCTCGACGGTGTAGTTGAGCCACCCGATCGCGCTCGGCAGGATGTCCTCGTCCACCGCCGCCGCCACCTGTTCCAGCCAGTCCACGTCGAGTCCGGCCTGGACGAAGGTGGGCGCGATCCGCCAGCCCTCCGGGATGCCCTGGTCGTCCAGCCAGTCGGTCACCTCGTCCTCACGGTCGGAGGCCTCCAGCGGACTCAGCGCCGGCGCCTTGGCGACCCGCTCGGCCGTGCGCTCCTGGAGGTCGATGAGGTTCGCCATGACCTCGGGCGAGTACGAACCCTGCGCGATGATCGCCAGCTTGTGGCGCATTTTGCCGACCCGCTCCCGCAGGGTCGCCGTCGCCCGCACGGCCGCCGCGGCCGGATTGTTCAGCTCGTGCGTCAGACCGGCGGACAACGAGCCGAGTGCCAGGAGCCGTTCACGCTGTCCGATGGCCCGCTGAGTGCTCTTCGAACCGAAGAACAGCCCCTCCAGCAGGTGCACCGCCATCGGGAACCACTCCTGCATGATCTCCGCGAAGGTGTCGGCGGGCAGCACGAAGAACCGCGTCGGCTCCGTGACGCGCATGGAGTTGTTGTAGACCTGCCGCACCCGGTCGCCGAGATACGCCTGCATCGAGCCGGCGTACACCCCGCGCTGCGAGGTGCGGGTCACCTCCACGTCGTCCCCGCCGACCCGGCGGTACAGCACCACGGTGCCGTCGAGCATCACGTAGAAGCACGTCGCGGGCTCGCCCTCGGTGTACACCGGTCCGGGCTCGAACCGCTCCACCCGCCCCTCGGCGCACAACCGGCCGAGCTGCTCGGGCGTGAGCTTTTCGAACAGGAACAGCGCCCCGATCTCCTGCGGGTCGCAGGGCGCCGCCTGCCCGCTCATGACTGCTCCAGGTACCGGTGGACGAGCATCACGGCCATGGCTCCCTCTCCGACGGCGGACGCGACCCGCTTCGCGGACTCCGAGCGGGCGTCGCCCGCCACGAACACGCCGGGCACGTTGGTCTCCAGGTGGTACGGCGGCCGGTCCAGCTCCCAGCCCTCCGGCGGGCGGCCGTCGGGGGTCAGGTCCGGCCCGGCGAGGATGAACCCGCGCTCGTCCCGCAGCACCGTTCCGTCCAGCCAGTCGGTCAGCGGGGCCGCGCCGATGAACACGAACACCCACTGCGCGTCGACCTGTTCGGTGTGCCCGCTGTCCACGTCGCGCAGGGTCAGCCGCTCCAGCCGGCCGTCGCCGTGCGCGGACTCGACGACCGTACGGGCCCGGACCTGGATGTTGGGCGACTCCTCGATCTGCTGGATCAGGTAGTGCGACATCGACGCCGTCAGTGACGCGCCGCGCACCAGCAGCGTCACCGACTTGGCGCCCCGGGACAGGTACATCGCCGCCTGCCCGGCGGAGTTGGCGCCGCCGACGATGTACACGTCCTGGTCCTGGCAGGAGGGCGCCTCCGTGAGGGCCGACCCGTAGTACACCCCGCAGCCGGTCAGTTCGTCGCAGCCGGGCGCCGCCAGCTGCCGGTAGGACACCCCGGTCGCCAGGATCACGCTGTGCGCGGCGACCGCCGAGCCGTCCGAGAACCGGACGACCCGCGCGGCGCCGTTGACCTCCAGGGCCGTCACCTCGCGCGCGGTGAGGATCTCCGCGCCGAACTTCGCCGCCTGCCGCCGCGCCCGGTCGGTGAGCTGCGCGCCCGACACGCCGTCGGGGAATCCCAGGTAGTTCTCGATGCGTGAGCTCTGCCCCGCCTGCCCGCCGGTCGCCGAGCGCTCCACCAGCACCGTCCGCAGCCCTTCGGAGGCGCCGTAGACGGCCGCGCCGAGCCCGGCCGGGCCGCCGCCGATGACGACCAGGTCGTAGAAGTCGGCCGTGGGGGTCGTCGCCAGCCCGACCCGGGCGGCGAGGTCGACGTGCTCCGGCTCGACCAGGGGCGTGCCGTCCGGCGTGATGACCACCGGCAGCCGCATCCCGTCCTCGCCGGCCGCGGCCAGCAGCCGCCGCCCCTCCGGTTCGTCGGAGGAGTACCAGCGGTAGGGCACCTGGTTGCGGGCCAGGAACTCCCGCACGTCCGAGGAATGCGACGACCAGCGGTGCCCCACGACCTTGGTGCTGGGCACGGGCCGGAAGTCGCTGGACCGCCACGCCTGGAGCAGATCGTCGAGGACCGGGTAGAGCTTCTCCTCGGGCGGATCCCACGGCTTCAGGAGGTAGTGGTCGAGGTCGACGACGTTGATCGCGTCGATCGCGGCGTTCGTGTCCGCGTACGCGGTCAGCAGCACCCGGCGCGCGCCGGGGTAGACGTCCAGGGCCTGTTCGAGGAATTCGATGCCGTTCATCTGCGGCATCCGGTAGTCGGCCAGGATCACCGCCACGAGATCACCGCGCAGCTTCAGCTCCCGCAGCGCGTCCAGTGCGGACGCGCCGGACTCCGCCCGCACGATCCGGTACGACGCGCCGTACCGCCGCCTCAGGTCCCGGGCCACGGCGCGGGAGACACCCGGGTCGTCGTCCACGGTCAGGATGACGGTCCGCGCCGAATCGGCGGTCTGTGCCATTCGTCCCCCACGCCGGGCGGTCGACTCACGGCACGGCGTCCCCGGGGCACCGCGCCGACCTCCGCCCATCGTATGTTCGATCGCCGCGCGGCGCTCCGATACGGAGATCCGCTCCCACGTGCGCGAGCACCGGCGGCGGTGGTGAAGACTGGGCGGCACAGTGACGTTCCACAGGGAGGCAGCCGGATGACACGCCCGATCACCGCAGGGGTCGACGGATCGCAGGAGAGCCTCGCGGCCCTCGCCTGGGCGGCGCGGGAGGCGGTGCGGCGCGACCGGCCGCTGCGCGTGGTGCACGCCTGGCGGGTGCAGACACCGGAGTTGATCGAGAGCGCGGTCGCCACGGACGCGGACAGCCAGGCGCAGTGGGTGCACAGCGCGGTGACCGAGGCCGTCGGGACCGTCACCGAACGGCACCCGGACCTCGAGGTGACCACGGACGTCATCGAGGGGCCCGTCGCCGACACCCTGGTCGCCGCCGCGGCCGACGCCGAGATGCTGGTGCTCGGCTCGCGCGGGCACGGCCGTATCGTCGGGTTCCTGGTCGGCTCGGTCGGCCAGCAGGTGCTCGCCGAGGCCACCCGGCCCGTGGTGCTCGTGCGGGCCGGGGACCAGGCCTCGTCCGAGGCCGCCGGGCGGGAGATCGTCGTGGGCCAGCAGGGCGACCCGGAGGACAGCGCCGACGCGCTGCGCTTCGCCTTCGAGACGGCCGCTGCGCGCGGGGCGACCGTGCGAGTCGTCCGGGCCTGGAGCCTGCCGCCCGTCTTCGCCTACAGCCCGGGCTCGCTGAAGCTCCTCGACGAGGCCGGGGGACTGGAGCCGTACGAGCAGAAAGCGCTGGCCGCCGCGGTCCGGCCGCTGCGGGAACGGTTTCCCGACGTGCCGGTCGAGGAGCACGTCGAGATGGGCAGCGCCAGCCAGGTGCTGCTGTCGGTGGCCGGGACGGCCCAGCTGATGGTCGTCGGCCGCCGGACCCACCGTACGGCCGTCGGGGCGCGCATCGGCTCGGTGGCCCACGGGATGCTGCACCACGCCGACTGCCCGGTGGCGGTGGTGCCGCACGCCTGAGGGCGCCGGCCCCTCACTCCGCCGTCGGATGCAGCGTCTTGCGGGCCGCGGGCAGGATGGTGCGGATGTAGTCCTCGACCACGGCGTCGAGACCGATGTCGTGCTGGGCCTGCTCGGACATGTACCAGCGGTGCTCCAGGAGCTGGTGGTAGATCTCCGCCGGGTCCATCGCACCGCGCAGTTCGACGGGCACGGCCCGCACGGTCGGCCGGAACACCTCCCGCACCCAGCGGTGGGCGAGAACCTCGGGGCGGGCGCCATGGGGGTCCCCCCTGTTCGAGCGAAGCCGAGAACTTGGGGGAGGACCGCCGGGGGCGTAGTCGTCCTGGGTCGCCATCCAGCTCTCCAGGTCGTTCAGCAGCCGCCGGGCCTGGTTCTCCTCCGCGTCCAGCCCGGTCAGACGCAGCAATTGGCGCTGGTGGTGGCCCGCGTCGACGACCTTGGGCACGAAGCTGACCGTGTCGCCGTTCGAGGCGTGCTCGATCTGCATCTCGGCGACGTCGAACCCGAGGTCGTTCAGGCGGCGGATGCGGCGTTCTATGTAGTGGTACTTGCCCGCCGGATAGACGGAGGCCCGGGTCAGCTCGTCCCACAGGCCGCGGTAGCGGGCGCAGATCTCCCTGCCGAACTCGATCGGGTCCACGGACGGGTGCAGCGCCCCCGACGCCTCCAGGTCCAGCAGCTCCCCGCTGATGTTCACCCGGGCGAGGTCGAGGTCGTACTCGCGCTGTCCCGTGCTGAGCTGCTGATGCAGGTCACCGGTCTCGGCGTCCACCAGGTAGGCGGCGTAGGCGCCCGCGTCGCGCCGGAAGAGGGTGTTGGACAGGGAGCAGTCGCCCCAGGCGAACCCGGCCAGGTGCAGCCGCACCAGGAGCACGGCGAGCGCGTCCATGAGCCGGTGCATGGTGGCCGGGCGCATGGTCGTCTCGAACATCGAGCGGTACGGCATCGAGCCGCCCAGGTGCCGGGTGACCAGGACGCTCTCCAGCGGGGCGCCGTTCGCGTCGGTGCGGCCGGTGACCACGGCCAGCGGATCCACCGACGGGATGCCGAGCCGGTCCAGGTCGCGCAGCATGTCGTACTCGCGCAGCGCCGGCCGCTCGGCCAGTTCCTTGACGGCGATCACCTCGTCGCCCGCGCGGGAGTAGCGCACCACGTGCCGGGAGATGCCGCGCGGCAGCGGCACCAGGTACTCCTCGGGCCACTTCTCCAGGGGGACGTCCCACGGCAGTTCCAGCAGGAGCGCGGGGTGCTCCGGATTGGTCGCGCTGATCTGCAGTGCCATGGGCCGGGTGTCCTCGTCTCGCCGCCGATCGTCACCTCAGATTAGAGGGCCCGCGCGCGGGCCCGGAGAGCGGCGTCCCGCACCGGTCCCCGGTGGACCGGCCCGTGCCCGGGGAGCAGCAGGTCGCCCTCCAGCTCCGCCAGCACGTCCAGGGAGGCCAGGGCGCGCGGGCGCTCGTGGTGGAACATGTCCGGCAGCAGCTGCGGTCCCACGACGCGTGAAGTGGGGTGAGCGCTGACCAGGGCGTCGCCGGAGACCAGCACACCGGTGCCCGGCAGGTGGTAGGCGCAGTGCCCGTCGGTGTGGCCGGGCGTGTGCACGGGCACGGGCCGCCCGGGCAGGTCCAGGGCGCCGGCCCGCGGGTAGGGTTCGGGGGCCGTGACCGGGTTGTGCGCCGTGCCGCCGGAGCGCAGCGCGCGCACCGCCCACGGCAGCACCCCCGGTCGCCAGCCGTTGGCGAGCACCGTGCCGAGGGACACCTGGTGCAGGAAATCGCGCCGGGCGTGCGGCACTTCGGCCTCGTGCAGGTACACGGGTGTGCCGTAGGTGGTGCGCAGGTACTCGGCGGAGCCCAGGTGGTCGTTGTGCGCGTGGGTGATCAGCACGGCGGCGACGGCCTCCGGGGAGCCGCCCACCTGCGCGAGCGAGGCGAGGACCTGCTCCCGGTCGCCCGGGTAACCGGTGTCGATCAGGGTGACGGCGTCGCCGTCGGTGAGAATCACCCAGTTGGTGTGGGAACCGTGCACCAGGTAGGTGCCGTCCGCGACGTGGTGTACGTCTGCCCGCATGCTCGCCCGCCTTGTATGGACCCGGCCCGACGGGAGTAGCAAAGCAGAACCCCCGGCGGTGCGGAATTGCCGGGGCCTTTTCAACGCCCCGATGGGGTGTGGGCGTTCGGCACGCTCAGTGCACGCCGTGCGGACGGAACTGGATGCTGATGCGCGGGCCCGTGGCACGCGTGCTCTTGGGCACGGAGTGCTCCCAGGTGCGCTGGCAGGAGCCGCCCATCACGACGAGGTCTCCGTGGCCCAGCGGACGGCGCACCGTGTCACGGCCGCCCCGCATCGGGCGCAGCAGCAGATCGCGGGGCGCGCCCACCGACAGGATCGCGACCATGGTGTCCTCGCGGGCTCCGCGTCCGATGCGGTCGCCGTGCCAGGCCACGCTGTCCCGGCCGTCGCGGTAGTAGCAGAGCCCGGCCGTGGTGAACGGCTCGCCCAGTTCCTCGCCGTAGTGGGCGCTGAGCGCGTCCCGCGCCTGAACCAGCACGGGGTGCGGGAGCGGATCGTCCACGCCGTAGTACGCGAGCAGGCGGGGGACGTCGACGACGTTGTCGTACATCTTGCGCCGCTCGGCCCGCCAGGGGACCTCGGACGCCAGCCGTTCGAACAGCTCGTCCGAGCCGCTGAGCCACCCGGGCAGCGTGTCGAGCCAGGCACCGAAGCCGAGGTCGGTACGGCCGATCCCGTCCAGCGGGGCGAGGCGCAGCTCGTCGGCCTGGTCGAAGAGGGAGCCCTGGAGGTGCATACCGGCCAGCGTACCTCTTAATCGAAAACATGTTCCATGCCTGGGCGGGGTTCCGGGTGGGCTTTCGATACATCGATGTATCCAATACAGTCACGTATCGAAAGCTCGAAGGGAGGCCGGGCATGGCGGTCGAAGGAAGCACCGGTCGCATGACCAGGCGCCGGGTACACACCCGCGCCAACCTCCTCGAAGCGGCCTTCTCCGTGTTCGCGGCCAAGGGCTTCGGACATGTCTCGATCGAGGAGATCTGCGAAGCCGCCGGCTACAGCAGGGGCGCCTTCTACTCCAACTTCTCCAGCCTCGACGAGCTGTTCTTCGCCCTCTACCGCGAGCGCGCCGACCTGATCGCCGAGCAGGTCTCCGGAGCCCTCGCCCTCGACGGGCCCGACCTCGACGTGCCCGCCGCCGTGGACCGCGTCACCGACGTCCTGCTCCTGGACCGCGACTGGCTCCTGGTGAAGACGGACTTCCTCGTGCACGCCGCCCGCGTCCCGGAGGTGGCGCGCAGCCTGCTGGAACACCGTGCGCGGCTGCGGCGGGCCATCGCCGACCGGCTCGCCCGGGCCCGCGGGCACACCGCGCTGCCCGCCGTCCTGGGAGACGCCGACGGTGCCGCCCGCGCCGTGGTCGCCGCGTACGACGGCGTCACCACGCAACTGCTGCTGGACCGGGACCAGGACCACGCCCGCGCCTGGCTGAAGCAACTGCTCACTGCCCTGCTGACCGACGGCAGCGGGACCCTCGATCACACGAAGAACTGACGAAGGGAACGGTCGCCATGGATGCCGATGTCATCGTCGTCGGAGCGGGCCTCGCCGGACTGGTCGCGGCGCACGAACTGACCAGCCGGGGCCGGCGGGTCGCACTCGTCGACCAGGAGAACGCGGGCAACCTCGGCGGCCAGGCCTTCTGGTCCTTCGGCGGACTGTTCCTCGTCGGTTCACCGGAGCAGCGGCGCCTGGGCATCAAGGACTCCTTCGACCTCGCCTGGAGCGACTGGCGGGGCAGCGCGGGCTTCGACCGGCTGGAGGACGAGGACTCCTGGGCCGTGCGCTGGGCGCGTGCCTACGTCGAGTTCGCCGCGGGGGAGAAGCGGTCCTGGCTCGACGGACACGGCATCACCTTCCTGCCCACCGTCGGCTGGGCCGAGCGCGGCGACCTCACGGCACACGGGCACGGCAACACCGTGCCCCGCTTCCACGTCGCCTGGGGCACCGGCACCGGCGTCGTCGAACCGTTCGTGCGCTATGCCGAGCAGGCCTCCCGCGACGGCCTGCTCACCTTCCACCACCGCCACCGCGTCGACGCCCTCGTCGTCGAGGGCGGCGCCGCCCGGGGCGTGCGCGGGACGGTCCTGGCCGAGGACCCCGCACCCCGGGGCGTCGCATCCAGCCGCGAGGCGATCGGCGCGTTCGAACTCACCGCCCAGGCCGTCATCGTCACCAGCGGCGGCATCGGCGCCAACCACGACATCGTCCGCCGTCACTGGCCCGAGCGCCTCGGCACCCCGCCCCGCGAGATGGTCACCGGCGTCCCCGCCTACGTCGACGGGCGGATGCTGGACATCAGCGCCGAGGCGGGCGTCCGGCTGGTCAACCGCGACCGCATGTGGCACTACACCGAGGGCCTGCGGAACTGGGACCCGATCTGGCCCGGCCACGGCATCCGCATCCTGCCCGGACCGTCCTCGATGTGGTTCGACGCCCTCGGCCGCCGCCTGCCCGGCCCGTACCTGCCCGGCTACGACACCCTGGGCACCCTGAAGCACCTGCGCACCACCGAGGACATCGCCGGGTACGACCACTCCTGGTTCATCCTCACGCAGAAGATCATCGAGAAGGAGTTCGCCCTGTCGGGCTCCGAGCAGAACCCCGACATCACCGCCAAGGACCGCGCCGGATTCCTCAAGGAGCGCATCCTCGGCAAGGGCGCCCCGGGACCGGTCGATGCGTTCCTGCGCAAGGGCGCCGACTTCGTGACCGCGTCCGGCATCGAACAGCTCGTCGCCAAGATGAACGAACTCACGGACAAGCCGCTGCTCGACGCGGAAGGGATCAAGCGCCAGATCGAGGCCCGCGACCTGCAGATCACGAACCCCTACGCCAAGGACGCCCAAGTGCAGGGCATCCGCAACGCCCGCCGCTACATCGGCGACCGCCTGGGCCGGGTCGCCACCCCGCACCGCATCCTCGACCCGGCCGCCGGACCGCTGATCGGCGTCAAGCTGCACGTCCTCACCCGCAAGACGCTCGGTGGCATCCAGACCGACCTCGACTCCCGCGCCCTCGGGACCGATGGCAAGCCGGTCGACGGGCTGTACGCGGCCGGCGAGGTCGCCGGGTTCGGCGGCGGCGGCGTGCACGGCTACAACGCCCTGGAGGGCACCTTCCTCGGCGGGTGCCTCTTCTCGGGCCGGGCGGCGGGCCGGGCGGCGGCGCGGCAGACCGCCTGACGCACGCGTCTCCTCAGCCTTCGAGGAGGCGCGCCAGCACGGTGGCGTGGCTCTGCTCGGGCGTCTTCGACGCGGTCAGCAGGGTCACGTCGCCCCGACGGACCAGCTCACGCACCCCGTCGAGCGCCTCGGACGCCTCCTCGGAGGCTAGCTCCGCCTCGTACCGCTCGGCGAACTCCTCGTACGAGCCCTCGCCCGCGTGGTACCAGCGCCGCAGCTCCGTCGTCGGGGTGAGGGCCTTCGGCCACTCGTCCACCCGTGCCGCGTCCTTCGCCAGTCCGCGCGGCCACAGCCGGTCGACCAGGACCCGTGCCCCGTCATCGGGCTCGACGGGATCGTAGACACGACGTACGCGCACGCTCATGGCCGGTTCCTCCTCGCGGCGGCAGGGGTGTGCCGCGAGCCTAACCCCGGCCGGCCGCCCGGTGCCCGGGAGGCCGGTTCCGCTCGTGCCGGGTGGGTACTCCGTCCGCCTGACCAGGAAGAGGAAGGGGGCCATGGCATGAGTGCAGAGGGCGATCTGCGGGTCGTGCGGACACTCGACGAACTCGCCGAGCTCGTGGAGCGGCACCAAGGCCTGTACGTCCGCTGGTCGCGCGGCCCGGAGACCGACCTCCGCGAGGTGTCCAGCACCGACGACCTGACAGGTGTGTCCCTGCCGGGGCTGTCCGCCAGCCCGCTCGGCGTCGAGGACTGGTGGGAAGACCGGCCGGTTCGGGTGTGGGTGGCCCGCCGGCTGTACGACTACGCGCACCTGCCGCACGACAAGGGTCCGGGCGTGCGCCCCTGGGTGCTCGCCGGTACGGAGGCGGCCCGCGGACCCGACAACGAACCGCTGGTGACCGACGTCCGCCCGCTGTGCTGGATCCACCAGCGGGTGATCGACGAGGCACAGGCGGAGGTGGCCCGGCAGGCGAACCCCTGGGGACCGCTGCGGCGCAGCTGAGACCCCAGGGGTGATGGCCGGATGTCAGCCGGAGCGGCGGCGGGCGGCGGCGCGGCGCTTCAGCGCACGCCGCTCGTTCTCGCTCGTCCCGCCCCACACACCGATGGACTGACCCGTGTCCAGGGCCCATTGCAGACACTGCTCCTGTACGGGGCAGCGCCGTCGGCACACCGCCTTGGCCTGCTCCGTTTGCAGCAGAGCCGGGCCGGAAGTCCCGATCGGGAAGAAGAGTTCGGGGTCCTCGTGCCGACAGGCAGCGTGGTCTCGCCAGTTGTCCATCGAAGTCACCTGCATCGCAGTAGAAACGTGCTCTCTCGGATGCTTACTCCCTTTCGGGTGACCTGTCGATGCCCGGTGAAACAGGGTGATCCAGGACAGTCGTTCACTGCTCCCGCATGCCCCAGGGGGAGCCGTACTCCGTCAGCAGGTCCAGGAACGGCCGGGCGGGGAAGGCCTCGGGCCCGAGCACGCCCGCACCGGACCAGGCGCCCGTCGCGATGAGCTCGAGCGCGACGACCGGGTTGATCGCCGTCTGCCACACCACGGCCTGGGAGCCGTACTCGGCCATGGACCACTGGTTGTCGACCACGTGGTAGAGGTACACCTCGCGCGGCCGGCCGTCCTTCACGCCCCGCACCCAGGTGCCCGCACAGGTCTTGCCGTGCATCCGCTCGCCCAGCGTCGCCGGATCGGGCAGACACGCGGCGACCACGTCCCGGGGCGACACCTTCACCGGGCCGTCCGGCCCCGGCACGGTCACCGGGTCGGTGCGGTCCAGGCCCAGCAGGTGCAGTGTCCGCAGCGTCTCGACGAACTCCCGGCCCAGGCCGTACTTGAAGGTAACCCGGCGGGCGTCGACCCAGCGCGGCACGAGCAGCACCTCCTCGTGCTCCACGTTCACGCACTCGACCGGGCCGATCCCGTCGGGGAAGTCGAACACCTCGGGCTCGCTGAACGGCTCGGTGGTGAACCAGCCCTTCCCGCTCTCGTAGACGACCGGCGGGTTGAGGCACTCCTCGATGGTGGTCCAGATGCTGAACGAGGGCGCGAAGTCATAGCCGTCGACGGCCAGGTTCGCGCCGTCCCGGATGCCGATCTCCTCGATCTCGTCGAAGAGTTCGTCGGCGGCGTAGCGCGCGAACACGTCCGAGAGACCCGGCTCCACGCCCATGCCGACGACCGCCAGCAGCCCCGCCTTCTCCCAGTCCGCGGCCTGGGCGAACTGCTCGTCACCGAGCTTGACCCCGCACTCCTCGTAGGGCCGCTCGGCATGCGGACGGGACAGCGACATCGCCATGTCGAGATAGGCGGCGCCCGCGGACCGGGCGGCGCGGAACAGCGGCATCACGAAGCGCGGATCGGTGGCATTGAGCAGGACGTCGCAGCGATGCAACTGGAGCAGGCGGGCCACGGCCGCCTCGTCGCCCGCGTCCACCTGCTCGGCAGTGAACCGTGCGTCGCCGCCCACCGCCGCGACCGCGGCCTCGGCCCGGTCCGGGTCGTAGTCGGCCACCACCATCGCCTCGAAGAACGGCCGCCGGGCCGCGATCCGGGTGATCGCCCCACCGACACCACCAGCACCCACGAGCAGTACACGCATGACCAAAGCTCCCTATATGCGAAGAACGTGACGCGCCCTTGCAGTGATGAAACGTCGCCCGGTGCCTTAAGGTCAATGGCGTTGGCATAAGGAGGGAGCCCGCCGTGCCCAAGCCCGTGGTGCCCGAGGAGAAACGACGTCGGCGCAGGCCCACCAAGAGCGGCACCGTGCTGTCCGAGGAGCTGATCGTCGAGACCGCACTGCGCCTGCTGCGCGAACACGGCAGCGCCGGACTGACCGCCCGTCGGCTGGGTCTCGCCCTGGACGCCGACCCGAGCACGCTGTACCGGTACTTCCGCGGCATGGACGACCTGACCCTCGCCATCGGCGACGCCCTCATCGGCCAGGCCCTCCGGGGGTGGCGGCGCACGGGGGAGTGGCGGGCGGACCTCAGGGCCTTCGGGCTGCGCATCCACGCCGCGTACCTCGCCCATCCGCAGGCCGCGCTGCTGACCACGAACCGGGTCACGGGTCGGGCGCACGAACTGGCCGCCGACGAGGCCGTGCTGGACGTCCTGCGCACGGCCGGCTTCCCGCTGCCCGACACCGTGCGCGTCTACCACGCCTTCATCGACCAGACCCTGGCCTTCGCGGCGCTGGACGCCGCCTCGCTGGCCCTGCCCAGCGACTCGCTGCACGCCGACGAGGACATGTGGCGATCGACGTACGCCCACCTGCCCGCCACCACCCACCCCCGCATCGCCGAGGCGGCGCCCCTGCTCGCCACCCGGATGATCACCAGCGCCTATCCGACGGCCCTGGAGATGCTGCTGGACAGCGCGGCGGCCCGGCTTCAGGCCGTGCGCGACTGAGACCGGACAGGGCGGCGGCCCGGCTTCAGGCCGTGCGCGACTGAGACGGCGGCCCGGCTTGCGGGCCCTGCGCGACTGACACGTCAGGCCCGCAGCGCCTCCGCCGCGGTCGCCGTCACCGTCCGCGCCACCTGCGCGAGCGCCGGCGAGTCGAGCCTCCATTGCTGCCAGTACAGCGGCACGTCGACCGGGCGGCCCGGGTCGATGCCGACGAGCCGTCCGTCGCGCAGCAGCGGATCCGCCTGGGGCTCCGGTACCAGTCCCCACCCGAGACCGGCGGCGACGGCCTCGGCGAAGCCCTCCGACGTCGGCACGTAGTGCCGCAGCGCGCTCGCGCCGACGCGCCCACGGGTGAGCCCGCGCACGAAACCGTCCTGGAAGTCGTCGCGCCGGTCGAAGACCACCACGGGTGCCTGCGCGAGCCCCTCCGCCAGGGGCCCGCCGAGGTGGCGCTCGGCGAAGTCCGGCGCGGCCACGGGGAGATAGCGCATGCGCCCGAGCGACCGTACGGAGCAGCCCGGCACGGGGTCCGGCGACGAGGTCACCGCGGCCATCACGGCGCCCTCCCGCAGCAGGGCCGCCGTGTGGTCCTCGTCCTCGCGGCGCAGCTCGAAGCAGAGCCGCAGCTCCTCCGGAACGCGGGTGAGCACCGGCAGGAACCAGGTGGCCAGCGAGTCCGCGTTCACCGCCACCGACACCCGGGTCGGCTCCCCGGCACCGCTCAGCCCGAGCTCCGCGTAGGCGTCGTGCTCCAGCCGGGCCACCTGGCGGGCCAGCCGCACCAGTACCTCGCCCGACTCCGTCGGCCGCACCGGCTTGGTCCGCAGCAGCAGCACCCGCCCCGTGCGCTGCTCCAGCGCCTTCACGCGCTGGCTGATCGCCGACGGCGTCACGTGAAGCGCGGTGGCCGCCGCGTCGAACGTCCCCTCGTCCACGACGGCGAGCAGGGTCCGTACCTGGTCCAGCGGGAGATCCTTCACCATCATGTGAGCTAATGATAGGTAAGAATCATTAGCTGGACCCCGACGGTGGCCGTCCGTAGCGTCGGGCCCATGACCAGCACCTTCACCGCCGGCGCCGCCGGTTTCGGCACCGGACTGTCCCTCATCGTCGCCATCGGCGCCCAGAACGCCTTCGTCCTGCGCCAGGGGATCCGCCGCCAGGCCGTCCTCGCCGTCGTCGGGATCTGCGCCCTGTCCGACGCCGCGCTGATCGCGCTCGGCGTCGGCGGTGTCGGCGCGGTGGTGGTGAAGTGGCCGGGCGCCCTGACGCTGGTCGGCTGGATCGGCGGCGCGTTCCTGCTGTGCTACGGGGCCCTGGCCGCCCGGCGGGTGTTCCGCAAGGACGGCGGCGCGCTGCGCACCGAGGGGGAGGCGGCCGGATCGGTGCGCCGGGCCGTGCTCACCTGCCTGGCCATGACCTGGCTCAACCCGCACGTCTACCTCGACACCGTGTTCCTGCTGGGCTCCGTCGCCGCCGACCACGGTGAGCTGCGCTGGACCTTCGGCCTCGGCGCCGTACTGGCCTCCCTGTGCTGGTTCACCGGCCTCGGGTTCGGCGCCCGCCTGCTCGGCCGCTTCCTCGCCAGGCCCACCGCCTGGCGTGTTCTGGACGGCCTGGTCGCCGCCACCATGATCGTGCTCGGCGCCGTGCTCATCGTGGGCAGCTGACCCCTCGGCCGCGAGCCGCCGCCGGGCTGGTGCGATAGTGATCCACGCCCGGAAAGATGTAACGAGCATCCAGGAAGCGGCGCGTGGACACGAGCGAGAGCACGAACGAAGAGCGGGGGAGCGAACCCGAGGCACCCCGGCGGCGCGGCTGGCGACGCTGGGCCATGGACACCCGCCCCCTGCGTCGCCCCGCCTACCGTCGGCTGTGGGGCTCGACCGTCGTCACGGCCGTCGGCAGCCAGCTGACCGCCGTCGCCGTCCCCAAGCAGATCTACGACATCACCGGCTCCTCGGCCTGGGTGGGCGCGGCGAGCCTGGCCGGCCTGGTGCCTCTGATCGTGTTCGCGCTGTGGGGCGGGGCGATCGCCGACACCATGGACCGGCGCAAGCTGCTGCTGATCACCAACAGCGGCATCGCCGTCACCTCGCTGCTGTTCTGGCTCCAGGCCTTCGTGGGCCTGGGGTCGGTGGCCACGCTGATGCTGCTGCTCTCCGTGCAGCAGGCCTTCTGGGGCCTCAACGCACCGGCCCGCACCGCCTCCATAGCCCGGCTGGTCCCCGAGGACGAACTGCCCGCCGCGGGCGCCCTCGGCTCGACCGTGATGCAGACCGGGCAGGTGGCGGGCCCCCTGCTCGCCGGCGCCCTCATCCCGGTCATCGGGCTGCCCGAGCTGTACCTCCTCGACGCCCTGGCCCTGTGTGTGACGGTGTGGGCGGTGTACCGGCTGCCCGCGCTGCCGCCCCTGGGCGGCACGGCGGTGCGACGCGCGGGCGTGAAGGAGATCGCCGCCGGTTTCCGCTACATCTCCGGGCACACGGTGCTGCTGCTGTCGTTCCTCGCCGACATCGTCGCCATGGTCCTCGGCATGCCCCGCGCCCTGTTCCCGCAACTCGCCTCCCAGACTTACGCCCCGTACGGCGAAGGGCTCGCGCTGGGCCTGCTGTTCGCGGCGATCCCCATCGGGGCCGTGCTGGGCGGACTGTTCTCGGGCACCTTCTCCCGGGCCCGGCGGCACGGCCTGATGGTCATCGGGGCCGTGGTCGTCTGGGGCGTGGCCGTCACGGGGTTCGGGCTGAGCGACAGCCTCTGGGTCGCGGTGGCCTTCCTCGCCCTCGCCGGCGTGGCCGACATGGTCTCCATGGTCTTCCGCGGGGCGATCCTGCTGTCCGCGGCGACCGACGAGATGCGCGGACGCATGCAGGGCGTCTTCACGGTCGTCGTGGCGGGCGGGCCCCGCCTGGCGGACGTGCTGCACGGCACCGCCGGATCCGCCTTCGGCCCCCGCACCGCCGTCGCGGGCGGCGGACTGCTGGTCGTCGCGGTGATGCTGGCACTGGCCGCCGCCGTACCGGCACTGCGGCGCTACCGCGTCTGAGGACCCACCGATCTCACCGCGCCCCGCGTCACCAACCCGGAGGGCCCACCGGGTTCACAGGACCCCGCGCCGGTGCAGCGTGTACTGCTCCATCAGCTTGCCGCGGGTCATCTCCAGCCGGTGCGCGAGCACCTCGGCGACGTTGCGCACCAGCATCACGCCGAGCTTCGGGTCCTCCTCGCACAGCCGCAGCACGGCCGCCGCGTCGAACTCGTAGGCCCGCACCGGGCTGAACGCCACCGCGCCGAAGTCCCAGGTGTAGGGCGGGAACAGCCACGACCAGCCGAGCAGGTCGCCCGCGCCGAGGCTGGCCACGGTCACCCGCTGCAGGGAGTTCACCTGCTGGTCGAGAGAGACGGCGCCGGAGCGGATGACCCAGAAGCGGTCGGCCCTGCCGTCCGCCTCGAAGATGCGGGCGTCCTCGGGGAAGGACACCTCCCGGGCGAGCGTCATCAGGCGCTGCCGCTGGGGAGGAGGCAGGGCGGTCAGGAGTTTGATCGCTTTGGTCATGACGCGGAGCTCCTCGCCGGGCGGTCGACTGCGGTGCTGTCCCTAAGCCCATTTCAGCCGCTGCCGGGGCCCGGAGCACCTCGGCGTGCGTGACTTCTTCCGACAGGCCGCCCGGGCATGAAAAAGCCCTGGCTGGACGGGGGAGACCAGCCAGGGCCGTCAAACGGTGATGCACGGAGGACCAGGAGTGCGACTCCGTCACCACGTATGAATGAACCGTAAACCATTTCGGGAGCGGGTACGCACTCGAAGACCGGGTTGCGTGACCGGTTTCACTCCAGGCTCACTGCGCGAGCACCCGCACCGTCTCCAGCTCCGGGTCCTCGGGATCGGGCAGATGCATGCCCGCATCCAGCCCCGTCCGAAGGTAGACCAGCACCGGCTCGGTCAGGCGCTCACCGGGCAGGACGGCGGGGATGCCGGGGGGATACGGCGTGATCATCTCGGCGGCGACCCGCCCGGCGGCCTCCGCGACCGGTACGGCCTCGGCCGGGCCGAAGAACGCGTCCCGGGGCAGCACCGCCTGCTCCATCCGCAGCTCCGCCGGCGACGGAACCTCCACTTGCGGCGCCCGGGGCAGGTCCGGCGCCGCCCGCGCGAGGTCGCGCAGCGCCTCCAGCAGCGGCCCCGTGGTCTCCCGATCGTCGCCGTGGGTGATCTGCGCGCCGATACGCCGGTGGTCGACCAGGTGTGCATCGATCTGCCGGTTCTCGCGCAGCCAGTCCGCCGCCTGGAAACCCGTGATCCCGAGTCCGGTCAGGTCGATCACCCCGGGCAGCGGGTCGAGGTCGTCGGCCAGGCCCGGACCGCAGAAGTCGTCCCGGTCGTTGACGTGCAGGCCGTCGATCTCCTCGATGGCCGCCCGGACCTCGGCCGCGAGCTCCAGCGCACCGCCCATCAGCTCCTCGCCGCGCAGCGCCATCTGCCGCCGCCAGCCGTCCAGCCCCGCGTAGATCAGCACCGACGGGCTGGTGGTGCCCAACAGGTCCGCACGCATCCCCAGCAACTCCGGCGGCACCAGATCGCCCTGCAGATGGAAGACCGAACCCTGCTCCAGTCCGCTGCCCATCTTGTGGATGCTGGTCACGCAGATGTCCGCACCCGCGTCCATCGCCCAGGACGGCAGACCGGGGTGGAACGGCAGGTGCGCGCCCCACGCCTCGTCGACGATCAGCGGCCGCGAGCGCCGGTGGCACACGTCGGCGATCGCCCTCAGGTCCGCGCAGCCGCCGTACGGCGTGGGACTGGTGACCAGCGCGCCCCGCGCGTCCGGATGCGCGTCGAAGGCCCGGTCGAACTCCTCGGCGGACGGCGGATGGGCGAGGTTCCGCTCGGCGTCCCACCGGGGCTCGACCCAGACCGGCTCGATACCGGAGATGATCAGACCCGCCACCACCGACTTGTGCGCGTCCCGCCCGACCAGCAGCTTCTCGTGCGGCCCCGCGACGGACAGCATCGCGGCCTTCACCGACAGGGAACTGCCGCACGTGCTGAAGAACGTGTGCTCGGCGTGCACCGCGTCGGCCATCAGCTCCTGTGCCCGCTGCAGCACCCGGCCCCGGGTCAGCCGGTCGTCCAGACCGCCCGAGGCCAGCACGTCCCCGTGGAACACCGCGTCACCGAGGATCTCCCGGACCGCCGGATCCGCGCCGCGCGCCTGCTTGTGGCCGGGTGGCGTGAACGACAGACGCCCCTTGCGTCGGTACTCGTCCAGGGCTTCCAGAACAGGTGCTCGCGTGTGGTCGACTGTCATGCGCATCGGGTTCCCGGCGTGTGCCCGCGCAATCCGGACCCGCCCGTACCGGCACCGGCCGCCGCCCGGTCAGCTCTCCGGGGCGTGTTTGCCCGGGCTCACGATCTCGTCCAGCACCCGCAGCACGGCCTCGTAGGACATCCGCCGCACGGTCGCGTCCCGGGCCCCTTGCGGGTCGGTCGCATCCAGCTCCTCGCTCCTGGCCCGCCACGTCCGCTCCTCCTGCACCGCGCACTCCCTCGCACGCTGGATGCGCCGCAACAGCTCGTCCGAATCCACCACATCCGTCATGCAGACCGCGTACCCGCCGAACGCGCGGAGATGGCACCGGCGTCCGGCCGTTCGAGGTGTTTTCCGGTCCTTTCGGTGGGGGTGGAGGTTTGCAGGTGCGGAGAGAGGTGAGCCGAACAAGGAGACCGCGGCGTTCACGAGGTGCGCGTCCCCGAGCGCCGTGAGTCCCTTGCGAGCAGTGGGTCCGAGGACCCCGGGCAGCCCCTGCGGGCCGTCACGGTACCCGGTCCGGACCCGGTTTTCCGTCCGTGCTGTCAGGGAGCTGCAGAATGTGCGAGGAGCACATGATCGAATTCATAGGCGAGCCGCTCGGCGCTCACCGGACCCGGCCGTGCAAGCCCGCCGAGGCGCGCCGGGCGGTGGAGCGCGCCGTGGCCGAACGCTGCCGGGCCACCCACACCCCGTGCGACACCAACGCCCTGTCCGACGCCTTGCTCGTCGCCTCGGAGCTGACGACCAACGCGATTTTGCACGGCGGCGGAGTCACCGACTTCCGGGTGGACGTCGACGACCCCGGCGTCCGCGTGTCGGTCAGCGACCGCAGTGACGCGCTGCCCGTGACCGTGCCCCGCACCGACCCGCACGGACGACTGCGGCACGGCGGCCACGGCTGGCCCATCGTCTGCCGGCTCTCCCGCGACGTGCGGGTGTCGGATCTGCCCACCGGGGGGAAGTGCATCACCGCCGTCGTACCCCTGTCCTGAGCACCCGTGATGCGGCGTCGGACAGATTGCAGTGCAAAGCGGAGTTTGTTCCCCCGGGGGCAGGGCAGACGCAGATTCGTGCTTCGGACCGGAGGCGCCCCAGCGGGAGTGGTATGACCGCCCCGGAGGCCCTCCAGGCGATCCGGGCGGCGTCCTTCCCGCGGTCAGTCCCTGAAACCACCGTTCAGGAGCGAATCCGCATGCTCATCGAAACGCCCACCCATCGTCCCGGCACGCCCGAAACGACGGCCCCCGCTTCCCGGCGGCGTCACGACGACGCCCCGGACACCGCCGCCCTCTTCGCCCGAATGGCCGAACTGGAGGAGGGCCCCGAACGGGAGGCCGTCCGCGACGAACTGGTCACCCTGTGGCTGCCCATGGCCCACCGCATCGCCGGCCGCTTCCGCGACCGCGGAGAGTCGATCGAGGACCTCCGGCAGGTCGCCGCCCTGGGTCTGGTCAAGGCCATCGACCGGTTCGACCCGAGCCGGGGTGCCTTCGAGAGTTACGCCGTCCCGACCATCACCGGCGAGGTTAAGCGGCATTTCCGGGACCGCATGTGGGCCCTGCGGGTGCCCCGCCGTGTGCAGGAACTGCGCAACAAGGTGCGGGTGGCACGCCGCGAACTCACCCAGAACCCGGGCAGCCCCGAGCCCTCCGTGGCGGATCTCGCCCGCCACACCGGCCTCACCGAGGAAGAGGTCAACGCCGGGATCGAGGCCCTGGACAGCTTCAGCACCCTGTCGCTGGACGCCGAACTCTCGGCCGACGACGACGGCTACAGCCTCGCTGACACCCTCGGCGCGGCCGACTCCTCCTACGACGTCGTCGTGGACCGCGAGTCCGCCAAGGAAGGGCTGCGCCGCCTGCCGGAACGCGAACGGGCCATCCTCTACATGCGCTTCTTCGAGGACATGACCCAGAGCCGCATCGCCGATCATCTCGGCATCTCACAGATGCACGTCTCCCGCCTCATCAGCCGCAGCTGCGCCCGGGTGCGCGACGAGGTCCTGGGGCAGCGGACGGGCAACCGGGGCACCGGCGGCCCCTCCACGACGGCCTGACCACCCGACATCACGAGGAGCGAAACCCACCATGCTGAGGCCCCACCCCGCCATGCTGCGCCGGCTCGTCGACGAGTACGAAGCCCTGGCCGCCGCCGAGGCCACCGGCGGACCGGCGGAGCACAACCCCCGGGTACGCGACCTGGCGTACACGCTGTGCGTGTCCACCGGTACCCGGACCGTCGAGCGCGCCCTCGAGGCCGCTCACGAGTGGCTCGCGACCGCACCCGCACCGGTTCGCGAACCCGCCGCGCCGGCGGCGGGGCCGCGCATGGCGGTCTCCGAACCCGCCTGACCCCCCTGCGCCGCTGAGCGGCAGGGAGGACGAGGCCGAACGAGGGCCCGGCCGACGGCGTGCGCCGTCGGCCGGGCCCCTTCGTGCCACCGCACCGACACCCGAGGAGTTCCATGTCCACCAGGGGGCGGGAGGCGGCCGCCGACGACGGCGAACTGGAGCGCCTGCGCGCCGAAGTGCGCGACCTGCGGGCCCGCGCCCGTGTGCGCCCGCTGATCTCGCAGGCGCAGGGCATCCTGCAGGAGCGGTACGCGTTGCCCGACGCCGAGAGCGCCTTCGCGCTGATGCAGCGGGCGTCCCAGCGGTACAACGTCAAGCTGCGCACGCTGGCAGGAATGCTGGTGACCGCGCCTCGCCCCGAGGCGGGGGACGCACTGTGGTTCCCGGGCCGGGTGCGCGGTCCGGAACCCGAACTGACCTTCACCCGGGCGCACCGGTCCGGGTCCGGCAGCCGCGGTGCCGTCCTGAAGGCCGTCCTCGGCTCCGCCTTGACCGTGGTCGGCACCGACATGGGCAATGTGCAGCTGACCGACCGGGCGCGGGGCGGACTGAACATCGAGGAGCACACCGGCCTCACGGCCGGCTTCGTCGACTTCTTCGCCCACGTCGGCGACGACGGCACGTCCTGCGCGCAGGCCGCCCGGGACGTCTCGCAGGTCACCGTGCGGGAGGTGGAGAGCGACCCGGTGTTCACCGAACCGGCCCGGCGGGCCATCCTCGCGGCGGGCAGCCGGGCGTGCCACAGCGTGCCCCTGACGACGGCGTCCGGGCTGTGCGTCGGCATGGTCTCGGCCCATCTGGACCGGCCCCTGAACGGACTGACGACAGCCCAGACCAAGGCCCTGGACACCGTGGGAACCGAGGCGGGCCGCTGGCTCGCCTGGCACGACCGCACGGTCGTCCTGGACGCCCTGGAGCACCTGCACGCCCTCGGCAGCGCCGGCCGCGGCAGACGGCTGCGGCGGTCCTGAGCCCAGGACGGGTGCCCCGAACCGGAATCCCCTGGTCCGGGGGTTGTAGGGGTGTGTGGACGCCGCCCGGGGGCATCCGCACTCCCGGGAGGTCGACATGAACACGAGTGCGATGGCACAGGGCGGTCGATTCCGGGCCCGGCGGATGGCGCGGGGTTCGGTGACCGAGGGGGCGGCACGGGCGGGTTTCGCCGCCCGGGGCGTGATCTATCTGCTCGTCGGAGCGCTGGCCCTGCAGATCGCCTTCGGCGACACCGGCCGGCAGGCCGACCGCGGGGGAGCGCTGCAGGAACTGGCGCAGAAGCCGTTCGGCGCGGTGCTGCTGTGGGCGCTGGGCATCGGGCTCGTCGGCATGGCCCTGTGGCGGCTGTCCGAAGCTCTCTTCGGCTCGGTCGGCAAGGACGGCCGCAGCGCCCGCAAGCGGCTGATGGCGACGGTCCGCTGCGCGTTCTACGTCTTCGTCGCCTACTCGGTGCTGACGTTCGCGATCAGCCGCCACCAGAGCGGCGGATCCAGCGACCAGCAGTCCCGGGACGCCACGGCCATGGTTCTGGAGATACCGGGCGGCCAGTGGCTGGTGGGTGCCGCGGGGATCGGCATCGTCGTGGCCGGCGGCTGGATCGCCGTGCGCGCGGTGCTGCGCAAGTACCACGACAAGCTCCGGCTGGGGCAGATGAGCCACCGGACGCGGCAACTGGTGGACGTCACGGGCGTGGCCGGCGGCGCGGCCCGCGGGCTGGTGTTCGCCGTGGCCGGTGTCTTTGCCGTGAGCGCGGCCGTCGACTACGAACCCGACAAGGCCAAGGGCCTGGACGACACCCTGCGGACCTTCGCCGACACCCCGCTCGGCCCCTGGCTGCTGGTGTGCGTCGCGGCGGGGCTGGTGCTCTTCGGGGTGTTCTCCTTCGCCATGGCCCGGTGGCGGCGCGTCTGAGCCGCGCTCTTCGGGGAACACGGTGCCCATGAGCGATTCCGAGATTCCGCATGGCGATGGCCGGCCCGTGGACATGTACCTGGACCTCCTGCGCATCCGGATGGACACCGAGGACTACCGCCTCCTGATGCGTGCGGTGGAACCGGTCCTCGAGGCGATCGAAGAGGAACGCCTGTCCAGCCTCGACTTCGCGCTCGACTCCGGGACCGACGACGAACTGCCCCAGGAGGTGCGTGACGAGGTGGCCCTCGTCATCGCCACCGCCGTCACCGGCCGCCTGGACAACGAAGTGGTCGAACTGAACGTCGACGACACCGGCCCGGTCCGGATCGTCACCGACTCCACCACCGCGTCCGACCCGGTCCGGCTCGGCGAGATCGCCGACTACATCCGGGACCGGCACAAGCAGAACGAGGAGCTGCGGGGCATCGCCGAGGTGAGCGGACTCCCCACGGATTTCTGAGGGGCAGCCGCTCTCCGGTCTGGGAGGTTCTTCACCCCTTGGGCGCCGCCACCGGCACGTCCAGCGGCCGCGCGAGGCCGACCACCGCCTCGTCCAGCCGCTCCAGATGCCGCAGCACGCGGTCGGTGATGCGTCCGTAGCGCGGCGTGCCGCCGTCGGAACCCAGCAGGGAGGCGATGCTCGGCCCGGTCTCGACCCGTGCGCCCGCGTGCTCGTCGGCGACCCGGGCGGCGATGGCCTCGATGTTGCGCACGGTGCGCGCGGCGGCCCCGCGCAGACGCGGGTCCGCCGCGATCGAGGGGTGCGTGGGCAGCAGCTCGGCGGTCGCCGCCAGCGTCCGCGCGTGGTACGCGCACGTCTCCAGCAGCGCCACCACGTACCGGGCCGTGTGCCGCCGCGTCCGCAGCGGGGTGACCGGGTGGATCAGCGGCTGCGTGGCGGCCCGGAGATCGGCCAGCGCCTGGTCGAGGTCGCGCGCCCGGTCCAGCAGCTCGTCCGCAGGCCCGCCACTGAGCTGACCGACCGCCGCCTCGGTGACCTCGGCCAGACGCTCCAGTACGGTCTCCAGCAGCTCGTTCGTCCGGCGGTCCGTCCGCACCGGCAGGACCAGCGCCGCCGCGACCACCCCGCAGGCCGCGCCGAGCGCCGTCTCCTCGATGCGCAGCAGGAGCACGTCGAGGCTGTACGTGTGCAGCAGCGTGTACAGCAGCCCGAGCATCGCCGTGACGAAGAACGACATCAGCGTGTACGACAGCGGCGCCGAGTAGAACATCGCGAAGATCAGCACCAGGACCAGGACGAACGCCGGCCAGGTGTGCTTGCCGACCAGCCCCGCCAGGACGATTCCGGCCACCACGCCGAACACCGTGCCCAGCAGCCGCCGGTACCCCTTGACCAGGATCTCGCCCGTCGACGCGGTGTTGAGGAAAACGATCCAGCACGTCAGCACGGCCCAGTACCAGCGCTGCGTGGACAGCAGCTCGCCCCCGATGATGGCCAGAGAGGAGCCCACGGCGACCTGCACGGCCGCACGGGTGGTGGGCCGCCGCAGACCGGTCTGCTCTTCCTGCGCTGCTTCCCCGCCGCCGTCGATCGCGGCGTCCTCCGCGTCCAGTTCCTCGCGGGAGCGGGCCGTGGCGGGGCTGTCGTCCGACTCGTCCTGCGGACCGTCCAGGGCGATCCGCAGCCCCAGCACGGCGCGGGCACACTCGCCGATGCCGCGGAAGACGTCCTGGAGGGCGGCCGACGCGGGCGGCAGGTTCTCCTCGTCCCGGTATCCGAGGAGCCGGTTGCGCACATGGGCCAGACCGGCGCCCGTGTCGCCGCTGCCGGCCTTCAGCACCAGGGCGTGCAGGGCCCGCAGATCGCGGCGCAGCGTGGCACCCGCCTCGTCCGGCATCCGCGGCCCGGCGAGCGACGGGGCGGGCGCGCCCGGCAGGTGCAGGGTCAGCGTGTCGGCCCGTTCGGCGGTGCGAGCGGTCAGCAGCAGCAGACCGAGCCGCTCCGCGGCGACCTCGGCGTCCGCGATCCTGCGCTGCACCAGCCGTGCGGCCGACTCGTCCGGAGTGCCCTCCTCCAGCCGCCCCTGGATCATCATGGCCGTCTCGTGCAGCCGGGCGGTGCCCTCGCGCACGGCCTCCAGCGCCTTGTCCATCTCGTCCGCGGGGGCGTCGAGGAGTTCGAGCTGCGCGGACACCAGCTGGGCCAGCCGGGCGCGGAAGGCCAGACGCAGCCGCAGCAGCACACCCGCGGGCGTCGCGGGCACGATCGCGAAGCGCATCAGGGCACTGGAGCAGAACGCCAGCGCCATGGCACCGCACAGCTCCGGCAGGGCGTCGACGGTGGCGCCGACGAACAGGGACAGGAAGTAGACCTGGAAGCCGATCAGCCCGAGGGCCGTGCCCCGGTCGCCGAACCGGCGGCCGTAGACCGCGCAGAAGATCAGGACGACGAAGAACGCGTCACCGACCACGACCCGCGTGTTGAGCAGGGCCCCCAGGGACACCGACGCCAGCGCCACCGGAAGCCCCAGCGCGAGCGTCACGGCCTGCGCGCCGAGCTGCTTCTCCCGGATGGCGAACGTGGCGACCATCGCCGCCATGGCCCCCGCCACCAGCAGGTGCACATCGGCACCCAGCAGGGAGAGCACGGCCAGCGTGAGGGCGATGGCGCCCACCGTCCGCAACCCGGCCGTCAGACGCAGCAGACCGGGGTCGGACGCCGCGATCCGGTCCCGCAGCCGTGCCCGCACCGCGCGTCCCGCTGCCCTCACGCCGCCGCACTCTCTTCCGACTCACACCAAGATCCGTATCTCAGCATGACACGCGCGGGCCGGACGCTCCCGTCCGGCCCGGTCCTACTCCGGCGCGCGCGCCCCCTCGACCCGTGCCCGTACCTGCTCCGGCGTCAGATAGGCGTCGGTGTACTCGAAGTCCTTCAGCCGCGCGGCCTTGCGCGCCTGGAACCCCGTCCGTACGAAGTCGTCACCGGCGACCGCGTTGAGCAGCCAGTTCGTCATCACCCGCGTCTTGGCCACGTTGGTGCGCAGCGCCGACCAGTGGTAGCCGCGGGCCACGGCCTGGGCGGGCAGCCCCCGCAGTTCGATGCCCAGCGGCTTGGAGACCGCGTCGGTGCCGCCGAGGTCGACGACGAGCCCGAGGTCCTTGTGGACGTACGGCTTCATCGTCTGGGCCCGCAGTGACGCGATGACGTTGTCGGCGACGTGCCTGCCCTGCCGCAGGGCGTGCTGCGCGGTGGGCGGGCACATGGCCCCGTCGCCCTTGGCCAGGTCGGGTACCGCGGCCGAGTCGCCGAGCGCGAACACCCCGTCCTCACCCGGCAGGTTCATCTCGGGGGCGACCGCGAGCCGCCCCTTGACCGTCTCCGCGCCGAGCGTGGCGATCAGCGGGCTGGCGACGACACCGGCCGTCCAGATCAGCGTGCGGGTCGGGATCACCCGCCCGTCGGTGAAGGTGACCTCCTCGGGGCCCGCCTTGGCGATGGAGGTGCCCAGGGAGATCTCGATGCCCCGCCGGCGCAGGATCTCCTGCGCGCTGCTGCCGAGCTTCTCGCCGAGCTCCGGCATCAGCTTCGGCGCGATGTCGATCAGGTGCCACTTGATCAGACTCGGGTCCAGCCGCGGGTAGCGCTTGACCGCGGCATGCGTCAGCCGCTGCAGGCACGCCGCGGTCTCGGTGCCCGCGTACCCGCCGCCGACCACCACGAACTGCAGCCGGGAGGCCCGCTCCACCGGGTCCTGGCTCGCGTCGGCCAGGTCCAGCTGCGCGATGACGTGGTCACGGATGTACGCCGCCTCGGCGAGCGTCTTCATCCCGAACGCGTGGTCCGTCAGCCCCGGGATGTCGAAGGTGCGGGTGATGCTGCCGGGCGCCAGCACGATGTAGTCGTACGGCTCGTCGACGATCTGGTCGGTGATGGTGCGGATGACGCAGACCTTGGACTTCAGGTCCACCCCGATGGCGCCGCCCGGAATGATCCGCGTGCGGTACTTCTTGCTGCGGCGCAGGGAGACGGCGATCGACTGCGGCGTCAGCACGCCGGAGGCGACCTGGGGGAGCAGCGGCAGGTAGAGCTGGTAGGCGAACGGCGTCACCAGAGTGACGTCGGCCTCGTCCGGGGAGAGTTTCCGTTCCAGACGGCGGACGCACTCCACGCCGGCGAAGCCTGCGCCAACCACCAGGATCCTGGGTCGTGTCACGGTGTTCATCCCTTTCTGCGGCTCCAGGCGGTCTGCCTCGAACGCCTTTCGACTGCCCCTGGATCGCTGGTTCGCACCCTCTCGATCCCACCGTGTGTCCGGCCGGCGCGCCAGTCGGACGCGGCGGGCAGACGAACGCGTCGATCACCACCATGCCCGCACCGTGGCCGAAAAGCACCGGGCGGGAGTGAAGAACGCGTGCACAGCGGGCCGGCCGGACCCGTCCTCAGGACTCCCCGCGGCCTTGGAAATGACACAGCAGCAGACACACGTCGTCGTCCCGCTCCGAATCGCTCAGCAGCGGATGCAGCAGCCGGTCCGCCGAACCCTCCAGATCCGCGTCCAGCTCCGCCGACCGGAACCCGCCGAGCGCCGTGGCCAGCCGCCCGATGCCCGGGTCTATGCCCTGCGCACGCCGCTCCACCAGCCCGTCCGTGTACAGCGCGAGGGTCGAGCCCGGCTCCAGCTCCTCCGTGTGGTCGGCGATCTCCTGGGTGAGCGGGATGCCGAGCATCGCGCCCGGTTTGGCGTCGAGGGTGCGCACGGTGCCGTCGGGCAGGCGCAGCACCGGCGGCGGATGCCCCGCGGCGGCCCAGGTCAGCGTGGGCTCGTCCGGGTGGAACCGGGCGATGACGGCGGTGGCGTACAGGTCCGGCTGGAGGTGGTGCAGGAACCGGTGCAGACGCGTCAGCAGCCGGCCCGGGCTGTCGCCGTCGACGGCGTACGCCCGCAGCGCGGTGCGCAACTGGCTCATCATGACCGCCGCGTGCAGCCCGTGCCCGGTCACGTCGCCGATGACGGTGATGAGACCGCCGTCCCGCTGGGGGAACGCGTCGTACCAGTCACCGCCGATGTTCAGTCCGTGCGTGGCCGGAAGATACCGTGCTGCCAGGCTGAGACCGGGCGTGGTCGGCAGATCCGTCAGCAGGGCGCGCTGCAGCGTCTCGGCGATGTCGCGGTTGTGCTCGAAGCGCCGGGCGTTGTCGATCGCGATGCTGGCTCGCCGGGTGAGCTCGATCAGCATCACCGCGTCGTCCGGGTCCCAGCGCTCCCCGGGCGGTGACAGCGTGAGGACCCCCAGCGGAGCCCGGCGCGTCGGCAGTGGCACGCACAGCAACGGCCGTCCCGGGTCCAGGGCGGACGGCGGCTGGTCCTCCACGCCGGGCAGGTTCCCCGGATGGTCGGCGGCGTACTGGGGCCGGCCGGTACGCGCGGCGACCACGGCGGCCGCCGGATGCGCCGACCGGTGCTCCTCCTCCTCGTGGTCGAACAGCCAGACGTCGACGCTGCGCGCGTACTCCGGCACCAGCAGGTCCGGCAGCCGGCGCACGATCTCCTCGTGGTTGAGCGACGCGGTCAGCACGGCGCTCGCGTCCGCGAGGAACGTCAGCCTGCGCCGGGCGCTCTCCGCCTCGTTGCGGGCTCTGCGCTCGGCGGCGAAGGCCTCCCGCTGGGCCCGTCCGGCCGCGTCCAGCTCGGCGTGCAGCGCCAGGACGCCCTGGTTGGTCTGGTGCAGCTCCTCGCGGTGGAAGAGGACCAGGTCCTCCTGCTCGGCGAGTTTGTCCAGCACGACGGCCGTGTCCTCGTCGGCGCCGAGCAGCGCCTCGGACAGAGCGGCCGCGTCGTCGGCGACGGTGCCGTCCTCGGTGGCCTCGGCCGACTCGGGGCAGGGGACGGTGACCTCCCAGAGCGGCTCACCGGCGGCGCAAGCCTCCGGCGACGGGGTCACCGTGACGTGCAGCAGGCCCTCCTCCGCGGGGGAGCCGGCCAGGTCCATGGTGAGCCGCCAGGTGCCGCCCTTGGTGAGGCACTGCCGCAGGTGGGCGCTGAGGCCGGCGGCGAGCCGGGTCCGTTCGACGGTGGGCACACCGTACGCGGCGGCCAGGCGCGCGAGCGAGATGCGGGCGCGGGCCGCGTCGGTGACGGTGGTGATCTGCCAAGTGCGCATCATGGGCGTTCCGGCGGGTTCGAGGTCAGCACGGCCACGGCGGTGTCGTCCCGCACGGGTCGGGCGGGACTGCTGGCGTCACGTATCGCCACGGCGGCCGTCACGGCCGGGTCGGCCGTGTGCAGACCCGGGTCGGACGGCGGCGTCCAGCGGCTGGGCAGACCGTCGGTGTGCAGGATCAGTACCGGGTCGCCCACCCAGGCGGCCTCCTCGTCCTGGAGGGTGCCGGGCCGGTGGACCCCGACGATGCCGGGCCGCGACAGCAGGGGGCGCCAGGTGCCGTCGGTGCGCAGCCGCGCCCCGACGTTGCCGATGCCGGCGAACCGCAGCCGCCCGGCCGTCAGGTCGAGCTGCGCCAGGGCGACGGCCGCGCCCCGTGTGCCCTGGAGTGCGTCGTGCAGCCGCCGCAGCGCATCGGCGGGGGAGAGGTCCGCCCAGCGGTACAGGGCCGTGACCGCTGCGGACGAGGCCCGGGCGGCCTCCGGCCCGTGCCCGAGCCCGTCCACCAGCATCAGCGTCACCCGGTCCCCGGCCCGGACCCACGCCCAGGCGTCCCCCGAGTACTCGGCTCCGCCGTAGGGGATGTTCATCCCGCCGGCCCGCACCCCGGCCACGGTCGAGGAACTGTTCTGCGCGGAGGCCGGGAGACCGCGGACCGGCGTCTCGCGGTGATCCCACGGGCCGGTCCACGGGTCGCCGCCCGTGACCCCGTCGTCCGCGGGGTGGTGCTCCGGCCCCGTGGCACGGGCCGGCTCGTGCGCCGGTGTGCCGGCTTCGGCGGGGTCGTGGGGCGGTGGCGTCCCGGGGG